>JAQGOC010000281.1 GCA_028293805.1 Gammaproteobacteria bacterium
AGCCTCTTTACCGGCGATGACAACAGCCGGTGGAGACTGACAGTGACTTCAATGATGAAGAGCACTGCCTCCCGCTGAAGCGGGGCTTGGATTCATTCGCAGCAGCGACATTGGGCACATCGCGACAGTCAACCCGGTCATTCCACGTATCGATGCAAATGCGACTCAGCGGGCGTTGAAACCTCTTTGCGCTCTTCGAGCGCGCTCGACCTTGGTACCGGTGGCACGCAACGCACGTAGGATACGATCCTGGGTTCTGGGCGGAACCATTAACAAACTAATCTCCGAGAGAGATGTCACCAGAAATGGTGAAGCCGCCATGAGCTTTTCGGCTGAGGCGAGCACAATGGTCTCAGCGGCACGCTCGTGTAGAGCGCGCTTTACGGCCGCTTCCTCGGCATCACCCGTGCTCAGACCCGCCGTCGGGTGAACGCCCGTTACGCCCATGAAATACAGGTCCGCTCGCAAGCGTGAGGCCGCATCGATCACCGCCGCGCCCACATTGACCATCGAATGTCGGAATAGCCGTCCTCCCAGCATGATGATATCGACGCACGGATGTTTGGCCGCTTCCACAGCCACAGTCGGGCTGTGAGTGACGATAGTGGCACGCAGATCGGGCGGGAGATGGCAAGCCACCTGCAGCGCGGTAGTGCCGCCATCCAGTATGACGACCTGATTGGCTCGGATCATGGAAGCACCGGCGCGACCCAACTCGCTCTTATCCCCAGGCGCGACCTGCTCGCGCGCCTTCAGATCCCCGAGCGCCGCCGAGGCTGGCAAAGCTCCCCCATGCACCCGCTGTAGTTTGCCGCCTTGCGCCAATTCGCGCAGGTCGCGACGGATCGTGTCCTCGGAAGTCCCGAGTTCCTGGGCCAGATCCCTCGCCACAATCTGGCCCTCGGCCGACAGGCGACTCAAGATCAGCTTCTTGCGCTGTGCGGTGAGCATGTTCAGTGCAGCCGTGTTTCGTTACGGGAAGCAGGGAATTGCCGACTATATCAGCCGCCGGCTGCCTGCCTGCCCCTTACGCTTGCCAATTGCGCCGGGCATCCTTAGTATTGCACGAAACTGCACGAGTCTGCATGAAGCTGCCATGACGGAAACAGCGCTCGTCGAGGCGTCCAAGCCGCTGCTGGTGCTCATCGCCGGTCCCTATCTATCGGGCACCAATGGGGATCCGCGGAGGATTGCACTCAATCGGGAGCGTCTTGAAAGCTTTGCACTTCCAATCTACGAACGCGGGCACCTGCCGATGGTCGCAGAGTGGGTGGCGTTGCCGATCATGCATGCCGCCGGTGGGCGCGGTACCGATGATCCGGTGTTTCGGGCCTATCAATATCCGGTCGCCCATCGCTTGCTGGAGTGCTGCGATGCCGTGCTCCGGATCCCCGGTGAGTCGCGTGGCGCCGACTTGGATGTGGGCCGTGCCCGCGAGCTCGGTCTACCGGTCTACACCGATGTCAGCCAACTGCCGCTGCGCCGGAATCCGGACGGGGCAAGTCGATGAGCGGGGCTGAACGGTTACCGAGCAGCGATCGCGTGCGCATCCTCGAAGAACGCGTGCTGTCGGATGACTGGTATATTTTGAAGAAGACAACCTTCGACTATCGATGCCGGAACGGCCGCTGGCAAACGCAGAGTCGGGAAACCTATGATCGGGGCAACGGAGCGGTGCTGCTGTTGTACAACGTTGAACGCTCTACGGTGGTGTTGATCCGACAGTTCCGGTTTCCCGCGTATGTAAACGGCTGCGATGATGGGCTCTTGATCGAGGCCTGCGCGGGATTGCTCGACGGGGAGGATGCGCGTATGTGCATCCGCCGGGAAGCCGAGGAAGAAGCGGGATTTAGGGTCAGATCACCACGCAAGATCCTGGAGGCGTACATGAGTCCCGGGTCGGTCACGGAGAAGCTGCACTTCTTTGTTGCCGAATATGACTCTCGAGATCGCGTATCCGCAGGTGGAGGTGAGGCCGCGGAGGGCGAGGACATCGAAGTGATGGAGTTGTCGCTGTCCTCTGCGCTGAAGATGATCAAAACGGGCGCGATCCAGGACGGAAAGACCATACTGCTGTTGCAGTACGCCGCTCTCGTTGGATTGGAACGTTTGCGGGATGCGCGCGATGAAGCGATCTAGGAACTGGAGCCGAGGGAGCCAGCTACTGCGCCGCCACCTCCACGCGCGAATCGTTGTAGCACGCGCCGTCGGCCAGGTCGGCTTTGTGCGTCGGAGCCAACGCCGATACTGTCTGTCTGTTCCTGCTCGTCCGAAGCCACGCGCCTTTGTCTGAACTCACCACACCGGCACGCACGGTAGTCGTGATGTGCAGTTGCAAAAACACCTGTCCCAACTCGTTCCAGACTTTCACGGCAGCGCCATCGACCAGCCCGCGTGCAACGGCGTCAGCGGGATTCATCTCCAGCACCGGCGCGGCGTCGTTGGCCGGGAGACCCCCAAAGGTGGAAGTGATGCGCTTGTCGGAGGCAGGTGTGATGAGCGTCAGTGGGTAGGACGAGACTAGCGGCCGGTATCCGGGGAGCGCTGCGCCATAACGCGCGCCGAGCGTGGGCGATTCCAGCTCGACTTTGCCGCTGGGCGTTCGTGGCAATACGTTCTGGAAAAGGACTGGCTCCTGACCGGCATACTCCATCCGCATCGCCCGATCGATCGGAATCCCGCTCGCGCGGATTCCCTGCATGCGTGGATCATCCAGGTTTAACGCCGCGTCCATCAGCTCGGCGTCACTTTCCGTGAACGCAGCATCCGTAAAGCCGAACTTGGCGGCAAGCCGCCGAAATATGTCGGTATTCGGCAGGCTTTCACCCACGGGCGGAATGACCGCCTCGGCACGCTGCAGGAATTGCTGCCCGTAGGCTGCGTAGAGATCTGCATGTTCAAAGTGCGTGCAGGCCGGCAAAACGACATCTGCATACGCCATGCTGTCCGTCATGGCTACTTCGATGCCGACGATGAACATATCCTCACGCGCCAACCCCTGTTTCAGACGGTTCTGATCGGGATGGACAATCACCGGATTGTGGTTGTAGATGAACAGTGCCTTCAGCGGCGGGTCCAGGTTCTCATCGAGCAGCAGTTTGCCGACGTCGATGATGTTGATGGTGCGTGTTTGCGGTGGCACGAGGTCGGCACGGGTCAATCGGTCGGGAGTCTTCGGAAAAGCGTGGCCTGCACCACCCACCAGCCCGCCGCCGGTGATGCCGAATTTGCCCGCGAGCGCCGGGAGGGCCGCAATAGCACGCAGGCCCGAGCCGCCGTTTTGGTTGCGCTCCAGACCATTGCCCCAGGCAATGACGGCGGGTGTCGAATCCCGGTACCACCGCGCCAAGGTACGGACGTCATCGAGTTGGACGCCACAAATCTCAGCAGCACGCTCAGGAGGGTAGGCCCGCGCGGCTTGCATGTAAGCATCGAACCCCAGGACGTGCTTTTCTATGAACGCCTGATCGAGCCCGCCCAGCCGCTCCAGCTCCACGGCAATGGACCAGGCCAGAACCACATCGGTCCCGGGACGCACGGGCAAATGCAGATGCGCCTGTTCGGCGACTTTTACTCGTCGGGGGTCGATCACCACCAGCCGCGCGCCGTTGCGCTTGGCGGCGTTGATCTGCCGCATGAGGTGCAGATTGCAGCTCGTTGCGTTGTTGCCCCAAACGATGACGAGTTTGGCTGAGCTTACCTGCTGGATCGGTGTCCCGGGGGTCGCTCCGAAAGTGCCCGAGTAGGCCGCGGACCGGATGCCACCACACAACGGGCTGCGGCTCAACAGCGAGGCACCGATTCTGTGGAAGAACCGCAGTGACATGGAATCGCCTGCGAGCATCCCGTGCGGGCCGGCATAGTTGAGCGGCAGCAACGCTTGCGGGCCGTAGCGGTCAATGATGCCGCTGACGCGGCGGTGAATGGTGTCGAGTGCCTCATCCCAGGAGATTCGCTCGAACTCGCCAGCGCCTTTTGCACCAACGCGCCTCAGTGGATGACGCAGGCGGTTCGGGCCATGCACGAATTCGGGATAATAATTGGCCACTTTGGCGCAGACGGCACCGTGGGTAATGGGATTGACCTTCGAGCCCCGCACGCCGACAACCTGATCGCCTGCAACCGTCACGGACAGACTGCAGGTGTCCGGGCAGTCGAGGGGGCAGACGCTGGCTTTTTCTACGTTCATCTCGAGCAAGGCGGTCCGTGATCGGTTTAGATTAGCCCAATCTGCGCAAGACTCAACAAGCGCTACGGAACCGCGGCTTCGCTCGCATAGCGCGGCCACGCTTCGATCGGTGGACGCCTTGACATCCGGTGGCGCGCCGATCATTATTTCTACATTACTCGAAATATCAGAAGTAACCCGTTCCGGCAAACATTGCGGAGATTCCCATGAAACGGCTTCATGTGCATGTCAGCGTCACTGATTTGAACGCGTCGCTGCGCTTTTATCGCGAGCTCTTTGCTGCCGACCCTGTGGTGCTGAAGTCCGACTACGCGAAGTGGATGCTCGAGGACCCCCGCGTGAATTTCGCGATCAGTCAGCGCGGCGGCGCCTCGGGGATTCGCCACCTCGGGCTGCAAGTCGAAGATCGCCAGGAGCTCGCCGAAGTCTACGGACGGCTCGAGCGCGCTGAGGGCCCGGTGCTCGAGGAGGGCGCGACGACCTGCTGTTATGCGAAGAGCGAAAAGAGTTGGATTGCCGACCCGCAGGGCATCCAGTGGGAGACCTTTCTCACCAGGGGTGAAGCCACTGTCTACGGCAATGATCCGGCTCCGGAGAAGGCCGCTGCCGCGAGTCCGTGTTGCATCCCGCCGGACCGATGATGTCGCTTTTCGAACGCTTTCTAACGCTCTGGGTGGCTCTGTGCATCGTGGCCGGGATCGCACTGGGTCAGGCATTTCCCGCCGTGTTTCAGGCCGTGGGCTCGATCGAGATTGCGCACGTCAACTTGCCGGTCGCGCTGCTGATCTGGCTCATGGTCATCCCCATGCTGGCGAAAATCGATTTCGCGGCCCTCCATCGGGTGAAGGAGCACTGGCGGGGAATTGGCGTCACGCTCTTCGTGAACTGGGCGGTGAAGCCGTTCTCGATGGCGCTGCTCGGCTGGCTCTTTGTCGGGTACCTGTTCCGACCGCTGCTGCCGGCCGAGCAGCTGAATTCGTACATTGCCGGTCTCATCATTCTTGCCGCCGCGCCCTGCACGGCCATGGTGTTCGTCTGGAGTCAGCTCACCCGGGGGGAGCCGCATTTCACCCTGTCGCAGGTAGCCCTGAATGACGTACTGATGGTCTTCGCGTTTGCGCCCATCGTTGGACTACTCCTGGGTCTGTCGGCCATCACGGTACCTTGGCAGACGCTCCTGCTGTCAGTCGTGTTGTATATCGTAATACCGGTGGTCACCGCACAAATCCTACGGCATCAGCGGGTCGCGCGCGGCGGTCACGCCGCCCTCGACAGGCTGCTCGCCACGCTGCAGCCGGTTTCGCTGATGGCGCTACTGGCCACGCTCGTGCTGCTGTTTGCCTTTCAGGGTGAGCAGATTTTGGCGCAACCGACGGTCATTGCGCTGCTGGCAGTGCCGATTCTGATCCAGGTCTATTTCAACGCCGGTCTGGCATACCTCCTGAATCGGGCGACCGGCGAGGTGCACTGTGTTGCCGCGCCTTCCGCGTTGATAGGCGCCAGCAACTTCTTCGAGTTGGCGGTGGCCGCGGCCATCAGTCTGTTCGGCTTCAAGTCCGGCGCCGCACTGGCAACGGTAGTGGGAGTCCTGGTCGAGGTGCCGGTCATGCTGTCGGTGGTCCGGATCGTCAATGGTACCCGCGGCTGGTACGACCGCGGAGCTGCCGTACGGCGCAATGCAAGCTCGCCGGAGCGGTCTACCGTCGTGCCACAGGCGGGCCGGGCTGGGTCATGAAAAAGCGAATCCTGTTCCTTTGCGTGGCGAATTCGGCTCGCAGCCAGATGGCAGAAGGGCTGGCTCGCTCGCTGCTGGGCAGCGAGGTTGACGTGTTGAGCGCCGGCTCGAGGCCGTCTACGGTCAACCCGTACGCAATCGAGGCCATGGCTGAAATTGGCATCGATCTGTCCGCTCAGCACTCAAAGTCGGTGGACGGCGTCGATGCGGCAGCAGTGAACGTTGTGATTACCCTGTGTGCCGACGAGGTGTGTCCGATACTTCCCGGGCGGGTGCGCCGGTTGCACTGGCCGATTCCGGATCCCGCCAGCAGCGACCCGACCCTGTCCAGGGCCGAGATGCAAAAGCGATTTCGCGCGGCCCGGGAGCAGATCCGGGAGCGCCTTCCCGAGCTCGCGGCGATCCTGGCCGAGCCAGCCGGCAGTTAGCCGCTGGCCGAAGGTCTTGATGCCGACCTACCCCGGCCCATATTATTCGAGTATTCTCGAAATACGGAACAGGCCATGAAGTCCGATCAGGCGGTAGCCGCTCTAGCGGCGCTTGCGCACGATTACCGCTTGAGCATCTACCGAATGCTGGTCGAGGCGGGGCCGCCGGGGCTGAATGCCGGCACGCTCGCCGGGCGGCTGAATATCCCCCCGTCTTCGCTGACGTTTCATGTTCAGCAGCTGCATCGAGCGGGACTGATCTCACAGCAGCGCAAGAGCCGTGAGCTGATCTATTCCACGGATTTCGATGTCATGAACGGGCTCGTCGGCTATCTGACCGAGAATTGTTGCGGAGGGACGGCTCAGATGGGAGCCGTGTGCGAGCCGGACTGCGCTCCGGTGGGCGCTGCCCGAAAGTCCGCAACGAAAACGGCCAAGCCCGGAAAAAAGCCGACGGCTGCCTGAGCCAGCCGCCATGGTGCATCCGATGATTCAAGCCGGTCCATCGCTCTGCGTCGCGACCGCACTCCTCACGAGCGCGGGCCTGCCGGCCTCCGACCTCACGGGCGCGCACCTGGCGCATTTTTTCTATTCCGGATCGGCTGGGGCGCCGAATGGTCTGATCGGGCTGGAGTTCCGCGGGCCGCATGCGCTGCTTCGGTCGCTGATCGTCGTTCCGGACTCCCGCTCGGGTGGACTGGGCAGCGCCTTGGTGGAGCATGCGGAATCTCACGCGCGGGAGCAGGGCGTCCAATCCCTGTTCCTACTGACAATCACCGCGGAGTCGTTTTTCAGTCGCCGCGGTTACGTGTTGACGGAACGCGAGAGCGCGCCGCCTGAAATCCGCAGCACACGCGAATTCGCCGACATCTGTCCGGCGAGCTCGGCCTTCATGGTTAAGCGCCTCGTCCCGTAACGGCGGGACTTCGGGATCGAAATGTCCGTGGCTGTTATCAGCCGGCAGCCAGCCGTGCGTACAGGTCGTACGCGTCGGCCGAGGTGATCTCCACATCTGCCCAGTCGCCGGCCTTGAGAGTCTTGGCGCCCTTGATACGAACTACACCGTCTATCTCGGGCGCGTCGGCTTCGCTGCGCGCAATTGCGACGTTCTTTTCTACCGAGTCTACGAGTACGCGCATTCGGCGTCCCACGCGGGCGGAGAGGCGCTTGGCGCTGATTGCCGCGGCCCGCTCCATGAAACGTATGCGACGTTCTTCCTGCACTTCCGGAGGAACGTGGTCGGGCAGCGCGTTGGCCGTTGCGCCGTCAACGGGCGAGTACTTGAAGCAACCGACGCGGTCGAGTTGCGCTTCATCCATCCAGGCAAGCAGCTCCTCGAACTCGGCCTCCGTCTCGCCGGGAAAACCGACAATGAAGGTACTGCGAATCACGAGGTCCGGGCAGCCTTCCCGCCATGCGCGGATGCGCGCGAGCGTGTTGACCGAGTGTGCCGGACGGCGCATTCGCTTGAGCACGCTCGGGCTTCCGTGCTGAAACGGGATATCCAGATAAGGCAGGACCCGTCGCTCCGCCATGAGCGGAATGACTTCATCGACGTGCGGGTACGGATAGACGTAGTGTAGGCGGACCCAGGCGCCCAGAGAGCCTAGCCCGCGCGCGAGATCGATGAAGCGGGTTTGATACGTCTCATCGTGCCAGGTGCCGGTCGCGTAGCGGATGTCAGCTCCATAGGCGCTCGTATCCTGCGAGATTACGAGCAACTCTTTGACGCCGGCTTTCACGAGCCGTTCGCCCTCACGCAACACATCGTCGATGCGCCGGCTCGCGAGCTTCCCGCGCAGGTCCGGAATGATGCAAAAGCTGCACTTGTTATTGCAGCCTTCCGCGATCTTGAGATAGGCATAGTGCCGCGGCGTCAGCCGCACACCCTGCGGCGGCAACAGGTCGAAGAACGGATCATGTTGCGGCGGCAGGTGTTCGTGAACGGCGTTCAGCACGTCCTCGTAGGCGTGCGGCCCCGTCACTTTGAGCACTCGGGGATGGCGTTCGAGAATGCGCTCCGGCTTCGCGCCAAGACACCCCGTTACGATCACGCGCCCGTTTTGTTCGAGAGCCTCTCCAATTGCGTCGAGGGATTCATCGACCGCCGCGTCGATGAAGCCGCACGTGTTGACCACCACTACGTCCGCCGCATCGTAGGTCGGAGCGACTTCGTAGCCCTCAGCGCGCAGGTGCGTGAGGATGCGCTCGGAATCGACTAGCGCCTTTGGGCAGCCGAGGCTGACGAAGCCGACTTTCGGGGCACGCTTGGGAGCCGGCGGAACGGATCTGGACGTGGAGCGGGACTTGGTGGCGGCGCGAGTCATGGTCTGGTATTGAGCGTCTCGGGTGCCGAAGGGCTGCGGGTGCGATGGATCGCGCGCCGCCGGCCGGCAGGAGAGGTGGTGTCCGAAAAGGGGGCGCTATGCTACCACTACCCGGGCGGACCAGCCTTGGGCGATAACCGCGCAAGGAAAACGTTCCTGAATCGAGGGTCCAGGTTGGCAGCCGGGCCTAAGCTACGGCAGGGAGCCGCCCAGCTCTGCTTATGGCTCGGAAGAGCCGCTCGTGGGCGTGTGCGATTCAGGCGCATCCACCGAAGTGTTTGCGGTGTGGAAGCGCTTCAACGTGAAGAACATCATCAGCACAACCAATGGCATGAGCAGCCAAGGCCAGATCGCGGGGCGGCGCTCAGGCGCGTTGTGCGAAGTAGATATCATCGTTTCCGAAGAGTGTGCAGCCACGGCGTCGAAGCGTACCCTCGGCCTAGGCCGGCGGCAATAGCGCCGGTGGGGCGTGTGCCGAGACCACGCAACGGCTCACAAAAGCGGCTTGATCCGCGCGCGGGCGCTGCCCGCCTCGACCGTCAGGTAACCGATCGTCACGGGAAGGCTGAAGCGTCTCGGGCCCGCGCTCCCTGGATTAACAAAGAGCACGCCATCGCGTTCCACGACGCCGGGCTTGTGCGAGTGTCCTGCGATGACGACGCGGAACCCTGCCGCCGTGGGCTCCCCGTCCAGCTCCTTCAGATCATGCAGAACATGAATCCCGACTCCGTCGAACTTAAGAGCGAGCCACGGCGGATATTGCGCCGCCCAGGCGTCCGTGTCGTTGTTCCCGCGCACGGCATCGACCGGAGCGATTCCCCGGAGCGTCTCGATCACTTCCGGTCCTCCGATGTCACCGGCGTGGATGATGTGCTGCACGCCGGCTAATGCCTGCAGCGCCTCGGGGCGAAGCAGCCCGTGCGTGTCAGAGATTAGACCGATCTTCATTCCGCGAATTGCGCCTTCGTAATGAGGGCCGCCAGCGGCGCGCCCAACGCGCGGCCTTAGCGCCCGTACAGCCCCATCAGCTCAGCCTTCGCAAGCGTGTTCGCGTTGATGTTGAAGCCGATGAGCGCCGCGGTCGCATCCGATGGCACGTCCAGCTTGTCGACCTTCAGGGCGAACAGGCGAAAGTAGTAGTGATGCGGTTTTCCGGCAGGTGGACAGGGGCCGCCGTATCCGAACGTGCCGAAATCGGTCCGTCCCTGGACGGTGCCTACCGGCATGCCTTTCTTCTTCGGATCGCCGGCTTCGGCCGGCACCGACTCCGTGCTCGCCGGAATGTTATAGACGACCCAATGCCAGAAGCCGCTGCCGGTCGGTGCGTCGGGGTCGTACATGGTGAGCGCAAAGCTCTTCGTGCCGGCGGGCGCACCGCTCCAGAAGAGCGCCGGCGAGAGGTTCTTGCCCTTGCAGCCGAAATTGTTGAACACCTGGTCCTGGGCGATGGTCTTGCCCTGCCCGATGTCCGGGCTGACCAGCTTGAATTTCGCTGCGGCGGCCGTCCCTGCAGCGGACTTCTTGGCCGCCGGTGGATCCGCGGCCACCGCCACCGCCATCGCCGCAAGGGCCGTCGACACGAGCCAGGCGCTCGCGCTCCACTGTGTCCGCCGCATCGTTCTTCTCCTACCGGTAACGCAATGGCCCATGATGCCATGTCTGAACGCAGGACTGCATCGATGCCCGTGGTACCGACACATCTGGCACCGGCATAGCGTGTGGCGCCGCGGGTGGAACTTATAACGGGCGCAGCGTTCGCCGGTTCCGCCACAGGCTCATGGCCGCCGCGGCGCGCTGTCGCGACGGCGGCCGAAATGCCGCACGTCCGCGTGTCGGTTTAGCGCTATGCTTTCCCGGAAAGCAGCAGTCGCCGTAGCATTCCGAGGGCTCACAACCGTGGTTACTCCAACACGCGACGTGGCGAACCAGTCGAGCGATTTGGTCGATTACAACCTGTTCACCACGAATCCCGCGCTGGTGGATGCTCTCGCCCGTGAAGGATCGGCTGCCGATCACGAGCGGATCGCGGCACTGGGCGAGCGGCTTGGTATGGCCGAGATGTTCGCGCTTGGCGATGCCGCAAACCGCAATCGCCCCGTCCTGAAATTGTTCGATCGCTGCGGCGCTCGTCGCGACGAGGTCGAATTTCATCCCGCGTGGCACGAGCTCATGCGCCGCCTCGTCGCCGAAGGGCTGCATACGGGCCCATGGTCCGAGCCCGCATCCGCCGCGCATGTCGCGCGGGCGGCCGGCTACATGCTTTGGGCCGAGGTGGAAAATGGTACGCAGTGCCCCGCGACGATGACGTACGGCGCGGTTCCAACCCTGGCGCGCCAGCCGGACGATTTCGGCGGATGGCTCTCGCTTCTGCTGTCGCGTGAGTACGATCCTGGATTCACGCCGGCCGTGGACAAGCGGGGGGCACTGATGGGGATGGGCATGACTGAGCGACAAGGAGGCTCGGACGTCCGTACCAATACAACACGCGCCGTACCCGCCGAGGCACCCGGGCCCGGACGCGAATACCGTCTTACCGGGCACAAGTGGTTCTTCTCCGCACCGATGTGCGATGCGTTTCTTGTTCTCGCGCAGGCTCCCGCCGGGTTGTCATGTTTCTTCGTGCCCCGTTTTATTCCGGATCGCACCGTCAACACACTGCGTCTGCAACGCTTGAAAGACAAGCTCGGGAATCATTCCAACGCCTCGAGCGAAGTGGAATTCTCGGGATCTTACGGCGTGCTCGTGGGGGAAGAGGGGCGCGGGATACAAACGATTCTGGAAATGGGCGTTTACACACGTTTTGACAACGCGGTGAGCTCCGCCGGGCTCATGCGACAGTGTGCCGCGCAGGCAATTCACCACGCACGAGAACGCAGTGCGTTTGGACGTCTTCTCATCGACCAGCCGCTGATGCGCAATGTTCTCGCCGATCTCGCGCTTGAGTGCGAGGCGCACATCGCGCTGGTCATGCGTCTCGCGCGCGCGTTTGACGCGCAGGAGGATGAAGCAGAGTCTCTCCTACGCCGTGTGCTGACGCCGGTGGCGAAGTATTGGGTCTGCAAACGCGCGCCGATGGTCAGCGCGGAGGCCATGGAAGTCCTTGGAGGCAACGGCTACATCGAGGAGGGTCCGATAGCGCGCCGGTTTCGCGAGGCGCCGTTGAACTCGATCTGGGAGGGCTCAGGCAACATCATGTGTCTTGACGTGCTCCGCGCCCTGACGAGGGAGCCACGCACGCGCGAGGCGCTCGGCGTATTGCTTTCGGGCAGCAAGGGACGTGACGCGCGCTACGATCGTTTCGTCGATGAGCTGCTGATGGAGTTGGGTGATCCGAGTGACGGCGAGCTGCGCGCGCGCCATCTCACGCAAAACATCGCGCTTGCCGTGCAAGCTGCCGTGCTTCTCGGACATGGACCTGACACATCCGCCCAGGCGTTTTTGGCGTCGCGCCTATCCGTGGGCCCCCCGGCCGCCTTCGGCACGCTTCCGCGGGGATTGGACTCAGGAGCTCTCATTGACCGCGTGTTCCGCGTTTAGGTGAGTCGGGAGCGGTACCCGGCCGCGTTCAGTTTGCCGCGTCGCGAGCATGTCGAGGCAGCGCAACATCCGTCTCTCCTGATATTGTGTCAAGTCGGAATCTCCTGATTCTGTTCATCTTTTTGAGTTCGAATCGACAAAATCGATATAAACGATTGACTCATTGCCTGCCGCTGAACATCACGGGGTCGCGGCCAGTGGATTGCAAGTGTCCAGACAGGAGAGGAGTTCGGTGCCAGCGGCGCCGGACGGGGGCCACGGAGAACGGAAACATGAAAAAATCAAGGCAGAAAACCCACCTGACTCCCAACGAGGTGGCGGAATTGCTGATGGTGAACCCGGTGACGGTGCGACAGTGGGCCGCGCGCGGCCTGCTCCGTTCCGTTGCGACGCCGGGCGGCCATCGCCGCTTTCTCCTCAGTGACGTCGAGGAGTTTGCCCGGAGCCGGGGAGTAACCCCGGTGGCCCGCAACTCCGGCCGGCCCGACCGCATCCTGATCGTGGACGACGATCCGAACGTCAGCCGCCTCATTGCCGAGCTCATCCACGAACGCGACTCGCACGTCGAAACGGAAATCGCGTCCGACGGTTTCGAGGCGGGAGTGAAAGTGGAGTCGTTCCGCCCTCACGTCCTCGTACTGGACCTGATGATGCCAGGCATGGACGGATTCGAGGTCTGCCGGCGTCTGCGGGCCCGCCCCACGCTCAATCACATTCGCATCGTCGCCGTCACCGGTTTTCCAAGTCCTGAGAACGTTGATCGGATCCTGGCTGCGGGCGCCGATGCCTGCCTGGCCAAGCCGCTCGATTCCGAGCGGCTGCTGCTCGCGCTGGGGCTTGCGGCTCAGACGGGTGATAGTGGGGGATAGCGCCCTGCAGCACGTCCGGCGCCGTGCATGCTCACCGGCTGACGAGGTGGCCCGGGTAGCGCCAGCGCGCCGCCTCGAAAGTAAGATACTGTCCGCGAAGACAGAGCCAAACGGAGCGTCGTTCAACGATGCCTTTCGATCGCGAGTACTACCAGCGCTTCTATTTCGACCCGCGCACCGCGGTGACGACCCGACGAGAGATGCGCGCGAGAGCGCGGCTAATCGCCGCCTTCGCCGAGCACACGGGCCTTCCGGTCCGGCGCGTTCTCGACGCCGGCTGCGGCACTGGAATGTTGCGTGCGCCGCTGATGCGCATGCTGCCGCGCGCGCAATACACAGGTCTCGAGACGAGCGAATACCTTTGCAAGCGTTATGGATGGGAGCACGGTCTGCTCGAGGCGTATCGTACCTCGACGCCGTTCGACCTCATGATCTGTTACGACGTTCTGCAGTACCTCGATGCGAAGACGGCCAGCCGGGCAATCGCCAATTTCGGCAAGCTCTGCCGGGGAGTGCTGTACTTCAGCGCCCTGACCAGGCTCGATTGGGAATTCAATTGCGACACCCACCGTACGGATTCCAACGTGCACCTGCGCACGGGCGACTGGTATCGAACGCGGCTGCGGCGCGATTTTTGCGAAGCGGGTGCCGGTTTCTGGTTGCGCAAGGACGCGCCCTTCACGATCTGGGAGCTCGAGTCAGTCTGAGGCGCTCCTGGCGCCTTTCCCGCGAAACAGCGGATACAGCGGCAGCCCAATCAGGATCAGCACCAGCGTGGCGACCGACTCTACGGGGCTGGTAATGAACGCGTTGACGACGATACACGCCATGACGAGCGCGAACACGAGAGGCACGTACGGATAGCCTCGAACGCGGTAGGGCCGCGGCGCGTTCGGGAGCTTGCGTCTGAGGACAATGACGGCGAGCACCACCGGAATCCAGAAGATCGCGTACGACAGCACGGCCATGTTGGTGAGCTGATCGAACGTGCCGGAGGCGGCGAGCAGCGCGGCCCAGATGCTCACCAGCACGATGGATGTGACAGGCACTCTCGAGCGGGGGCTGAGGCGGCCGAAACCGGCGAAAAACAGGCCGTCACGGGCTGCCGCAAAGGGCACCCGGGCGCGCGCGAGAATCGTCCCGTTCAGAGCACCGATCGAGGACACGAGAAAGATGAGCGCCGCGATGGGAGCCGCCTTCGCGCCCAGGAAGGTTTGCACGGTGCGAGCGGCGACCGAAGGCGCATCAGGATGAGCCGTCGAGTTGGAAGCAGCGACCTGCCACAACGGCAGCGCGTACAGATAGGCCACGTTGATCAGCATGTAGATCGCCAGCACCAGCACGGTTCCGCCGATGATGGCTCGCGGCAGATTGCGATCCGGCTGTTGTACTTCGCTCGCTGCCATCGGGAGAAACTGCCAGCCGCTATAAGCCCACAAGGCCGCGAACAGCGCGGCACCGAAGCCGCTCAAGCCGCCGCTCGCCGCGCCGGCAGGCGCCGCAAAGTTCGACCAGTCATGCGTTCCACTGAAGAAAAACACGCCGGCGGCGACAGCCAGAATGGAAAGAACCTTCGCCGCAGTGAGAATCGTCTGCACGCGTCCGCCGAGAATCACTCCGGCGCAATTGATGAGGGCGAACAGGGCGATGACGCCCACCGCGATGACCTGGCGCAAGCCGAGTTGCAGCGTGTAGCTTGCGCCGAACACGTGCAGGGTTCGCTCGAACCACACGTTGCCGAAGGAGAAGATGTCGGACAGGAATATGGCCACTGCGGCGCCATACGCGGAAATGCTGGCGCCGCCGACGAAAAAGCTGTTGAAGACGTACAGAAAGCCCGGCACCTCGCCGAAAGCTGCGCGCAGGTACACATACTCGCCGCCCGCATCCGGCAGCAGCGCCCCAAGTTCCGCGAAGCTGAGTGCTCCGAGCATCGCGACGAGCCCGGCCACGACCCATGCCGCGAGGACGAGTGCGGGTGTACCGACAGCCTGGGCCATGACGGCCGATTTGAGAAAGATGCCGGTGCCGATCGTGATACCCACGACGAGCGATGTCGCATGCAGGAGCGTCAGGTCGCGCCGCGGTTGTGTGTCGAAAGAGTCCATGCAGCCATCCGTACCGATGAAAGCCAGGCCATGAGCGAGCGTACGAAACCGGCACAGCTTGGCACAACGGCGGGTGACAAGCTGTTACCTCTATCCCTGCCCGGGTCGTACAATCGAAGCCCGGCAGCGCTGCCTTGCGCAGCCGCCTCGATACAGGAGAACTGCTATGTCGGGACATGCACACCGGGCACAGATCCGTTGGGCTCGCGGTGACGCGGCTTTCACCGACAACCGATACAGCCGGGCCCACTCGTGGCACTTCGATGGCGGAATCGAGGTTCCCGCGTCATCCTCGCCGCACGTCGTGAGAGTGCCGCTTTCCGAGGAAGCGGCAGTCGATCCGGAGGAGGCTTTCGTCGCCTCCATCGCGAGCTGCCACATGCTCTGGTTTCTGTCCATCGCCGCCGCAGGCGGCTTCCGTGTCGATGAGTACGCGGATGCGGCGGATGGCGTCATGGGTAAGAACGCGGCCGGCAAGACCGCCGTGACGCGCGTGACGCTGCGGCCGCATGCGACGTTTTCCGGCGAACAGCGGCCGTCGCACGCGCAGCTCACGCAGATGCATCACAAAGCGCATGAAGAGTGCTTCATTGCGAACTCGGTGACGTCCGACATACGCTGCGAGCCCCTGTACGATACTTGAGACAAAGTGCCCTCCGAGATCCCACCTCCAGCTCCCGGGTCCAGTGCATGGCCGCTGCGGATTGCGTCATTCCGCAGCACAGTGAGCTGCCGTCGCGATCCCGAAGGCCCGCTCGGCCTTACCTTGATCGGCTGGACCACTGATCATCCCGATGAGAAAGTATCGCTCGCGTTCAGCGGTGTCGCGCCCGGTAATCTGCCGGATGTGCTCGAGAATCCGACGGTGGACCGCATCGACGCCGGGCGATACCGCATTTCCAGCTCAGCGCGGGAGTGGATCGTGGAGGCCACCGCCGTCCATCTGCATCGACAGATCGCCAGCGCGTTTTATCGTGCTATCGGGCCGCGAACCGTGCCCTGGAGCAAGCGCTTGTTCTGGCGAGTGGTGCTTGCGTTAGCTGCGAGCCACCTGGGCAAGCGCGTGCTGCTCGCCCTTCGCGGCCGCTAACACCCTCCGGTGATGAGAGCTAAGACGTCGGAGAGCGCAGGTCGATGACCTGCCGTTCCGAGACGGTGATCCGTCGAGCGCCGACGAGGGAGGCGTACGCGGTGGTCTGCGCCTGGAATGCTTTGTTCCAGGTGAACTGCCGCAATACACGCGCCCGCGCGGTCGCTCCGATGGCGTCGATGTCCCGCTCGTACAGTGCGGCGATCGCCTCGGCCATGCTTGCCGCGTTACAGGGCTCGGCGAGCATTCCGACACTCTCGTCCACGAATTCTGGTATCGCGCTCGCGCGCGCCGCCACGACCGGACGCCCGCAGGCCATGGCTTCGAGGAGGACCAGGCCGAACGTCTCTTTCGTCCCGGCATGCACGAGTGCGTCGGCCGACGCGAGCCACTCCGCGAGCTCCAGGCTATCGCGCCGGTACGGGAGCATCGTCACGTTGGAAGTGGGGCGCGCCTCGCGATCACCGCCAATCATGAGCAGATGATACGGGTGCCCGAGGCGCATAAACGCCTGCAGAAGCACCGGGAGATTTTTCTCGCCGGCAAACCGGCCCGCGTACACGAGCACACGCGCGTCCGCCGAGAGTCCGAGCTTTGCGCGAAGTCCGAGCGAGCGCCGCTTTGGATGGAAAACATCGACATCCACGCCCAGTGGCTGGTGCATGGTGTGCTGTACCCCGATGCTGTTCAGGTATTGACACATGAGCCGGCTTGGCGCGAATACAACGTCGAAACGCTCATAAAGCCAACGCACATAACGGCTGATGGTGCGCTCGGTGAGGCCGCCGCCGAAGCGGCGACCGAGGATCTGTGGGAGATTCGAGTGATAGAAGCCCACCACCGGGATGCCGAGACGCCGGGCGACGTGCCACGCGGCCCATGCAGGATGGAAAGCGTCGCCCGCTTCGATGAGAGTCGGCTCGAGCGCAGTCATGAGACGGGTCCAGCGACGCGGATTGAGCGGAAGGCGGTAATTGAACGTGCCGGGGACCGGGTAGCCGGAGAGGGTGCACACCTCGCCTCGCTCGAAGTGGTCTTCTTCGCCCGGGACGACAATCGTGTGCTCCCACGACGTATTGGCACGGAGCCAGGCGTGCTTGGCGGAGATGTATCGTTTAACGCCTCCACTCGTAGGCGAGTAAAAGAGGGTCGTATCGACGAGGTGCATAGGTTTCACGGCCAGGCAGACGTCTTGCGACCCTTTGCTAGCAAGCTCCGGGCCTGCATTGCACCTTTCTGGTGTCGCAGTGTCAAGGCGCGGTCGCGCGCACCACCCGGTATTCGTGCCACGTAAGCACGAGCACCACGGCATCCATCACTGTCAGGACCGCGAGCCCGATCGACAGCCCGTGCAGGAGCTTGTAGGTCTGATATGTGATCAGTGCCGCGAGCGCGAGCATGAAGGCCGGATAGGCCCAGTACCGTTTTCGCAGGATCTCGATGATCAGCACGAGCTTGATGAGCCCATGGCTCAGGAGATAAATCGCCGCGAACGTCTTCGCGCTCGTCGACAGTTCGTGGGCCGCCTTGACGGCGTAGTCCGCAATCCTGTCGTTCCGGTCCCGAAGCAGATCCTCCTGCGTCAGCAGGTTCGCGATGTGCAACATGTGCCGCCGGCTCACGCTCAGCAGCAGAATCCCGCCGATGAGCTCGAGGACGCTGTGTATGCCCTTCAGGACCAGGCCGATCTCGAATACGCGATGGATGCGCGTTTGCCGGCGCGCAGCGCTCGCGGGGCGGGACAAAATCATGGCGCGGCTCGAGCTCGCGGCGGAAGTGGCATGCGGATAGCTTGCGGTGCCAGCGTGGTGGGGGCAAGAAGTATCCGCGGCCAAGCGCGCGCTTGCCGAGTGCCGTACGCGAACAGCCACCGTTAGAATGAATCGCGTCATGGAGTACGGACTGCGGCAGGTCCCGGGATCGCCATCGAGTTATCCCCATGCGAACGGACATCCGTGATGATCCATGGAACGCGCATCGTGGGTCGGCGACCCGAACCGGTGAGCGGCACGCGGCCATCCAGGAGACCAAAGTCAGCTATAGGCGGTAGCCGATAGCCGAACCCGCGCCCGGACCTGCCCCATCCGTCACGCGGACAGCATCAAAATAGGTGCTGTCGCGGTGTTACGCGTGCCCGCCTTGCGTGACAATGCGCGCCGCCCAAGGCCCCCAGGAGAGTACATGAGCACGCCCTCTGGAGTTCCTTCGCAGGAACCCGCGCAGTCGCGATTCGCCACGACCGTGCAGCGTCTGGTTGTTTTGCAGCCCGGCGAAATGCCTGCATTGCTCGCATCGTTCGCGACGCTGTTCTGCATGTTCGCGAGCTACACCATGCTGCGCCCGATCCGCGACACGATGGGCATCACGTCGGGCGTCGAAAACATCCCGTACCTGTTCTGGGGAACGTTCGTCGCGATGCTCGTGGTGCAGCCGGTGTACGGCTGGCTCACTTCCCGCTTCCGGCGCACCGTCTTTCTGCCCTGGGTCTACGGCTTTTTTACCGCGAACCTGTTGGCGTTCTACATCTGGTTCAACGTGCAGGAGGATCACACCTGGATAGCGCGCAGCTATTACATCTGGGTGAGCGTGTTCAACCTGTTCGTCGTCGCGGTGTTCTGGAGCCTGATGGCCGACGTCTTCACGCGAGAGCAGGCGGGACGCATGTTCGGTTTCATCGCGGCGGGGGCGAGCACGGGCGGCCTCATTGGACCGCTCATCTCCGGATGGCTTGCCGTGCCGCTCGGAACGATCAACCTCCTGCCCATCTCCGCCGGCTTGCTGGCGGTATCGCTGGTGTTCATGACACGTGTGATCGACTGGCACCGTATCCACGGCACCATCGTGAAGGGTGTCGACACCGACAAGGCGCTCGGCGGCGGCGTCTGGGCCGCCTTCGGTCAGGTAGTCCGCTCGCCGTATCTGCTCGGCATCGCGATGTTCGTTTTTCTCGTGACGTGGATCTCGACGTTTCTGTACCTCGAGCAGCAGGCGTTCGTAGCGAAGCTCTTCACCACACGCGATGAGCGGACACGCTTTTTCTCGGAGGTCGATTTCTGGGTGCAGTGTCTGTCGCTGCTCACGCAGCTGTTCATCTTCAGCCGCCTGTTCAAGTGGGTGGGTCTGCGGGTGATGCTGGTCTCGATACCGCTGCTCATGACCTTCGGCTATGCGTTGTTTGCGCTGGTCCCGGCATTCACCGTGCTCGTCGGAGTGCTGGCGGTGCGCCGGATCGGCGAGTACGCGATTACGCGGCCCTGCCGCGATTCGCTGTTTACCGTCGTGACGCGGGAGGAAAAATACAAGGCGAAGAGTCTCATCGACACCTTCGTCTACCGCGGCGGCGATGCGTTGAGCGCCTCGTTATATAAGGCGCTGACGGGTCCGCTGGGCCTGGGGCCGTCCGGCGTGGGCTGGTTCGGCGCCTTCATCTCGGCGATCTGGCTCGTGCTGTCGTTCAATCTCGGCAAAGCCCAGGAGCGCGCTCGCGTGGCTTCCGAAGGCGCGGGGACAGCGTCCGAGGCGGCCTCAGGCGGCGGTTGATTCGACGTTGAGAGTCATCGCGGTCCGGAGCTCTCCGATGGCCGCGATGATCTCATCCGCTTTTGCGAAGCGCTCGTTGCGAGCCTTCGCGACGAGTCGGGTGAGCAACGGCTCGTAGCTTGCGAGCGAGTGCGGCAGCGGTGGCAGCGGCGAGTTCACATGCTGCTGCAGCACTTCCATGGCCGTGCCGCCGGTGTACGGTTTTCGCCCGGTCAACATCTCGTAGAAGAGGATGCCAAGGCTGTAGAAGTCCGAGCGTGCATCGAGCGGCTCGCCCAACGCCTGTTCGGGGCTCATGTAGTACGGTGAGCCGCGCAATACGCCGGTGCGCGTGCTCGGGGTACTGCCGTCGAGTGCACGCGCGAGGCCGAAATCGATGAGGGCGACGTCATCGTTGTCGCGCAACATCACGTTGGGCGGTTTGAGGTCGCGATGGAGAAGGCCGGCGCCATGCACCACGCGCAGGGCGAACGCGATCTGCTCGACATAGCGCAAAGCCTCCACCTCGGTGACTCCGAGTTGCATGCGTGCTTTTAGATCGCCACGCAAGAGATACTCCATGGCCAGGTATTCGAAGCCCGCGTGCACGCCGTAGTCGTAGATCTGTACGACCAGCGGGTCCCGGATCGCAATGATCGCCGTGTACTCGCGTTCGAGGAACTGGCGGCCTGCCGCGTCGTCGCGCAAAGTCTTGCTCACCTTGAGGGCCACGTTGTGACCCAACGCAATGCTCGTGGCGAGATACACCACGGCCTTCTCGGATTCGCCGATCTTCATCCGGATGATGTAGCCGGGAATGAACTCCGCGCCGGCTTTCGCCGGCGCAACGGGCGCCGCGGCCTTATCACGCACCCGTTCGTCGGGCTTGGCGGCCACCATGGCCGGTGCTTCATTCTCGATGGACGAAGGCGCCGGAGTCTCGGCAGTACCCTCGCCTTCGATGATGGCAGGGGCGATGGTCGAGTCGTTGGCATCCGGTTCGGGAACGGGCGGCTCTGTCACGTGCGTGAGGCTCGCGAGCCGGCGCGACACACGCTTTTCGATGCGTCTGAGCGCAAGGCGCACCGAGGTATTCAACCGCTCAGGCGTGAGCAGGCGTTTCGGCAGGTAATCCACCGCGCCGAGTTGCAAAGCCCTGACCGCAGTCAACTCGTTGCCTTCCTCCGCCAGGGCGATGACCGCCGGAAACACAGGCCGCCCGCGCAGTCGGCGTAGAAGCGCCAATCCGCGCGCCTGCGAATCTTCCGGACTCGACCCGAATGAGGCCGCGAGCAGCAACACGTCGCAGTCACGACCCGAGAGGGTATCGCACCAGCGCTCGAGCTCCGCGAGATCGACCACACTGACACTGGAATCCGGGCAGAGTACTCCCAGATGATGACTGAGCCATTCCCCATACCGGGCGTCATCGTCGACTACCAGCAATCGAGGCGGAGTGGTGATGCGTTTTACGCTCATTGTTGGAGCGTGAAGCGCACGCGCAGGCGGGCGCGCTGATCAATCGGCCGACCGTCGCGCATGACGGGTCGATAGCGCCACTTGTGCACTGCTTCCGTGGCCGCTTTTTCAAACATTCCAACCGGATCCGCCCCGATGACGCCGATGTCGGTTACGGAGCCGTCGGTTCTCACCAGGAACTGCATGTCGACCCACCCGCTCATGGACCGTTGCCGGGCGGTGGATGGAAAAACCGGCGGCACGTAGTGCGTCAGCTCCAGCGAGCTCGCCGTCACGAACTCATTGGCGCGCTTCGGCGCGTCCTGCGCCGTCTTGATGTCGTTATTGACTGCGTTGATGTTCGTCTGATCGCCGCCGGCGTCGTGCGCTTCGGTGAGCCAGCGTTGCGCACCCGCGTAGTCCTGGCGGCGCACGGCGTTCTTCGCCTCATCGAGCGACCGGGCGGCGAACGCCTCCTGCGCAAGCTGGGCGGACGCGTGGGTCGGGTCGGCCTGCATGAGTTGCGCAAGATAGAACTTCGCGTTGTCGGAGGCCGGCTCCAGCAGTTTCCCTTGTGTGAGGCGCTGGTTGAACAGCAGCGCAAGCCGCGCCAGCGCATCCGCCTTGGCGGCGGTCCGAACGCGCTGCGCTTCGCGCGTCAGCGCCGCGATGTCATTGCGATCCACGCCCGAATCTGCGGCGGCCTGGATCCAATGTTCCCCCTGGTCGGCATTCCCCGCAGCCAGCGCCTTGCCGGCCTCCGTGACCAGGCGATCGAGAAACTGCCGCTGTATCTGCCGCACGTCGCTGTCATCGGGTGCGAGCGCCCGGGCGGCTTCAATGAAGAACTGCGCGTCGTCCTGCGCGGGCTCGAGCAGCAGGCCGCGGCGCATTCGATCGCTGGCACTGCTGAGGTAATCCCGCACCCGCTCGTCGGATTTCTTCTGCTCGAGCTCCTGCCGGGCCTCGGTGACGAGCGTGGAGCGGCGGCCGTCGTGCGAGGCTCCTTCGAGCATCGTGAGCGCCTGTTCGATGTGACCGCTCGAGGCGGCCTGACGCGCCTGTGTCAACGCGGCGCGCTCGCGCTCCTTGCCGATCTGCGCTGTCAGGAAGGCCACTCGCACGTGATCCGGCTTGATCGTGCGCGCCTGCTCCGTCAACTTCTGCGCTTCCTCGAGATGTTGCGCTAGAAGCTGCGCCTCCGCGCCCGACAGCAGCCGGTCGATGACCTTTTCCAGGCCATTAGCCGCGCGCGGATCGTTCGCATTGTGGCGCATGGCGTGCAGGTACAGCTCGGCCGCGTTCTCGCCAGGAGGCGCAACGAGAACGCCGCTCTGCAGCGCCCTGTCGGCACGCTCCAGCAGGCCTTCGAGGACTGCGTCGCGTACGGGCGCGGGCAGCGAAGCTTCGGCGGCACCGGGGTTCGATGCCGGAGGCGAAGTCTCGGGCTTGCCCAGCAATAACCACACCGCGAGCAGGGCGAGCGCCGCGATGCCGACGCCCGCCAACAGGAGAGTGTTGCTCCCCACTCCCGTCCGCTTGCCCGCGGGCATCGTGTTGGCGAACAGCGAATCTCCCGAATGGGTTTCGTCGTGGCGGCGCCAGGCCGCATCCACGAACAGCCTGACCCGCTGCTCGGAGACGGGCTTATGGAGGAAGCGATAGACGGTACCGTTCGTGATCTGCGTCGCAAGCGCGCTCTGGTCGTCGACGCCGCCCGCGACGATGAGGACCAGATCGGGGAATTGCGCCTTGAGCCGCTCTGTCAGGCGTTCGACGGGGGTGGCTATGGCCGCGGCGTCGAGAATGGCGACCCCTGTATGTTCGGCCAGCAGGTGGGCGGCCAGGTCGGATTCGGAGCCGACCGTGAAGACATCATGCTCCGAGCCGATGACCTGCAGGGTGTCGACCAGCGCGTCGTCCCGGGTCAGGACGAGCAGCCCCTCGCCCGCGTGCACCATTTCCTGCGGCACGGCGCTCAAGGTCGAACTACCCTGGAAGTCATGAAGTGGGGAACTGCCTGCCATCGTGGATTCCAAAGTCCGCCCCCGGGGGCCGCGGGGCCGCCAGGAAGTCTCCCGACGATGCCGCAGGCAGGGGACATTGTCGTGATCGGCCGACGGATTCTGTGAAACTCGTCATCTTGTCGCGATTGCCTGCCGGCGCTGCTGCGACAGCGCTATGCATGGTGGCAATCAATAGGGTGAATCGCAACCTCGAGTTGGGCGGTAAGGCCGGCCCTCAAGTCCGATCGGGGGGTCATGAGGCCGCGCTGCGGGCGCAATCCCGGTGCGTTCCGCGTCATTAGCGTGTCTGCGTCACGTTTGCGGTGTGCCCGCGGCTACCGCCGACGCCGCGTTAGTCGCGTGGCAACAAAAACTTCGTTCCGTTATGCGACAACACTGCGCCGTCGGGTGTGATGCTCTCGATCCGTACTCCTTGCGGCAGGGAGTCGCCTTCGTGCAGCTTTTTCATGTTGATCATGACAAAGCGGTCCTGCGGTTTGGCCGCAAACACGTGCAGATCGAGACGGAGTTCGGGGATGTGGGCTCCCTGAGCGAGCGCTGCGTCCTGATACAACGGTAAGCCGCTCTCGGTGCCATGGGACACGTGATTGCCGAAGCCGGGGACGATGCCGGGCTCGGCCGCCGGAGCGTAATCGTCCGGATTCCCCTTGTCGGGGGTCGAATCCGCCCGCGCGACAAGTCCGCCACTTGCGGCGCCGGGGTTGGCGTTGACGGGCGGGGGCGTTTCTGGAGCCCCTGCGGCGGCAGTGGGCGCGGGTTGAGTCATGCCGGCTGTCTGACCCAGGGAGCTGCCCGGAGCGCTTCCGGCAACCGGCACAGCGTTGGTTGCGGGGTCTTGGGGTTTTGGCTGCCCCTGCGGCCCGCCTGGGGGCGCCGCTGGCCCGGGACCCGCTGACGAGACGGTCGCGGCCGCCCCATGGGCCGTTCCTGGCGCCGCTGCGGGCGCGGGAGCCGCCGCCGCCTCGGCCGGTGGGGCAGGGCGACGCAGGAGCACCCAGGCGACAATTACCAGATTCACGGCGAGAAGTGTCGCGAGCGCGACGGCCCAGAGCGGCAGCCCCGTTCTGGGCGGAGCGACCTTCACTTCGAACAGCGCCGGCCCGTTCTGCCGCTGGCGATCGGTTTCGGATTTTTTCAATGCATCGAGAATGAACGACATCGGTCACCCGCCGTGAGTGTCGGCCACGTACAGAAGCGGGGCATCAGGGCCGCTGACGGCAGTGGCGAGCGCGATCTGCGTCTGGACGCCCGCGATGCCGTCCACCGCAAGCCGGTGTTGCCGTTGAAACTCCCGCACGAGATTCGTCAGTTCGGTGTCGAATACATCGCTGACGGGGCCATTGCCGTGCAGGCCCTGCACGTGCTGCAGACTCTCCCGCAGCCAGCGTACCTCAGCACCATGCATTCCCGGTACGAGCGACTTCACCTGGCTGGTGCCAGGCCGCCACAGCATCACGAAGTCGCCGAACCAATAGCGCGACAGCTCGCCAATGCCGATATCGTGGCGTGCGCCGCCCAGATCGATGCGCGCATGCTCGTCGTCGAGGCGCGTGATCACGACCTGATGCGAGCTGCCGCCGTCATCGTTGAGAAGCAGGATTGCCGGGCGGTTGTAAAGCCGCAGTTGCCCGAACGAGCCGCGTTGAGTGAGGCAATCCAACCCTTGCTGCGCGGCCTGCGTGCAGGGGTCGGTACCTCCGGGGACGTACTTGATGCCCCACAGCCCGAAGAGCTTCGTGAACGCGCTATCCGTGTCCGTCTCGCTCACATGCTTGGTGAGCAGGGTCGACAACGGTTGCAAGGGCGGTACCGCCGGTTTCGTGGGGGCCGGTGTGGTCGTTATCCGGGCAACCGAGGACGTGGGGGTCGGTACGCTCTCGGAGCCGCGCATGGTGGGCCCTGCCGCGCCATGTTGCGACGTGGCTGCCACGGCATCATGCGATTTTGAGCTCCACGGTCGCAGGTTCCACAACGCAAGGGTGGCAAACGTGAGCACCACCGCCGTGCCGGCTATGGCGACCCACGGCAGCCAGTTTGGCGCAAAGCGCCTGCCAAACACTTCCGAAGCGGCGTGGCGCACGAGCGTACCGGTCACACGATGGCGATCCATCGAATAGGCGCCCAACAGTGCCCGGTCGCAGATGACGTTGATGACCCGGGGCACACCGACCGACAGGCGATATATCTCGTTGAGCGCCGCTGGGCTGAAAATGTCGGTGGTCGCTCCCGCAACACGCAGGCGGTGCCGGACATATGCGGCGGTTTCATCGCGGGACAACGGATGCAGGTGGTAGCGGCCGGTGATGCGTTGGGCCAGTTGGCGCAGCTCGTTGCGCCCCAACAGCTCGCGCAGCTCGGGTTGGCCGATCAGGATGATCTGCAGCAGCTTCTGCGTGTTGGTTTCGAGATTGGTGAGCAGGCGTACCTGCTCGAGCACGGCGGGAGCGAGATTCTGGGCTTCGTCCACTACGAGCACGACGCGCCGGCCGGCGGCGTGGGCACGCAGCAGATAGTGGCTGAGGACGTCGACGAGATCCTTCAGGCTCTCCACCGAGGAGTCGGCTACCCCTATGCCGATCTCTTCGCAGATCGTCAGCAGAAACTCCGGCGCAGTCATCCGCGGATTGAGGATGAGCGCGATCTCGGCATTCTTCGGGGTCTGAGCGAGCAGCGAGCGCACGACCGTCGTCTTGCCCGTGCCTACCTCGCCGGTGAGCTGCACGAAGCCACCCGCCTCGTTTATGCCGTATAGCAGGTGAGCCAGAGCTTCGGCGTGGCGTTCGCTCAAATAGAGATAACGCGGATCCGGAGTGATCGCGAACGGCTTTTCGTTGAGGCCGAAGAACGAGAGATACATGGATCGATGCTACTTGAACGTGTTGCCACGCCGCAGTGCTCCGCTGCCGAAACGCGCGCGGGCTTCATCCAGCGCCGCGTCGAGGCGCGTCGTGTGCGGTGGCGTGTCTTCGAAAAGGCCGAGTTGTGACGCCGGGCTCAGGTCACTCAAGACCACCCCCAGGAGCCGAAGTTTCGCACCGGGGGCTGCCGCGAGCCAGCGGCCCAGCAGCTCCCTGGCTACGCTGGCGATGGTACGCCCATCGTGTGTCGGCGGCGCGACGGCACGCTGGCGGGTAAAAGTCACGAAGTCGCCGCGGCGGATCTTCACCCCGATGCAGCCCGCCATGAGCTGCTTATGCCGCAGGCGCTCGCACGCCAGGCCGGCGATGCGCGTCAATTCCGCCTGCAGCAGGCGAACATCCCCGATGTCCTGCCCGAATGTGTCCTCGGCGCTCAGGGACTTCTCCTCGCGATCCGGCAGCACCGGCCGGTCGTCCAGGCCCGCCGCCCGCTCCCTCACCCGTTGGGTGTATCGGCCGAACAACGGCCGCAGCACCCGGTCCGACGCGTTGCGCAATTCGGCCAGTGTATGAATGCCGGCCGCCTCGACCTTGGCGCCGGTTTTACGGCCGAGACCCGGCAGGCGGCGCACCGACAGGGGATCGAGCACTTCGCGGATGCGCTCTTCGGGGACGATGACCAGACCATCGGGCTTGCCCAGGTCCGACGCGATCTTCGCGACCAGCTTGTTGGAGGCCACCCCGACGGAGGCCGTGAGCCCGGTCAGCTCCCGGATGCGGGTCCTGATGCGGCGGGCAATGGTGACGGCGTCCCCAAGGAGCTCCTGGCTCGCCGTGACGTCGAGGAAGGCCTCGTCGAGCGATAGCCCTTGAACCAGGGGCGTGACTGCCTCGAAAACGCTGAACACCTGTCCAGAGACCTCCTTGTAGCGCTGCATCCGCGGTTGGACGCACACCGCATGCGGACAAAGGCGCAACGCCGTGCTCATTGGCATGGCCGAATGGACGCCGTACTTCCGTACCTCATAGCTGGCGGCCGCCACGACCCCGCGGCCTCCCGTTCCGCCGACTATGACGGGCTTTCCGGCGATCGTCGGATCGTCGAGCTGTTCCACAGACGCGTAGAACGCATCCATGTCGACGTGTAGAACAGCGCGGGTCATGAGAAGGATGATCGCTCCTGACGAATCAGGAGACGCTACCACGGGCGCGCCGCACTTTCGCGGTGCGGTGGGCGGATGGTAGCCCCACCGATGGGTTCGCCCTGGGCGGGCGAACCCTGTCTGATCGCGCGCGGCGCGGTGAGAAGTTACTTCGTAACGATGATGGTGATCTTCTTGGAGATCACCGGCGGGTTGTGGGGTACGTGGTTCTGATCGCCGAGCAGCAGCTGCAGCGTGTGCTTGCCGGGCGGCAGCGTCAGCGACGTTTCCGTCTGGCCCTTCCCGAAATGCACCACCTTGTCCGAAGCCGGCAGCGGCTGACTCATATCCGTCGGAGCGTCGGTATCGATGAGCAGATGATGATGCCCGGTGTTCTCGAACTTGACTCCCGCAGGCGCGATGCCCATGCCTTTCAGGCCGAATCGCACTACGACGGGGCCGCTCACCTTCGCCCCGTCCTTCGGGCTGATGATGTACACCTCTGCTCCGGGCGGTGACGGCGTGCGCTCCTGGGCTCCGGCAACGGTGGCCGCGAGGACCAGCGCGGCGATTGCAAACATACGCATGACGACGCTCTCCATCCAATGAGTCAGGCGGGCCTGGGGGGCCGCGCCCGCAGCTTAGTCGCACTGGCCGGCGCGAACAAATATTCGTCTTTTGGCGACAGTGCCCGCATTCGTGCCGTTCTCAGGCCACGTGCACGCTCGGTCGCGCCGCCGTTTGCGGGACGGGCTGCGCCTGTGTGCCGAGCTCGTGCGGCGCGAAGTCGTCGACGTTGATGATGTCCATCACCTTGCGATCGTACTCGCGCAGGCTGGCCGCTTCCGTCTCGGAGATGATTCCGGCCGCCAGCGCCTGTTGGATCTGACTCGGGAAGTCGAGTGCGGTGATCGTGCCGGTCTTCACGCCCTCCACCCGGATACGCCTTTCGAGCGGCTCGACATCCTGGGCCAGCAGCAGCGCTTCCTGCAGCAGCCCGAGGGGGTTCGTCGGCTCGAGTGTCCAGTAGATGTACTGACACAACCGCTCGCGCGCATCCGTGGGAGTCATCACGAGGTCGGCCACTTTGCGCCCAAGCCGGTCATCCGGTGCGGAGTAAGCGCGCCCGCGAGGCAGGATGAGCATCATCATCGCACCGGCCAGCAGCCGGTTGGGAAAGTTGCGCACGAAGCCGTACAACTGCTCCTGCGCGTGATAGAGAAGATTGCGGCAGGCCCACTCGACAATGGGCAGGTCCTCCGCCTGGCGCCCCTGGTTCTCGTGGTGTTTGAGCACCATCGAAGCCAGATACATGCAGGAGAGGACATCTCCCAGCCGCGCCGACAGGTTTTCCTTCTTTTTGAGGTAGCCGCCGAGCGTCAGCATCGCGACGTCCACCGCGAAGGCGAACGATGCGCTGAATCGTACGATGTGCTGGTAATAGCGTCCGGTCGGCCCTTGCACGGGGGTCTGCGTAAAACGCGCGTGCGTGAGCGCCATGATGAGCGAGCGCACGGCGTTGGATATCGTAAAGCCGATGTGCGCGAACAGCGCGCGATCGAAATCGTCCACGCCCTTCGTACGGTCCGGATTGCGGGCGGCGGTCATCTCTCGCAGAACGAACGGATGACAGCGCACCGCGCCCTGGCCGAAGATGATCAGGCTGCGTGTGAGCAGGTTTGCGCCTTCGACCGTGATGGCGACGGGCACGGCCTCGTACGAGCGTGCAAGATAGTTTTTCGGCCCGAGGCAGATGCCCTTGCCGCCATGTACATCCATGGCGTCGTTAGCGACCTGGCGGCCCATCTCGGTGACGTGGTACTTGAGCATTGCCGAGGGGACGGAAGGCTTTTCACCGCCGTCGATCGCACCCGCCGTCACGGACCGGGCGGCATCCATCGTGTACGTAAGGCCGACCATGCGGGCGATCACGGCCTCGACACCCTCGAATTTCCCGACCGGTGTGTTGAATTGGCGCCGGATGCGGGCGTAGGCGCCGGTGGCCCACGTGCCGGCTTTGGCTCCGCCCGTCGCGTTCGAAGGCAGCGAGATGCAGCGGCCGACGGACAGCTGCTCCACCAGCATGCGCCAGCCCGCGCCGGCCATCTTCGGCCCGCCGATGATGGCGTCGAGCGGCACGAACACGTCCTTGCCCTGTACCGGTCCGTTCTGAAACGGCACGTTGAGGGGGAAGTGCCGCCGTCCGATCGTCACTCCCGGCGTGTTGCGGGGAATGAGCGCGCACGTGATGCCGAGGTCGGCTTTACCGCCCAACAGCTTGTCCGGATCGAACATGCGGAAGGCGAGTCCGATCACGGTCGCGACCGGAGCGAGCGTGATGTAGCGCTTCGAGAAGTTGAGCCTGAGGCCGATGACTTCACGGCCCAGCCAGGTTCCCCGGCAGACGGTCCCCGTGTCGGGGATGGAGGCGGCATCGGAGCCTGCGCGCGGGCCGGTGAGCGCGAAGCACGGGATTTCCTCTCCGCGTGCGAGGCGTGGCAGGTAGTAATTCTTCTGCTCTTCGGTGCCGTAGTGGTTCAACAGCTCGGCCGGGCCGAGTGAGTTGG
>JAQGOC010000282.1 GCA_028293805.1 Gammaproteobacteria bacterium
CGGCCGGCGGCATCGCCACCGCGGACCTTCGCGGACTTGGACCCAACCGCACGCTGGTCCTGGTCGACGGACGCCGACTCGGCCAGGGATCTCCGTATACCTTCATTCAGTCACCCGCCCCGGACCTCGACCAGATCCCGGCCGGGCTGGTGGATCGAATCGAGGTCGTCACCGGCGGCGCGTCCGCGGCCTATGGTTCCGATGCCATCGCCGGCGTCGTCAACTTCATCATGAAGAAGAACTTCGAGGGAATCCAGGTCGACGGGCTGTGGGGAACCGATTACTTTGACAATCACAACAGCTACATGCAGCAGGCCGCGACTGCGGCCGGGTTCCCCACCACGAGATCCAGCGGATTCGACGGACAGAACAAGTACTTCTCGCTAATCGCCGGTTCGAATGTCGCCGATGGCAAGGGCAACGTCACGGTCTATGCGGAGTACCGCCAAGCCCAGCCAGTCTCGTTCGCATCCCGTGACTTCACCGCCTGCCAGCTCATCTCCGGTGTCGATCTCGGTCCGGGAACTCCGAACACCTGCATCGGCACGGCAAATTCGAACCATTTCGCCGTTGCCGGCACGACGTACTCGGTGATCGGCAACCAGCTGCTGCCGCCGCAGCCGGGCTCATCCCCTCCTTCCACATTCAACTCGAACCCGTACATCGACCTCTCGCGGGCAGATCAGCGTTATACCGCCGGATTCATGGCGCATATCGACGTCACGGATGCCATTAGACCGTATCTTGACTTCTCCTTCATGGACGACAAGACCACGACGCAAGTCGCGCCTTCCGGACTCTTCTACCCCGCGGGCAACGTCACGACTGCCTCGATTCCCGGGGTGGGCGGCCAAAATCTCGTGAACTGCACGAATCCTCTGTTGAGCGCGCAGGAAGCCTCCATCATCTGCGCTCCCGGCAATACGATCAGCGTGAACGGGGTGACCAGCGGCATCGTCGACATCGGCCGGCGCAATATCGAAGGCGGTCCGCGCATAGCCTATTACGACCACATCAATTATCGTGCGGTCGCCGGCTCGACCGGGGACCTGGGCGGGGGCTGGACGTACGACGCGTACGGACAGTACTACTACACGACTCTGTTCAACTCCAATTCCGGATACCTGAATTACTCGAGTGTTAACAACGCACTTCAGGCCGGCGGCACGGCGGCAAACCCGACCTGCCTCAACCTGACGGCCGCCGGATGCGTGCCTTACAACATCTGGACCACCGGTGCTGTGACGCCGGCTCAGCTGGCCTACATCACGGCGCCGGGCACGGGGGACGGTGCTGTAACACAGCGCATCCTGCATGCCGACGCTACTGGCGATCTCGGCCAGTACGGCCTTAAATCGCCTCTCGCCTCGGACGGTGTCGGCGTGAACGTCGGTTTTGAGCATCGTTCCGAGCGGCTCGACTGGAACCCGGATGCATCCGAGCTTGCGGGAAATCTCGCCGGCTTCAGCGGCGCGGTAGTACCGATTCATAACGGCTATTCCGTGTCGGAAGGCTTTATGGAAGCTCGTGCTCCGATCGCGCAGAACCTGCCCTTCGTGAAGGATCTCGCCTTCGATGCCGGATATCGATATTCGCATTACACGACCGCGGGCCATACGAACGCGTACAAGTTCGAGGTGCAATACGCCCCGGTCGAGGATGCACGCTTGCGCGCATCGTTCGAGCGCGCCGTCCGCGCGCCGAACATCATCGAACTCTTCACTCCACCGGCGTACGGACAGCAGAGCTTCCTGGGTGTGGATCCCTGCGCCGGCCCTGCCCCGACCGCCAGCCTCGTGCAATGCGAGCGCACCGGCGTGGCACCGGCGCAGTACGGCACCATCCCGCAATGCGTAGCCGACCAGTGCGGCCAGATCACCGGGGGCAATACCGCGCTGAAGCCGGAGGTTGCCAATACGTACACGCTCGGGCTGACTCTTACGCCCACCATGCTTCCGGGCTTCAACGGCAGCATCGACTTCTACAACATCGACATAAAAAACGAGATCAGTACCGTGGCCGGCGGTTATCTGTTCAGCCAGTGCCTGACCACGGGCGATCCGATCTACTGCACTCAGATCGTTCGCAATCATGTCACCGGCGCCTTGACCGGCGCCACGGTTGCAGGCGGTGGCTACATCGTACAGACGAGCCAGAACGTCGCGGAAGTCCTCGTCAGGGGCATCGACTTCCAGAGCACGTACCGCTACCAGCTGCCGGGCAGCTGGGGATCGCTCACCGGGATATTTACCGGCTCATGGCTGTTGGACTGGCTCACGACGCCCGGACCGGGACAGCATACGTACAACTGCGCCGGCCTTTTCGGTTCCACGTGCAACACCACAGTCAATCCGCGCTGGCGCCACGTTGTTCGGCTCAACTGGGACACGCCGTTCCATACCCTGGTCTCGCTGCAATGGCGGTTCATAAGCAAGGTGGGGGCGGACAACAACGATAGGGATCCGAGCCTGTCTGGCAAGGAAGTAGGCACGTACGACCCTTACAACACACAGATCCCGAACATAAGCTATATCGATCTGTCGGCGATCTATACCGTGCGCGAGGGCATCTCGATTCGCGCGGGGATCAACAACCTGTTCAACAAGGATCCGCCGATCGTTGCGGTGGATTACACCGGCGGCGCCGGTACGCCGAACAGCTTCCCGACCTACGACTTGCTGGGACGCCAGGCGTTCATCGGGATTACGGCCAAGTTCTGAACGACTCGAAACGCTATACCGCTTCGAAGTCGAGCATGGGGTGACTTGCTGAACAGGAGCGCGGCAATCCGTGCCGCGGCCTGCTCGCCCTGAACTGCCGAGCCGTTGGCATTGAAGTGCACCGCGTCCTCGTGATCTTGGTCACGACCCGTCATGAGCGCATGTTGATCATCGATCGGGATGTGATCCTTATCCGCCCACGCGGTCGCGATCGCGTTGCGTGCATCGATGCGTGAATTGCGCGGCGCTTCTGCGTCACATGTGCCCGGCGGACATGCCCCGGCGTATGGGTCAGGATTTCCTTGACTGACTTTGAGCGAGAGGAGCCGGACGCGCAGTGCGTCTTTCATCCGCCACGGACACCGCAAAGATTAGCAGCCCGCCGATAGCTAGCAGCGCACCGACCCATCCGGTGGAGGCCCATCCCAAGCCGCCGGCAATGGCGAGACCACCCAACCACGCACCCAGCGCATTGGCAACGTTGAAAGCGGAGTGATTCAACGCAGCCGCAAGGGTCTGAGCCTCATCGGCTACATCCATGAGTCGAATCTGCAGCGCGGGCACGATGGCGACACCTGTACCGACCAGCAGTACGACAATCGTCGCCATCCAGGGGAAACCCGCTGTGACGCTGAATGCGCTCAGAACGACGGCATTCCAGATCAGCAGAGCGCCGATGGTGCGCATCAGTGCGCGGTCAGCCAGCCACGATCCGACCAGATTGCCCAGGATCATGCCCACACCGAAAACGGCGAGCACCAGCGGTACATACCGGGCCGGCAGCCCGGAGACCTGAGTCAAGGTCGGCGTGATGTAGCTGTACACGCAAAACAAGCCGCCGAATCCCACCGAGCCGATGGCGAGGGTCAGCCAGACCTGCTTGCGGGCCAATGCACTCAGCTCGCGCGCGGGACTCGCGTCCTTGTCCGGACCGGCCGGCGGTACGTAGCGTGAAATCATCGCGTACGTCAGGATGCCGATGGCTCCCACCAGAACATAGGCCGCGCGCCACCCCATCCTCTGGCCAATCCAGGTAGCCAAGGGCACGCCCGCCAGAGTCGCCCCTGTGAGCCCCAACATCATCCGGCCGATCGCCCGGGCCCGCTGGTTCGCCGGGACGAGTGACGCGGCAACGAGCGATGCCACACCGAAATAGGCTCCGTGCGGGAACCCGGCGAAGAATCGAACGGCGAGCAAGGACGCATAGCCGGGTGCCAGTGCGCTTGCGAAATTGCCGACGGCAAAGCATGCCATCAGCGCCAGCAGCAAACTATGCCGCGACCAGCGCGCGGCAGTGACCGCGATGAGAGGCGCACCGATTACAACTCCCAGGGCGTAGGCACTGATGACGTGTCCCGCACTGGGTATCGAAATGGCAAAATCTCCGGCGACGTTGGGGAGCAAGCCCATCATGACGAACTCGCCGGTGCCGATGCCGAAGCCCCCAATGGCGAGAGCCAGCTCCGCCCACCGGGCACCAGCGCGTCGCACTGCTTGCGGATCCGTTACCGTGGTGCCACGGGCAGCCTGAGGAGTCGAACTCATCGTCGCAGGTTACGTGGCAGGCGTGGCGGACGCGTTTCCGTGAGCGGCTCCGGACATTTCGAAAGCAACGCAGGAGGACCCGGAGCTAGCGGGACGCCGCCTGATTCGTCCCGCCGGGGACAGCGACCGCGCAATTGTGCGAATCGTCGCATGCAGCCAGCGTCTGGGATGCGCCAGCCACACTTCCACCTGGTGGCTGCGAGGTTCGCCGCGCAGGCACCATTCGCAGAAGTGCTCGCAGTTGTTGGTCAACAGCCGGTAGCAGTCCTCACCCACTCGGGACCGCGCCCGGCGAACGACCTCGCTGGAGTCAAAGTGGGGCGCCACATCGGCTCTGATCCAGACAGGACGGCCGCGGGCGAAACTCGCAAGAGGAACCTCTTCCACCGGTCCTCTGACAAGGCCGTATGCGAGTCCCGCGTAATGCAAGACTTTGCCACCGCCGACGTAGATTCCGTGATGCAGATAACCGCGACGTGGTGTGACAACGTGTGAGCCCAGCGGAGCGTCCTGTTCTGAGACCAAAAGCCACTCGGCCCTGCCCAGCCGCCCGCACGGCGATTCATCCCGGTTTGAGGTTTGATCATAAGTGTCCATCACGCTGTTCATCCAGGGGAGCTCAGGTTGCCATCGATATGAGCTTGCGAGAGAGCCTGGCGAGAATGGTGATCGCAGCAAGTGAGCAAACAATGTCGAAACGGGGCCGGTCGCGTTTCAGCCGTAACGCTTGCCGGGCATGTTTCAGTTGAAATTGGAATCCTGGGCCCTGAAATCAGGCTGCAGGCGACCGCTGCCACACTGGGGTCAGCTAGAGATTGCTCAGCGACTTCGTAGAACGGTTGACGCGCCCCTCCTCGACACGACACGCAACCCCACAGCCGCCCCCCCGGCTAGGCTGCGTGGAGGAGGGGCTTTTTTTTTGAGTTCGGGCACTTTCGCCGGCCATTGGAACCGGCTTGGGGGCGGCGGACCTCAATTGGGCTGTGGATAACGCATGATCCGCTCGCCTGGTCCGGGAGTGGTGAACTTCCCGACAGAGCTTCTTATTCCGTCGCTTTGGCCGCTGGCTTGTGCAGAGTCAACTGTGTAGTAGTACGTCGTCCGCGGCGCAAGACCTGCCACGCTCACGCGAAAAACCGTCTCGGCGTGCTTCTGGTTGAGCCGGATGTGTGATTTCGCAGTCTGATCGAGCTCCTTTGGATTCGTGCCGTAATGCACGACCGCAAAGTGCTCGTCCGAGCCGCCTGGATTGTTGCTCGTCCAGCGGATGATGGCCGTACTCTCGTCGGCCGATTCGAGCTCCGGGCCCCGCGCGATCTGCACGCGCGGGGCCTTCGCCGCAGGAGACTGCTCCTTCGCAACGTACGCATTCACCTGAGCGGCGCCTGAGCTCGAGAAGAGCAAGCTGGCGAGCGCAGCCGCCATCGCCGGTTTCGTGTGCAGTGCGATCATTGCAAGCCCCCCAAGCTCTGTCAGCCATACCTCACGAAATACACCCTATGGAATAGGCATCGGACCGGGCAACGGCGGCACACCGCAGATCGAGGCGGAGCATGTCGGAAGCGGCGGAGTCGGGATGAGAAACTCATTGCCCTGAGTTTTGGCCGAACCGCCTCTCATGCAGGAGCCCGTAAACGTATCGGCGTTATCGAAAGGCCGCGTGTAGCCGTCGCTGAGAGTCTTCAGGAAGACGACGATCTGGTCCTCCTCGTGATCCGTAAGGCCGAGACTGCCAATCGTACGGTCCAGATTGTTGGGCACCTCCGGCATAGGCCAACAGTCCACTTTCTCGGTCTTGCCTGCCGGACAGTGTCCCGAAGTAACCTTGTACGGGTACACGTCACGCGTGTTGTAGAAGTGGACGAGCTGCTTCAGGCTCTTGATATAGCCGTTGTGAAAGAACTCCTTCTGGAAGTAAGGCCCGGGAGCCTCGGTAGTGGGGCACTGCGCCGGTGTCATCGCGACGTCGCGGGCCGTAGAGGTCTGCATCTGTCCATCGCTGGTCGGCGCGTACTGGGTCCAGGTGGCGTTTGGGTTCGGGGCGGCAACGCTCCTCAGGAACGATCCCAATCCCAGATCTCTGAAGGCGAAGCCGGCAGGATTCGCCGTGAACCCGAAGGAATCCGGCTTGTCCTGATAAAAGATGGTATCCCGGGGGTTCAGGGGCAGACCGAGATTGGCGGAGCCGAAGCAGGTGAACAAAGGCTGCGCGTCTGCCGCCGCGCCGGTGTCCTGACTATTCGGTGCGGTCCCTTCAGGCGGGGGCGGTGTGGGGGCGGTTGACCTGCCGTCCAAATGACAAGAGTTGCAATTCCCCTTGCCGCGGAATAGGTCGTAGCCGGCCTTCTCGTCTGCTGTCAGCGTGTACGAGCCATGCAGGTACGCATCGAATTTCGAAGAAAAAGCGCTGACCTGCACCGACTGCTCGTAGGCGTCCAATGCCTGCGCCCAGTGGTCGTACACTATGTTGGCGCGAGTCCGCTCCTCCGGACCCAGAGGCACCGGAGTGTTGTTCGTGCCGAATACGGCCGCCCCGCCGGGCAACGCGCAGATCTGCGCGGTCTGTGGGGGGAAGTCGATGTCGAGCGTGCCCTTCCCCCAGATTTGCTCGATCAGCCCGCGGTATTTGGCCTTGGAAAGCTTGAATGCGATGCAAGCCGTATCGGGGTTGCCCATTTCCTGCGTATCAACCGGAGGATGCTGTGCCTGCTCCGCGTCGGCATTACGCAGCAGATACCCGGTCGCGCGCGAGTCCCAGAAGTTGCCGCCGAAGAACGCGCCCTGTACCTGGTTGTACTGCAATACGGGGAAGAACGGTGAGTAGGTGTAGCGCTGCGCGGTCCGCTTGCCGGCCCGGAAGTGAACCGTTCCGGGATACGCGACCATCGTCAGATTCACCGACGGGATCGGCCCGCTGAAGGCAACGTACGGCATGTGACAGGATGCGCAGGCGACATTGCGGAAAGGCGAAATGCTCTTGTCGTAATTCATGAGCTCGCCGAGCACCTCGATAGCCGCGGTCCCGGTGTTCTGCAGTGTTGGCGGCTGACCGGTCAGGACCGGCGGGGGTAACGCCTTCCATTTTGAGAGCGCTCTTGCCTCGATGAAGTCCACCTCGCGCACTACTCTGAGGAGCTCCGTATTCAGATCGGACGGGAGGATTCCCGGAGGGTACGGGTTGTAGACGGGGGCAGAGGACGAGTCCGTGGACGATGTCTGCGGCGCCTGTGCCTGCGCCGCGGCCGTAGTCGATAGAATCAACGCTCCAACGAGCACCGCAAGAGCTCCCGACACGGCACTGAGTACGTTTGCGCGCATGACCAGCCCTCCCTTTTTCGTCCTGGAGTGCGAGCCCCGAGCCCGCCTTCGCGCGAACATAAACACGAGAGCGGCCGCACGCAACAGGCGGATACACACGGCGCCGCAAAATGTCCGAAGATGTCCGACACTGTCGCTGGCGCCGGCAAATCAACTACCGTTGCCGTTCGACGAATTCTGCGGGCAAATGACGACTTTGAGCACCTCGTGCTTTCGGAACAACACGCGGCCACTGGGCGTGCGGTGACAACCGACCTTTCCGGCCGTCAGCCATCGATCGACTGTCCGCACATCGACGCGACACAGCCGAGCGACCTCGCCTTTCGTCAACAGCTTCTCCTCGCCGGAGTGGTCAGACGACATCACCCCTCCCCTGCGCTTTCGCGGTGGTCATTTTGCGGTGTGCGCAGCGCAGCGTACACCTCACCGCGCGTCCGGTACATCACATCCGACCCACCGTCTTCGTGAGCTGGACCGGCTCGCACTCGACCCGCGAATTGTTTCAATTGAAACACAGGCCGCGGGCGCGAAAATCGCGGACCAACAGGCGCGCGACAGAATGTACCGCACAGCTTGCCCACGCGCATTTGAGGACGAAACCCCTCGACCTGAGCGTCGGCGACCCGGCCATGCCGCTGTTGTATGCCTTGCGCAATTATTTGGCGCCTGCGTCGACCGCGATTTGGCTGCGGACTTGGCCAATGCGGCGCCTGCACCGTGCATCTGATGGCGTTGATGTCCGTTCACGCATACCGCAACCTACACCGTGGTCGGTCGCTCGCAGCCGCGGCTCGACGTTCCGGAGAAGGTGAGGGGCCGGTTCACTCACATGCACGGCTTTCGCGCTGAAGGCATAGCGCACGGACGCGTGGTCCGCCCGTCCGCCATTGGCGCCGCCCTGCTCTCGGCCCATGAGGACTCAGTCAGCCACGTGAGGGACATCCTCAAAGTGGTGCGGTAGCGCAATTTCCTCGCAGCCGTGGCCCAAACCGAATGGGGTGCGATCACGGCCGCACAGCTGGTGCAGACCGTCAGCCGCACGCTCATCGGGCAGGCCCTCGCCGCGATCAAAGCCGTCTGAATGCAACCTTCCTCGCCGCAAGGCCGACTGCCGCCGGGCGTGAGTCCCCGCGGGGCTGCCGGACATGTTACGGCTGAAATGCGGACCGGGCCTCGCGAAATCCAGACGCAATCCTCCCAAAACACGCTCCTCTTCAAACCGGGGGCGATTGTGCTCGCTGGACGCGAACGCGGCACGCGCCGGACGGCATGCCATTTTTTTAAATGGCGGCCATCCTAGTGCGCTGCTGCGTTAGGACGAATTGTGCCCCTCTTTCAGGGGTGTTGGAGGTCTCAATTCATGTTGTCGTTCATCCGGATTGCGCTGCGGCGTCCACAGACCATCTTGGGGCTCGCGCTCGTGCTTCTCATGACAGACGCTCTCTTGGCGCTATTCAACGCCACAACCGGATCAACGGGGCCATCTCACCTGCAACTGGAGCGCCTCCCGGCCACCGAGACGCTGCTGGAGGCCGCACAGGACAACGGCAACTGGATTGTGCCGGCGAAAACCTACGCCGGAAATCGCTATACCGCACTGACGCAGATCGACAAGACCAATGTCGGTAAGTTGAGCATGGCCTGGAAAACAGACATTGCCGATGACGGGCAACAGGAGGCGGCGCCAATCATTTGGAACGGCACGCTGTACGTCTCAACCCCGCATGATGGTGTTCTCGCGCTGGATGCAAGCAATGGCATGCTGCGGTGGCAGGCGCCGTACAGCCCGCAGTACGTGCTGCTGTATGCCGTGAACCGTGGCGTGGGTCTGGCCGATGACAAAGTGTTCATCGCAACGCAGGACTGCCGCGTGATCGCGCTCGATGCGGCGACCGGCAAGAGTCTGTGGAACGTGCTGGGATGCCGCGATACGAGCAACAGTTTTTATTCGATGGCAGCCTACGTCTACAAGAACCAGATCATCCTCGGTACGGGCGGTGGTGATAACGGCACGCTCGGCCTGGTCAGCGCCTTCAGTACCAAGGATGGCAAGCGCCTGTGGGATTGGCAGACCATTCCCGGACCCGGGACTGCCGGTCACGAAACCTGGCCCGGCGATTCCTGGCGGCATGGCGGCGGCGCAGTGTGGAGCGGCTTGGCAATCGACCAGCACACCGACACCTTGTTTGTGGCGCCCGGTAATCCGGGACCCGACATGATCCTCAAGGGCCGGGAGGGCGAGAATCTTTATACGGACTCGCTCGTCGCATTGGACATCTCCGGCCCGCAACCCAGGATCAAGTGGTATTACAAGATCCTGCGCAACGACTCGCACGACGACGACCCGGCGATGATTCCCGTCCTGTTCGAGGGCCTCGTGGACGGACACCGGCGCGCCCTGGTCGCGATCGGCGACAAGGCAGGAAACTTCCTGATCCTGGATCGCGCCAACGGGAAGGTGCTGCATCGTCTGGCGCTCAGCAATCAGGCCGGGATCGACACCCAGCCCAGCCTCGATGGCACCAAGGCGTGCCCCAACCACGGCGGCGGGATCGAGTGGAATGGCGGCGCGTACGACCCCGACAGCAACTCATTCCTGGTGCCGAGTACGCAGGAATGCGCTGTCTGGAAGATCGCAACCGATGACCCACAGTACATTCCCGGCCAACCGTATACTGGCGGCCCGCTTCCGAAGCGCCAGAACGGGACGGGACTGCTGACCTCCGTCGATGTCGACACAGGGAAAATGCGCTGGCGGCACGCGCTGCCCTATCCGGCAGAAGGCGGCGTACTGGTTACCGCGACGGGCCTTGCTTTCACCAGCGACGTAGGTGGCAACGTCTATGCGTACGACGCAGCCTCGGGCCGCCAGTACTGGAAGGATTTCACTGGTTCGGCGGTGGTAGCTCCCATTTCAGCTTACCGGCTCGATGGCAAGGAGTATCTGACGGTTGTGGTTGGCGAGGCGGGAAACCAACAGACCCCCAACCTGCCGGTCTCGCAAGGCAGCCGGGTGATCGCCTACGGGCTGGGTTCCGCCCCGACTGTCGCGAATGCAGCGACCGGTCAGGTGGCGCTTGCCAGCGCGCCTAACGGCACTCGCAGTGAATCCGACGCGCCTCCATCCAAGTCAACGGGCTCGGCGCCATACACTCGGCAACAGGTGGCGCAAGGCCAGCAGGTTTACGCGAAGGAATGCTCGGTCTGCCACGGCGCCAATCTTCAGGGCCTTTCAGCACCCGCGCTGACCGGGCAGAGCTTCGGCCGCTCGCACCTGAACGCTGCGCAACTGCGTCGCATCGTGACGCAATCCATGCCTTTGGCTGCGCCGGGCTCACTGCCGGCCGCTGACTATGCCGCTGTCATGGCCTTCCTGCTGAGCTACGACTGCGTACCCCCGGCCGGCGGTACACTGCAGCCGTTTCCGACCACGGACCTCCCCAGCCTGCAGCAGGTCAACCTTGGCGGCGTCAGTTGCGCACCCAAACCCTCACCGTGAAACCGCTGATTGCCCGATGGAACATTTTTTGCGTTGAATACGGCCGTCCAGCGTGGTGATCGCGTCGTGCTGCGGCCGTGATGGCCCGGCAGCGGGCCCGCAAGTACCCGCTCGCGCACGCCGGTGCTTGGGCACCGCCGCCGCATCAGCCACATCATGCCTGCAAGATCGACGATTCCGGCTCCGAGCCGGTCGAGCAGTCCGTATTTGGAGCGTCCCGCCGTGCGCGGACGGTGATGTACGGAAACCGAAATGACGCGTGCTCCCTCTCGCAAAAACAGCGCCGGCAAGAAGCGGTGCATATGATCGAAGCGCGGCAGCCTGAGAAAGGTCTCACGGGAGAATAATTTGACGCCGCAGCCTGTATCGGGCGTGTCGTCGCTCAACAGACAGCTGCGCACGAGATTGGCGACTCTTGACTGCACGCGGCGCCAGTGGGAGTCGCGGCGCCTGAGCCGGTGCCCCATGACCGGCTGAACTGTCTCGTCCTGCCCCGCCGGCCGCGCATCGATCAAGCAAGGGATGTCGCGCGGGTCGTTCTGGCAATCTCCGTCGAGAGTCACGACCCAGGGCGCCCGGGCCGCCAGCACCCCGGAGCACACCGCCGCACTCTGTCCCCGGCGAAGGTAATGCTGCAACACCCGAACTTGAGTCGTGGCCGCACCGAGCCGCAGCGACTCGGCCAAAGTGGCATCCGTACTCCCGTCATCGACGAGGATGACCTCGAAGGCGCGGCCTGCCAGCGCCGCCATGACCTCGTGCGTGATCCGGGCGGCGCTCTGCGCTTCGTTGTACATCGGAATCACGACCGACAGATCCAACTTCACACTGCCCTCCAGGTCCTTCGCGCGGCCCGAAGGAACAAGAGAGTTGCCCGGCTCACTGCAAGCAGAGCTCGCCTCCCATTGGCTGCCGCCCCTCGTGCTCGAGTATGCGGCGCGCGGTGCGGCAGACGGGGCCATGCTGTTCGACTACTGCACAGCCTTACGCGAGAAGCTGTTGGTCAAGAACGATCGGGCCACTATGTTGAGCTCGATCGAGGCCCGAGCCCCGTTTCTCGACCGCGATCTGACAGCCCTGGCGTTCGCTCTGCCTCACGGGGACAAGCTGCACGGGCTCACCACTAAATGGATTCTGAAACAGGCCGCAAAGACGTTACTACCCTGGAGCCTCGTGCACCGTCGCAAGCGCGGTCTGAGCGTCCCAACAGCGACTTTGATCAACGGCGCCCTGCGTGAGGACGTCGACCGGGCGTTCGACACCGCGAATCTGAGCGCTCACGGGCTGCTCGACCCGCTGGAAATGCGCCGTTATCTCGCAGAACACCGGGCCGGTCGGGCCAACCACGCGCGAATCCTTTGGCCGGCGTTCGTGCTGCAGCTCTGGGCCGGGCAATGGCGGCCCGTCATGAGCGGCTCATACCCGGCCCCCACGGGCAAGAACGCGCCGCCTTGCGCAGAAGAAGCGCTTCTGAACCCCGCAACCTACTGAAAACGCCTCGCCATGCCGGGCGTGCTCGTGCGGTTCAAAAAGCCTCGAACGGCCGTTGACTGCATTGTACATTGTCGACAGAAGACCGGTGCTGAACGTCACGGTCGCCACGCACGGGGTCCGCGCCAACGTCGCGGCGGTATTCGAGTCGTCGCGGCACCGGACCAGCCAGCCCGCTGGCTGCGTCGACACTTTCGCAGACCTTTGTTGACACGTTTGCCAGTGGCTCGTGGCCGGATGCGCGGCATTCCCGCTCCCGCCGCCGGCACGAACCTGCGCGTCGAAGCGCTGGCACAAAGTTTCGCAACCCAGGTCAACACTGCTGAGAGGATGCTGAGCCGGCGACGGGGACAGTTGGAGCACGGCGAGGCGCGCTCATGTATGCACTCTCGTTTAGGCATTCTGGTCAGTCCGGGGGCATCGGCCTCATGTTGTGGTCGAGGTTGTGCGTGATCGACATCGAGCCGCGTACGATGAGGACGACGCTCAGCACGGTCTGGCCAGCGACTGGTACTCGTTCGCGCTCAGAAGTCCTGCGGGAGTGCCTGATCATCACGAGCCAGCGGTTGAAACCCCGCCGGCTGAGCGTGAGCGCGCTGAACTTCATGTCCGAGAAGCCGGCGCTGCTGCAGTTCGACGACATCCCATCGTACGTGCCTGCCTGATCCGCCATCGGGCTGAGCTTTGTCTGCATTCCTGCCATGTCGCAGCCCTTTGAAACGAAACACCGCACGCCTGCGCTGCGGTGATTGGCCAGCGGGCAGGTTGTCGGGCACATATGGCATCAGCATTTCTGCCCGCCGCAGGGGCATTTCAATTGAAATCGCGCCCGCGGAAAACTGCGGTTTCAATTGTAACGCGTGCCATGCCGTTGAGAAATTCAACGGAAATCGCGGGCGCCAACACTGCTCTCATTAGGAAATTTGTATCTCATGAGTGCCGAAGAGGAAGACGCATGGCCACAAACACAACGACTACTTTGTCACGCCGTAAACTGCTGGCAGGCGCAGCGGCGTCGGCGACCGCTCTCGGCGCGGTCGCAGCGGCAAGAGCGGGCTCATTTGGCAACCCGGACTCCCCGCCGGAGGGCCGGATCAACGGGAAAAACCGCACCAGCCTGGACGACCCGGGCCCGCAGAGTCCGGCGCTCGCAAGCCAGTTCCCCTCGTTCCAGGACCCGCCGGCTACTGACGTCAACGGCATGCCGCTGTTCTGGGCATCCTTCAACAACGCCCACAAGCGTTATCAAAACGGCGGATGGGCGCGCGAAGTCACGCAGGACACCTTCGCAATCTCAGCCGACATCTCGGGCGTCAACATGCGGCTCGCCAAGAACGGCATCCGCGAGATGCACTGGCACCAGCAGGCCGAGTGG
>JAQGOC010000167.1 GCA_028293805.1 Gammaproteobacteria bacterium
ATTTCATGCGGCTGTCTTCGAAGGCCTCGAAGCCGCACTCATACGGCGAGAGCTTTGCGGGATCGTCGTGATTGCGGGAGAAATAACGGCCCAGTCCGCTGCCCAACACGAGCAGCAGTCCCGCCAGGCCGGTGGCGACGACTAGAAAAATCAGTATCGGCAGGTAGTTCGACAGCATCGGTTAGCGCCCCAGTTTCGGGGAAAGGCCCGCAAGTATCGCACGCAAGCAAAAGGGACAGATCGGTTCGCGACCTGCCTCCATTATTCAATTTGGCTGAAAGTCGCCCGGGGCAATAGCCGTGGCTTCTGCCAGCTACACATCCTGTCAGCGGCGTCACTTCGGGTGCCGCTGACTACGCGCCTGCCCGCCCTGGGCAAAAGATGCGGCTTTTGCCGGCTGCGCATTAGTCGCGCCTGCTCAACCTTACAATTGTAGCAGCGCTGATCACGATCTGGTGCGGACGGGGAGACTCGAACTCCCACACCTTGCGGCGCTAGCCCCTCAAGCTAGTGTGTCTACCAATTCCACCACGTCCGCGGCGTTAAAAACTTTTAAGTCTTCTCGAGCTGTCTACTTTCGCGGTTCCGGCGCTGGCTGCGGCGGAGCGGAGGAAGGAGAAGCAGGCGCAGGAGCCGGCACCGGCGCAGCCGCAGGTGGCGGCGCGGGCGCCGGTGAAGGCACACCCGGACGCGCGTCGCTCGGAGCGGGCGGCGTCTTGCTCTCACTGGCCTCGTCGAGAATCGTCTTCGGCGGCGCAGCCGTACGCGTGCCCATGTAAGCGAGCGCGAGACTGTTGATCATGAAGATCGCCGCAAAAATCGCCGTGGCACGCGAGAGCGCCGTGCTGGCACCCCGCGCTCCGAAAACTGTGCCCGAAGCGCCCGCGCCAAAGCCGGCTCCGGCATCGGCCCCTTTGCCGCGTTGAAGCAGCACGAGGGCGATGATCGCCAGCGACGAGAACACCTGAACTATGGTCAATATCACGCGCAACATATCTTTACCAATCAGGCCGCCACTTTTACTCAGTCGGTTTCCTAGTAACCGTCCCTGGAGCCGACATCCGGTCCGCCATCCAAGGCGGGCGTTCGCCGCTAACGCGGCTCACCCCGGGCCGGCCGCGGCCAGATTGGCCTGCTCCAGGATTGCTAGAAATTCATCCGCCTTGAGTGAGGCGCCCCCGATCAGGCCACCGTCGACGTCGGGCATTGCAAACAGCTCGGCCGCATTCCCGGCCTTCACGCTGCCGCCGTACAGGATCCGCGTATCGGCGGCGATTCTAGCATCCCGGGCCGCAATCCGGGCACGGATGAACGCGTGCACCTCCTGCGCCTGCTCGGGGGCCGCAACGCGCCCGGTCCCGATAGCCCATACCGGCTCGTAAGCCACCACGCCATGCCCCAGCGTTTCAGGCCCGCAAAGCTCCAGCACCACATCCAGTTGCCGGCCAATCACTTCTTCGGTGCGGCCCGCTTCGCGATCCGACAACTGCTCACCGACGCACAGCACCGGAATCAGCGCCTTCGCATGAGCCGCCGCGAACTTGCGGGCGACCTGCTGATCGCTCTCGCGGTAGAGCAGTCGCCGCTCCGAGTGTCCGACGAGCACATACTCGCAACCGACATCCTTCAGCATTGCCGCCGAGACTTCGCCGGTGAAGGCGCCCTGCGTGTCGGCACACACATCCTGTCCGCCGAGGCCGATTGCCGTATCCCGCAACATGCGCCCGACTTCCTGGAGATAGACGAACGGCGGACACACGACACAGTCGGCGCCCGCGGTGGCAGGGTACCCGGCCACGAGCTCGTCTATGAGCCGCGCGTTCTCGACGCGCGACCCGTGCATTTTCCAATTTCCTGCAACAATGGGACGGCGCATGGACCGACCTCGACGGCTCGTCGGAGCCGCATGGTGAACCACCCGCGAAATGACCTTCGGTCGTCAGCCTGCGCCGACGAACAGGACGCTCAATTCCGTGGGACCCAGGCTGCGGGCGCGGGATGATAACGACGCACCCAGGTTGGTGCAATGAGATCGTCATGCGCCGCGTGCGGCGCGCTCCTCCGGATCCGCGCCTCCCGTAAAGGCGCCGGTCAGGCCGCGGCGGTCTTCACAACTTCCGCAAGCTCGGTCGCCGCCGCGCGCGTCGCCTCTTCGCTCCGGCCTTCCACCATCACTCGAATCACCGGCTCGGTGCCGGACGCGCGCAACACCACCCGCCCGTCACCGCCCATGCGCTTCTCGATGCTCCGAACCGCGTCCTGCACCGCAGGAACCTTCGAGGGATCGAACCGCTTGGCCACTTTCACGTTGAGCAGCACCTGCGGAAACTTCAACATTCCCGAGGCGAGCTCGGCAAGCGAAAGCCCCGTCTTCTTCATGACGGCGAGCACCTGAAGCGCGCTCACGAGTCCGTCACCGGTCGTCGTTTTGTCCAGACACAGGATATGTCCGGAAGTTTCGCCGCCGAGGATGCCGCCCGTTTCGCGCAGAAGACCCAGAACATAGCGGTCTCCGACAGCCGCACGCTGGAATTCGATGCCGCTTTCGCGGAACGCAACTTCGAGGCCAAGATTGCTCATCACGGTGCCGACCACGGGACCGCGCAGCGTGCCGGCCTGTTTGTGCGCTCTGGCAATGACATACAGAAGCTGATCCCCGTCGACGAGACGGCCGAGGTGATCGACCATGACGAGGCGGTCGCCGTCGCCGTCGAGGGCCAACCCTACGTTGGCGCGAACGCCGGGAACGGTGAGTTGCAGCAGATCGGGCGCCATCGAGCCGCAGCCGTCATTGATGTTGCGGCCGTTCGGCGAGCAGCCGATCGGAACGATCTCGGCGCCGAGATCGGCCAGCACTCGCGGTGCCACCTTGTAGGCGGCGCCGTTGGCGCAGTCGACGACAATCTTCAGCCCGGTCAGATCCGTGCCATGGGGAACGGTGGAGGCGCAGAACTCCTGATAATGCGTCCGGGACCTGTCGACTCGCGTGGCACGGCCCAGATTGCGTGAGGTGCGTGTCACCGGCGGCTGCGCGAGCTCGGCCTCGATGCGTTCTTCGAGATCGTCAGAGAGCTTGGCGCCCGTTGCGTCGAAGAACTTGATGCCGTTGTCATCGTAGAGATTGTGCGAAGCGCTGATGACGACGCCGAAATCGCACTCGAAACGGCGTGTCATATAAGCAATGCCTGGAGTGGGCAGCGGGCCGATGAGCATGGCGTTCACGCCGGCCGCCACGAAGCCGGCTTCGAGAGCCGACTCGAACATATAACCGGACAGGCGCGTATCCTTCCCGATCAGCACCGTGCCCCCATTGGGTGCGAGCACTCGCGCGACCGCGCTTGCCAGATTCAATGCAAAATCCACCGTCATCGGCAGCTCGCCCACGCGGCCCCGCACGCCATCCGTCCCGAAATACTTGCGTCCCACTTTTTATCCTCGTTTGCGCAGGCGTCCGCCTGCTCGTCTTCGGCTTCCGGCTCAGGGCGAGCCATTACGGTCACCCGCGCGACGCCTGCCTCGCGCTCCCCATGACCGCGGCAACTGTTCTCAAAGCATCGACTGTGGCTGCTACATCGTGCGCTCGAATGATCCGGGCGCCATTCAGCGCCGCAATGACCGCGAGTGCAACACTTCCATAGACCCGCTCGCCGGCTCCCCCGCCGGTGAGCTTGCCCACGATAGCCTTGCGCGACAAACCGACCAACAGCGGCAACCCATCCGTCGGGACCTCTCCGAGACGCCGCAACAGCTCGAGATTGTGCTCCAGTGTCTTACCAAAGCCGAATCCCGGATCGATGACGAGACGATCGGACGATACCCCCGCGGCGCGGCAACTCTGCGCGCGCTCGTCGAGGAATGCCTTGACCTCTTTCACGACATCGACATAACTGGGCGACTGCTGCATGGTGCGAGGATCGCCCTGCATATGCATCAGACACACGGCGCATTCGGCGGCTGCGGCGGCTTTCAGCGCCCCCGGCTCCCTTAGTGCCCGAACGTCATTGATGAGCCCGGCACCGGCCGCCGCCGCTCCACGGATGACCTCGGGCTTGCTCGTGTCGACCGAAATGATGGCCTGAGTCACCTGGCGAAGGCGTTCGATGACCGGCAGGACCCGCCGCAACTCCTCGTCGGCCGACACCGGGTCCGCCCCCGGACGCGTGGACTCACCACCGATATCGATGATCGCCGCCCCCTCCTCCACCATCCGCAAGGCGTGCTCGACCGCAGCCTCCGTTGCCAGAAAGCGGCCGCCATCGGAAAAAGAATCGGGCGTGACATTGAGCACGCCCATGACTATAGGGGAGGAGAGATCGAGTGTTTTATCGCCGCAGCGGAGCATCGGAACCGGCATCACGCCCCCCGCTCGTCTCGGCAACAGGCGCGCTTTTCGCAGGCTGCGGCGCCCCCGGCAAAAACCACGCTTTTGCCGGGGCGCCTCGGCCTGCGGGTGGAAGCGGCTCCAGCTGCGCTCGCTGAAATCGCCAAAGGCTGCGCGCCCCGGGCGACTTTCAGCCCATCAACTTAGTGTTGTCCGGCGGGCGACCCGATGGTCCCGCCGGCTGCGGGGCCTTCAGTGGGCGACTTGGGCGGCTTGTTGGACAGCGTGTCGTCCCATCCGGCCGGGGGCTTCGGTGCCTTGCCCGACATGATGTCTTTCAGCTGCTCTTCGTCGATCGTCTCGTATTTCATCAGCGCATCCGACATGAGATGCAGCTTGTCGAGCGCGCTGGTCAGAATCTGGCGCGCCCGCTGATAATTGCTCTCGATGACCCGGCGCACTTCTTCGTCAATGGCATGCGCGGTGACGTCCGACACCTGCTTGTGTTGCGTGACGCTGCGGCCGAGGAATACCTCGCCCGAGTCTTCGGAATACGTAAGGGGCCCGAGCTTGTCCGACAGTCCCCACTTCGTAACCATGTTGCGCGCGAGATCCGTCGCACGCTCGATGTCGTTCGAGGCTCCGGTGGTGACCGATTCCGGCCCGAAGATCAGCTCTTCCGCGATACGGCCGCCGAACAGCGTCGCGATGGCGCTTTCGAGACGGCGCTTGGAGAAGCTATAGCGATCCTGTTCCGGCAGGAACTGCGTGACGCCCAGCGCGCGGCCGCGCGGGATGATCGTGACTTTATAGACAGGATCGTGCTCGGGGACGGTCATGCCGACGATGGCGTGGCCAGCCTCGTGATAGGCGGTCATCCGCTTCTCGGCTTCGCTCATCACCATGGAACGCCGCTCG
>JAQGOC010000330.1 GCA_028293805.1 Gammaproteobacteria bacterium
CTGATTTACGTATTCGACCGCTACATGCTCGATGAGGTACCCGAGGTACCCGAACGCGAGCATCTCGTGCGAGATCTCGAGCGTGCCGGCTTCGCGCAGGCGAATGTGGAGCGGGCGCTCGACTGGCTGGCCGATCTTGCCTGCGAGCGTGATCGTCCCCCCTTGCTTTTGTCCACGAAGGACAAAGGCAAGGGACCGGCGGTACGGATTTTTTCCGACGGCGAGCTCGCGCGACTCTCGACGGAATGCCGCGGGTTTCTGTTTACGCTCGAGCGCCTCGGCATTCTTTCGCCGCAGCAGCGCGAGATCGTGATCGAGCGCATGCTGGCGCTGGATGTCGACGAGCTCGACACGGAGCAGCTCAAGTGGGTCGTGCTCATGGTGTTGTCGAGTCAGCCGGGACAGGAGCTGGCATTCGAGCGGCTGGAGGATCCGGTAGCCGATGGGCATCCCAACGCCCCGCACTGAAGCGTTTGGGAAAACGCGGGTTTGGCGTCCAGTTGGTCAAGAACCCTGCGCCTCACATTGGTCCGCGGTTCGTCCGCGGTTTTTCGTTTATGGCTGACGCGTTTCGTTAAACAATGGCAGACAACCTGGTCATAGTCGAATCGCCCGCCAAGGCGAAGACGATCAAGAAATACCTTGGCAAAGATTTCGACGTGCTCGCCTCCTACGGGCACGTGCGCGATCTCGTGCCCAAGGAAGGCGCCGTCGATCCTGACAACGGCTACGCCATGAAGTACCAGGTGCTCGAGAAAAACGAGCGCCATGTGGAGGCTATCGCGCGCACCCTGCGCAAGTCGAAGGCCCTGTATCTGGCGACCGACCCCGATCGCGAGGGCGAGGCGATCGCCTGGCACCTGAAAGAGATTCTGCACTCGCGCGGCGATCTGGACGGCAAGGCCGTCCACCGCGTCGTGTTTTACGAAATTACCAAGAACGCCGTGCGCGAAGCCGTTGCGCAGCCGCGCGGCCTCTCGCTCGAGCTCGTGAATGCGCAGCAGGCGCGCCGCGCGCTCGATTACCTCGTCGGCTTCAATCTATCGCCGCTGTTGTGGAAGAAGGTCCGGCAGGGCCTCTCGGCCGGGCGAGTGCAGAGCCCGGCGCTGCGCATGATCTGCGAGCGCGAAGAGGAGATTCTCGCGTTCATCGCGCAGGAATACTGGACGATCGACGGCGAAGGCGCGCACGCCTCGCCCCCCTTCCCGCTCAAGCTCATCGAGTACCGCGGGCAGAAGGTCGAGCAGTTCAGCTTCACCAACGAGACCCAGGCACGCGAGGTCGAACGCGCGATCCAGACCGCCGCCGTGGGATCCGCCAGCAGCGAAACTCCCGGCCGCCTGAAAGTCATCGCCATCGATCGCAAACAACGCCGGCGCAATCCCGCCCCGCCGTTTACGACGTCCACGCTGCAACAGGAAGCGGCCCGCAAGCTCGGCTTCAATGCCCGGCGAACGATGCGCCTCGCCCAGCAGCTCTATGAGGGGTTGGACATCGGCGGCGGCGAGGGCAGCGTTGGTCTGATCACTTACATGCGTACGGACTCCGTGTCGCTTGCGGCCGAGGCGATCCAGGAGATCCGTGAGGTCGCCACGAAGCTGTACGGCAAGGCTGAAGTCGCCGATGAGCCGCGTCTCTACAAGACGAAGTCCAAGAACGCGCAGGAAGCGCACGAAGCCATCCGGCCGACATCGGCAGCGATCACGCCGGCCAGCCTCGAAGGCAAGATCGAGGACGACCACTACCGGCTTTATTCGCTGATCTGGAAGCGCGCGGTCGCTTCGCAGATGAACCACGCGACTTTCGACACTGTCGCGGTCGACATGCTCGCGGGCCCCGATGGGCCCGAAAGACATCTGCTGCGGGCGAACGGCTCGATCCTCGTCAAGCCCGGATACATCTCCGTGTACCAGGAAGGCACCGACGACACGAAAGCCGACGACAGCGACCACGTGTTGCCGCCGATGAAGGAAGGCGACACGGTCGACCTGCTCGCGTTGCAAGCCGAGCAGCACTTCACCGAGCCTCCGCCCCGCTACTCCGAAGCATCGCTCGTCAAGGCGCTCGAAGAGCACGGCATCGGCCGGCCTTCCACCTACGCGACCATCATTTCGACGCTGCAGGATCGCGAGTATGTCGAGATGGACGCGCGCCGTTTCATTCCGACCGATATCGGCAAGATCGTCGGGCGGTTCCTGACAGAGCACTTTCATCGTTACGTGGAGTACGGGTTCACCGCGGCGATGGAAGACGAGCTCGACGCAGTCTCGCGCGGCGAAGAGGAATGGACGACTCCGCTCGAAAAGTTCTGGAAGCCGTTCATCGACCAGGTGGAGTCGATAGAGAAAAACGTCACGCGGGAACAAGTGGCGCAGGCGCGCGAGTTGGGCAAGGACGAGGCTACGGGCAAGCCGATCACGGTGCGCATGGGCCGTTTCGGGCCTTTCGTGCAGATCGGCACCAAGGACGATGAAGAGAAGCCGCGTTTTGCGGGACTCAGGCCCGGCCAGAAGATGGACAAGATCAGCCTCGCGGAGGCAATCGATCTTTTCCAGCTGCCGCGCACTCTGGGTGCGACGGCTGAAGGCGACGCGATCACGACCAATGTCGGACGCTTCGGGCCCTACGTGAAGTACGGCACCAAGTACGTCTCGTTGAAAGCGGAAGACGATCCTTACACGATCACTCTCGAGCGCGCGCTCGAAGTCATCAGACTCAAGCAGGAAGCGGACGCCAACCGGATCATCACCGATTTCGCCGCCGACGGGATTCAGGTATTGAACGGCCGTTACGGCCCGTACGTCACGGACAAGAAGAAGAACGCCAAGATTCCGAAGGACCGGGACCCGAAGTCGCTCACGCTCGAGGAGTGCCGCGCTTTGATTGCGCAGGCGCCGGAGCGCACGGGCGGCCGGTTCGGTCGCGGCAAGCGCGGCGGAGCGCCGGCGGCCGCGAAGGCGCAAGCAGCGACCGCGGGCGACGGCAAGGCAGCGGCGGGCGGGAAGACCGGCGGCAAAAAGAAACGGCGGCCGGCAGCCCCCGCGAATGGAGCCGCTCAAGCCGGGGCGGGTCAACCGCCCAACAAACCAACACGCACCGCCACCCCGCACGTCGCGGGGACGGCCACAGCGGCGCCGCGAGCGGCAGCCCGCAAAGCCGCGTCGAAGTCCGCCTCGGCGACGGGGACTGCCAACGCGGCGGGCGGCGCGGCACCGAAGACCAAAGCGGCGGCCGCGACGGCAACTCCAGGCGGCAAAGCCGCGCCCAGCCGCCCGCGTGGAGTGAAGTAACGACGCGAACGCGGCGCTTGCCGCGGAAGCGCCAGCAACGGCCCCTTGCGCAGCGCGCTGGTGATGCCAGACTCGCCATGCCGCGGCGGCTGAGCAACCGCGTCTGCGCGGATCGACAACGCGATGAAGTATCGACATTCCTTCCACGTAGGCAATTTCGCGGATGTGCACAAGCACGTCACGCTGATCGCCCTGCTGACGGCCCTGAAGCGCAAGGACAAGGGCTTCCTCTACCTCGAGACTCATTCCGGCCGCGGCGCCTATGATCTGTCGCAGGCGTCGGCGGAGGCCGAAGGCGGCATCGCCCGCTTCTCTGCGACCGAGAACAACTCCGAAGAGCTGCAGCAGTACGCTGCGCGCTTGGCGGATTATCGGATACAACAGGGCAATCCGCGCGCGTACCCCGGTTCTCCCCTGCTCGCGACCGGGGAACTGCGTCCGCAGGATCGCGCGGTATTCGTCGAGCTCCTTGCCACCGAAGCCCGCGCGCTGGAACTGGCGGTCGCGGGTAACCCGGGCGTACGCGTGGAACAGGGCGACGGATTCGATCGCCTCCGCGGCTGCCTGCCGCCGCCGGAACGCCGCGGCCTCACCTTTATCGACCCGCCCTACGAGGAGACCGGCAAGGACTTCGAGCGCGTGACCGCGGCTATCAGGGAAGCGCTGCGGCGGTTTCGGACAGGGATCGTCGCGGCGTGGTATCCGATCAAGGATGAGCGTGACATCGCGGCCTGGCATGCCGGGCTCGCGCGCACCATCGACTCCGAGACCCTCGCCTCGGAGTTATGGTTATATCCGCGCGACTCGCGCGTCGCCCTCAACGGATCGGGGCTGCTGATTGTGAACCCGCCGTATCTGCTTGCCGAGCGCATGCAGGTATGGTTGCCCGAACTGCAGGCGCAGCTCGATGCGGGGCAAGCGGGCGGCACGAGCGTACGGACACTGGCGCCGGCACCGCCGGCGTGACCTACCGGCGCGTTCCAGGAACAATTGTCGAATGAGCGCAAGCGCAATGGAACCCGGGGAGCACTACGGCGTGGTGGGCCATCCGGTCGCCCATAGCTGGTCCCCGTTCATTCATGGAATGTTTGGCCGCGCAACGGGCCTGGCGATGAACTACCGGCTCTACGACTTCACGCCCGACGAGTTTGACGAGCGCGTGCGCGACTTTTTCAAGCAAGGCGGCCGCGGACTCAACATCACGCTCCCGCACAAGATCGCGGCCGTAGATGTTGCTGACGATCTCACCGCGCGCGCCGCGCATGCCGGCGCTGTCAACACCTTTGCGGTGCGCGGCGATGGCACGATTCTCGGCGACAACACCGACGGCGCGGGTCTCGTCCGCGACCTGTGCGACAACTTGGGAATCGTGATCACTCGACGCCGGATTCTGATCATCGGCGCAGGTGGAGCAGCCCGAGGCGTGCTCGCCCCGTTGTTGGCTCTCTCCCCCGCGGAAGTCGTGATCGCGAATCGAACCCCGGAACGTGCCCAGAATCTGGCCGACGCGTTCGGGAAGCTCGGCACGATTCAGGGCGTAGGCTTCCGCTACATCTCGGGCAGTGCTTTCGATCTCATCATCAACGCCACGTCCGCGAGCCTCAGTGGCGACATCCCCGCCGTCCCGGCGGCGGTCATCGGACCCCAGACTGTCTGTTACGACATGGCGTACGGAAAGTCCGATACCCCTTTCGTCCGCTGGGCACTCAAATTGGGTTGCACCCGCGCGCTGCAGGGGTGGGGCATGCTGGTCGAGCAGGCCGCGGAATCATTCCGCGTCTGGCGCGGCGTCCGCCCGTCCACCGCCCCGGTGCTCGCGGCTCTTAAGGAGCGCGCCGCACGCTAGGAGCCGGGCATCATCGCATCGTAACGAGCTCTTCCGCGCTGGTCGGGTGGAGGGCGACGGTGTCGTCGAAATCCCGCTTGGTCGCTCCCATACGCACCGCGATCGCAAAGCCCTGCATCATCTCGTCCGCGCCGGGACCGACGACATGGACGCCGACGACGCGCTCCTCGGGACCTACTGTCACCAGCTTCATGTCACATCGCGGCTTGATCGTGGTCATCGCGTAATACATCGGTACGAAGCTCGATTTGTACACGGTGACGGCCTCATCGCCGTACTCGTCCCGCGCCGCCTGCTCCGTCAGACCTACCGTCCCGATCGGGGGGTGGCCGAACACCACGGTGGGAATGTTGGTGTAGTCGAGAAGGCGCTCGGGCATGCCGCCGAACAGGCGATCGCTCAGACGCCTGCCCGCCGCAATCGCTACCGGCGTGAGCTGCGCCCGCCCTGTTATGTCGCCGATGGCGTAAATGCCTTCGGCGCTGGTTGCTTGAAACTTGTCGGTGCTGATGAAGCTGTAGGCGTCGAGCTTGACTCCCGCGCGCTCGAGCTGGAGCTCCTCGACGGCCGGAGCGCGTCCGATCGCCCACAACACGCAATCGAACGGCGTCAGACGCCGGCCATCGCGCACGTCGAGCTCGAGAACGCCGTTCGAGTTCCGCGCGAGCGAGTCCGGCCAGGCGTTCGTCACGACGCTCACGCCCTGATCGCGCAGCAGCTTCAGGGTCGCCTGTCCTATCATCGAATCGAAGTCCTTCAGGGCGCTTTCGCCGCGCAGCACCAGGGTTGTTTTCGAGCCGAGCGCGGCGAAGATGCCCGTCAGCTCGATCGAGATGTAGCCGCTGCCGACGACGGCGACCCGTTCCGGCCGCTCCTCCAGCTCGAAGAAGCTGTCGGACGTGATGCCCAGCTCCGCACCCGCGATGGGGGGCAATAGCGGCCGGCCTCCCGTGGCGATGATGATGTGCCGTGCGGTCACGTTGCGGTCCGCCGCCCTCACTGTATGGGCCCCCACGAAGTGGGCGCGACCCCGCACGAGCTCGACCTTGCGCCGGGCGAGATTGTTTTCGTAAATCCCGTTCAGCCGCAACACGAACTCGTCGCGCTTGGCCTTCAGCAGCGGCCAGTCGTGTCCCGCGGTGGTCAGCCGGAAGCCGTAATCCACGGCGTCATCCAGCCCCGCGGCAATGTCGGCCGCGTTCCACATCACTTTCTTCGGCACGCAGCCGACATTGACGCAGGCACCGCCGAGCCGGCCGGACTCTATCAACGCCACGCGGGCCCCATATTCCGCGGCGCGCTGGGCGGCCGCCAGGCCACCGCTGCCCCCACCGATCACCACCAAGTCGAATTCGTCGGACATATCACCCTTACCGGTTCCATTCGGAACGCAGGCCATGTTACATGGGGATGCCGGGACCGGGTTCCATACCCCGTAGGCCACGCGCCGGCGTCCGCCGTTCGCTGCCTCACCTACCCGCGCCCGCGCTATGCGGGGCGCCCTACGCGGGCCGCCCAATAAACCCTAGAATGGAGCCCTTCTACGGGACGAGACATCCATGGAAAATCCTCTGCTGGGCCACGAGCCGCTGCCCCCATTCGCACGAATTCGCCCCGAGCACGTCGAGCCCGGGGTGCGGGAGCTGCTCGCGCGCGGCCGCGCCCGCATCGAGCAGCTGGCGGCGCTCGAAAAGCCGACTTTCGCCACGGTCATCGAGCCGCTGGAGGAGCTGCAGCATCAGATTTCGCGCACCTGGTCGCCGGTGAGCCATCTGAACGCGGTGCTGAATTCCGAGGCGCTACGGGCAGGGTATAACGCCTGCCTGCCGCTCCTGTCCGCGTACCAGACGGATCTCGCCCAGAGCGAGCCCCTCTACCGGGCGTATCGCACGATCGCGGCAGAGGAAGGAGCCGCGCTCGCCCCCGTGCAGCGCCAGGTGATCGAGCACGCGCTGCGCGATTTCCGGCTCGCGGGTGTCGGGCTGCCGGCGCAGCGCAAGGAGCGCTTCAAGACGGTGATGCTCGAGCTCACCCAGCTGCAAGCGAAGTTCGAAGAGAACGTCCTCGACGCGACGAATGGGTGGACCTATCACGTCGCGGACCTCGCGGAGCTGCGTGGCCTGAACGAAATGTTGATCGAGCAGGCGCGGCGCCGCGCCCACGAGAAGCGTGTCGAAGGCTGGATCCTCACGCTCGATCAGCCGACCTATGTGGCGGTCGTGACCGATGCCGAATCCGAAACGCTACGCCGTGCGTTCTACGAAGCGTGGACCACGCGGGCTTCGGATCAGGGGCCCAACGCCGGCCGCTGGGACAACTCGGCCGTCATGGAGGACATTCTGCGCCTGCGGCACGAGGCGGCCCGGCTGCTCGAATTCCGTAGCTACGCGGAGTACGCGCTATCGACTCGGATGGCGCACAGCGTGGAGGAAGTTCTGCAGTTCCTGCATGAGCTCGCCCACGCCGCCCGCGCGGCCGCGCGGCAGGAGTTCGCCGAGCTCGAAGCCTTCGCTGGGAAGACCCTGTCCGCGTGGGACGTCGGCTTTTACGCCGAGCGGCTCCAGCGCAGCCGCTATAGCGTGTCGCAGGAGGAGCTGCGCCCCTACTTCCCGCTACCGCGAGTCCTGACGGGCCTGTTCGAAATGGCGGAGCGCCTCTTCGGCGTGCGCATCCAGGAACGGCAGGACGCGCCGGTCTGGCATCCGGATGTGCGTTACTTCGAAATCGCAAGCGCCGCCGGGCAACCCGTCGGGAGCTTCTATCTCGATGCCTATGCGCGCCCCAACAAACGCAGCGGCGCCTGGATGGACGAGTGCGTCGGCCGCAAGCAGCTCGATTCGGGCTCCGCGCTGCCCGTGGCGTATCTCGTCTGCAATTTCCTGCCCCCGAGCACGAGTCGGCCGGCACTCCTGACTCATGACGACGTGCTCACGCTGTTTCATGAGTTCGGGCACGGTCTGCATCACATGCTGACCCGCGTCGATTACCCGAGCATCGCCGGCATCAACGGCGTGGCTTGGGACGCGGTGGAGCTCCCTAGCCAGTTCCTCGAGAACTACGCGTGGCATCCGGATGTGCTGCAGCGGATCTCCGGCCACTTCCAGACGGGTGCGCCGCTGCCAGCGGAAACGCAGTCGCGCCTCATCGCGACACGCAGCTTCCACGCCGGCCTGCAGACCATGCGGCAGCTCGAATTCGCCCTGTTCGATTTCCGGATGCACGCCGAATACTCGCCGGAAGCCGGCGGACGCATCCTGGAAATCCTCAACGAGGTCCGGCGGGAGGTCGCCGTCGTGCCCGTCCCGGAGTGGAACCGATTTCCCAACAGCTTCGGGCACATCTTCGCGGGCGGTTATGCCGCGGGCTACTACAGCTACAAATGGGCGGAGGTGCTGGCGGCCGACGCGTTCTCCGCGTTCGAGGAAGCGGGCGTGTTCGACCGGGCGACCGCGCAGCGCTTTCTGGACACCATCCTCACGCGGGGCGGCAGCCGCGATGCTCTGGAAGCTTTCATCGAGTTTCGCGGACGCAGGCCGGACGTACGCGCGTTGTTGAAACAGCACGGCATCGACCCGTGAGGTGCCGGCAACTGCTGCTCGTCCTGCTGGCGTTCGCGGCGCCGGCCATTCGGGCGGAGACCCTTTACGTCATCGAGCAGCTCGTGGTGAGTGTCACGAGTGAACCGGACAACACCGGTGAGCGGGTCGCCTCGATCCACAGCGGTGACCACGTGGAAGTACTCGACCGGCAGGGCGACGAGGTCCACGTGCATCTGGCGAACGGTACGGAAGGATGGGTGAAAGCGTCGTACCTCTCGCGGGATCAGCCGCTGCAGCATCGGCTCAGCGAGCGCACGGCGGAAGTTGAAAAGCTCAAACAGGATGTCAGCCGGCTCGAAGCCGAGCTCGCCAGCGCGCGGACGACCGCGCGTGTCAAACCGAGCGGCGCTGCCGCCGGCACGAGCCCTAATCCGCCACCCGCAACAGCGGCACCGGCACTGACGCCTGGCTCGGAACCGCCCGCGGCCGATCCGGCCAGGCACGAACCCTCTTTTTTCATGACACCGCCGGCGCAACCGGCGCGCCCTGTCTGGCAGTGGGTGCTGGGCTCCTCCGTCCTCGCGCTGGGACTGGGATTCGCGCTGGGGTGGCACATGCTCGACCGGCACATTCGGAGTAAGTACGGCGGCTTGCGGATTTATTGACCATGGGCTGAAAACGCCGTAGGCGCTTTCAGCGAGCGCGTCTAGGGAGGGTTGGGCGCCAGCAAGAGGCGCGGCATTTGCCGGCGAAGAGCGGGCCTGTTTGGTGGCGTTCCCCTCCTGAAGATTGGCCGCATCCAGCACCATTAGCAGCGCGCTGGGTACTCGAGCGTTCGCGCGGCACCGCGGTCTTCAACGCTGCGGTTTGACATAGCAGGGCATGCGCTACGCCTGTCCGGCATCCCCAGGTAGACACCAACGCACAACTCAAAGTGTGCGCCGCTTCGCTGCTGCCGTCCTTCATTACTGCCTAGACTGCCGTGGATCGAAACATCGACCGAAGGGGACGGCCGTCGAGCCGCGCACCAGCATCCATAATGAAAAGCGTTCGG
>JAQGOC010000362.1 GCA_028293805.1 Gammaproteobacteria bacterium
TCGAGCTCGAAGCTGAGCCGCGGGTGTCCGGCCCCCATCATCCTGTGCGTCGCGAACTTGTCCTCGTTCCCGTAGTGACACGAGAGGCACAGGACTGCCCGTTCGCGCAGGTCGGCGGTGGGGTACATTCCCCGCGCAACGTTGGTGCGGTAAGAAGCATCGCGAGATGCGTGGCTGGCGAGCCATGGTCCGGCACCGCCGTGACAGGCTTCGCAACTTACGCCGTCGGACAAAGTAAAGCTCTTGCCTCGTTGGGCGGCTGAAACATTGTCGCTGTGACAATCGAGACAGGCTTGCGCGACGCGTGCATCGCCGATGCCGAGCTTTGCCGCGATAGACCGTCCTTTCTCACTCGACAGGGCGGAATAGGCCTGTGAGTGTTTGTCCTGGTGCGACCAGGTGACGAACTCGTCCAGCCGCACAGGGTGGCTCACCGATGGGGTGACGGAGCCATGACAGACTGAAGATGCGCAAGTCGCCACGCCGACGTGCTGGTTGGCGGATTGATAGGGGAGTGCTGCACTGCCGTTCGTCGCTCCAAGCACGGGCCGTGGAAGGAAGCCGGTGGCCAGGACGAGGAGCAGTGCTGCGAGCGCCGTCCCGCTTACTCGTGCTTTGCAAACCACGGTTTACCAACGCGGTCGAGATAAAGGCGCTGCATCTCTTCGAGTGTCAGCGGACGGGAGCCCAGGCGGCCGAATACCGCGATTTGATGCCCCGTTTCGTCAACGCCGCGGTCGCGATCCAGACCTTTTGACAAGGCCAGAGCAGCAGCGGCAGTGGGGTACTGCCCGATGAGCTCCGGTCGGGGTTCCGGACTGAACCCGTAGAAGGCTGGCTGGCTCGCCGGAGAGGTAAGCTGCAGGACTGCGAGGCCCGACGCGCCATTGGCCACGTAGGCGAACAGGGAAGCATTCGTCGTCGCGACGATGACATCGCGTGCGTCACGCAGCTTTCCCTCCGCATCGAAGAGCTGATGAAGCTTCATCTTTTCCGGCCGCTCGATGTCGACGATCGCCAGGCCCTGATGACCGGAGGCGACGTAGGCATAAGTGCGAGCAAGGTAGACCCGTTGCGCGTCCGCGAGGGGTATGACGTCATCGGGCACAACGCGCGGATGTTGCTTGTCGGTGATATCGACGGCCTTGAGGCCGCTGCGATCGGTCACGAACAGGTAGCGGAACTGCAGCGCACTGGAGCGGCCATCCGTGAGCGGCAACACGCTCTCGAGATGAGGCTTCAGGGGGTCATCGAGATTGAGGATGACAAGTCCGCGGTTCGCGATTATGTAGACAAAGTGGCCTCCGATCACCAGGTGGCGCGCGCCATCCAGCAGCCCGTCCGGATTCCAGGTCAGCGCGCGGCGCAGCCGGTTGTTACGCGGCTCGCCGTCGGCAAGCGTGTTGACGTTCGTAAGGATCAGGCCCTCCTTGCTGTCGGTGATCAGCGCGTAGTCGTAGATCGGGTGGAACGCCGCTTCCTGATTGTCCGTACGCATGAGCTTGCCGCTATTGCGATCCGGGTGAATCGGCTGATTGGTCGGCAATGCCACGCAGGTGGCATCCGGCGATTCAATGAGAGTGTCCTGACCCAGTGAGCTGGCCGGACTGGCGACTATGCGCTGACTCATGCCTTTGTTGGCGATGCTGGCTACATCGAGCACCCGCATGCCGCCGCGGCCCGCCGCCGCGTAGAGGTACTCTCCGCGAAGCTGCAGGCACCGGACCGTGCCACTGTCGTGGCTGTAACCGGTCTGCAGCCGGCGGCCATTTTCCTGATGCCGGCGGTAGTTGTCCGGATAGGCATATTTCTGCAGGTAGCTGCCGATGACCGCCTGCGGCTCGTCCCATTCGGTCACCTGCACCCCGGCCACGCCGTTCGCCGTGCCAAGCCACGAATAGTAGCCCACGAAGTTGATGAAGTTGGTCCCCTGCAGCAGCAGTTGCGCCATGATGGCGTTGTTGTCGTTCTCGGCCGCGAGGTGGCAATCGTCGCACGTTTTCGTCTCGGTCAGCCGCTCGGTGTGCGGGTAGTGCGCGTTGAAGGCCTGCGAGCTATAGCCGCTTGCGGAGATCGGCGGCTGTTGAATGTAGATCTTTTCGCGGTTGGCGTTTGTCGAGGAGACCACCAGCGCGGAGCTCGAACGAACCGGAGCGATGCGCCCGCCGTCGATCCCGCCGCGCCGGCCGAGCATGAACATGTCATCGCGCGCGACCTGCGGGTTGTAAGTGGCAAATACGCGCGCCTGGCCGCCTTCGTAGTGATGGAGCGGCGATTTCCAGTTTGCTTCGGTTGGCAGGTGACAACCGCCACAACTCGTCGTCCACGACGTATGGCAGGCGTAGCACTCCATATTACCCGTGCCATGAGCCCTGTCGTTCTGCGAGACCTGGGTGCCCCATTCCTGGGTGCCCGTGTTGCGGCTCATGAGCTTGGCCCGGGCGGCGCGGGCGTTGTAGTCCGGTGAAGCGGGATTGACGGAGTCCTTCACGAGCTTGATCCGCCAGGCGACATCCGGATTGAGCATGGATCTCTGATAGAGATGGCCGTCGCGCCATTCGAAGCGTTTGCGGCCATCGGGATTGCGGAGCAGTGACAAGTCGGCGCCCGTCGGCGAAGCCGCCGGACCGGACGTGCGCAGTGTGGGATAGGCGTCAGGCGTGCCATGACAGTCGACGCAATCGATTTCCACGGCGTGCGCGACCTCGCCGTAGATGTAGCCATTGCCATGGTTGTCCTGGGAGAAGTGACAGTCCACGCAGTGCATTCCCATCTGCAGGTGGATCGAATTCAGGTGCACGGCCTTGCTGAACTTCAGAGGATCGGAGTCGGATACCACGGTGCCCGCCGCATCCAGCAGCTTGCCGTGCCGGTCGCGTTTGTAGACGGCACGGAAGTTCCAGCCATGACCGTGGTAGTCCGCAAACTGCGTATCGTGAAGCTGCGGATTGAGCTCGCTGACCTTGGACAGGAAAGCGGGGTCGCTCCACAGTCCGCGGGGCGCGGCCCCTTCGGGATTGCGATCGTTGACCTTGCGGACCTCTTCGGCCGACGGGTTGCGCTGCTTCTGCGGCCACATGGCGGGAGCGTCGGACTCGTAGTCCCACATCGTGTATCCCATGAACGTGTTCATGAACATGTTGGGCTGATGCATGTGGCAGACGATGCACTGGCTCGTCGGAATGGCGCGTGTAAAGCGGTGCCCCAGTGGATGGCCCGACTCGGCTTTGTCGATCGTGGGATCGACGGTCTGGCTGCGGCCGTCGTGACCGAAGCGAGCATAGGCGCCGGAATTCAGTGGATCGCGGTCGTTGGCATACACGACATGGCAGGCGGAGCAGCCGGAGCTGCGGTAGTCCCCTGCCTGGTCGTTGGTGCCGAGGAACCAGGTGAACGGATCGTTCAGGCGGGTCTTGTGCAGATTGAGCACGGGCACCGCGATACTTCCGCCTGTACCCCGTGCGCGATTCGATTGATGGATGTCAGGGCGCCCGGGCTCGTTGAGCTGTTGCAGGCCGCCCGCCACGTTCGGCAAGCCTGTCTCCGGGAACCTGTTGCCGGTGACGCGGCCACCGCGTTCGAAGACGCGAAAGTTGTCTGCCGGCTGCACCGATTCCCACCTCGGAAGAGGCAACAGCTGCGGCAGCACGCCATGTTCACGCAGTGCGGCATCCGCGTCGCTCAGGATGGGCCCCTTGAGCACAGCCGGTTGGCCGTCGAAGGAGTATGCCTCGCCCAGCACGTAGTTCTTGTAAGGAAGCACCCCGTTGTTGTAAGACGCGCCGCCCCAGAACATCGCACCGGTAGACATGAGGCTGCGCAGAGCGGCAGCGATGATCTGCTCATGGCAGGCCCCGCAGGATTCCTTCACGACCCGGTAGTCCGCCGGATTGGCGAAGCGCACGAAGTCCAGGGACTCGCGATTGAGCAACGTGTAGCTGCGCTGCGGATTGGCGCTGCTGGGGAAATTCCACTCCTGCGGAAACCGCGGCAATACGTGGGCCCGGTTGCGTGCCGCGACGTACGCGGGCGCGGTTGGGGCGAGCTTCGATTTGAGGAATACGCTCGAATCTCCGCCATGACAATCCGTGCAGCCCAATGCGACTGCCGCGTTCGGATGCATGCTCTGGCTTTCGGTAGCCTCATGGCAGCTCAGGCACCCCGCGCTCTTTAGCGAAACAGCCTCGGTAGTCTGCGAGGCAGGCGCGGCCGCAGTACGCGGATGCCCCGCGGTGGAATTCTCAGCCGCCGCGGAGTGTGTCCACGATGACATTGCAATCGTGAACGCGAAGGCGATTACTCGCTGGGCGCTTTGGATTCGACGATGAGCCATGTCAGTACGTCACGATGATGTTGCAGAAAATGGAGTAGGGCATACCGCCGCCGTACAGGCTTCGATAGCCGCGACCCGGATTCAGCAGGGCACCCGTGAGACGCAGAATGAGATTCTGCGTGCCGAACGGACGATAAAACGTGTTGAGCGAGACGTCCTGCCCGATGTTCTTCGCAAGGCCCGTGCGCCCCGTGGCGAGGCTGAGCGGTGCGACTTCGGCGAACCAGAGTTGGTTGGCATCGGCAGAGACACGCACTGTGGGGGTGATGTCGAGATCCGCGCCGATGCCGAGCAGGTCGAGTCCCGGGCCGTCGGAGCTCGATTGCGCGCCGGCCGCGCTCGGGCGCAGATCGTCGAACAGCCGGTCGCGCTGCTTCAGATCGAGTCCTGCGCCCAGCGGCAGCCGCTGGTGGAGAAAGAAGCTCGAGTCGCTCCCCGCGAACACCGGACTGGAGTTCAAGCCCGCGAAGCCTGTGGCGCGCCGGTCCTGCGGGTGGGCGTCGCCCGAGGCATGCAATGCCGAAACTCGCAGGCGGCTCCAGTCGAAGTCGGCGGACAACTCCGCCGCGGCGAAGAACGCCCGCACGTTGGTCGTGGCGTCTACCATCATTCCGGGAGATTCCCGGCCCAGCGCGTAGTAGAGCGAGCCTGTGAGATTGAGCCGGCCGAAATGGCCATCGCCGCTGTATCCCAGATAGGCGATGTCGTAGTCATGCCGCGCGCCTGTGGCGAACGTAGGGGGCACCCCGGCCGTGGAGCTTGTGGAGACGAGGTGCACGCCAGGCGCGCGGTTACGCTCGTAAACGAGCGCGAGCTCCGAATTGAATCCCGACACGAACAGATCCTGCCGGTAGAGATTTGCCATGAGGATGTCGTCGTGCGGCAGCGTCGCCCCGATGTCGTTGAGGCGGGCGGCATTCTTCGCCAGGGGCCGGAACCAGCCCAGGTTGTACTGGTAGACATTGTCCGCGCGCGTGCCGAACAGGCGCACGCCAACCGGCTGATCGAGCATCAGAAAGCCGCGGAAGTCCGTGGTCACCGGCTGAATGCCCACGCGCAGGCTGTCGAAATCGTACTGCGGGGAAACATCGCGCAGGTGCTTCTCGAAGAACAGGGCCTGCACGGCCAAGGTCGTGCTGCCGGTGCTGCCTGCGGCGCTGCGCGTGTTGTTGTAGTTGACGGCGGGCGAGAAGCGCAGCTGGTAGTCCGGCGGGCGAAATACCGTGTCGCCTTTGTAAAGGATGGCGTCGAAGTTGGCGGTCTCGCTGAAGAAGAGCTGCTCGGCGTTACCCGCTCCGGCGCCCTTTGGAACCTCCCGCGGCTCCAGCAGCGAGCTGGACGTGGCCGACAGGCTGTTGAACCAGTCCGTGCCGAAGCTGGGGCGGTCACCCTTGAGAGCGTTGTTGCCAGCGTAGGGATCGGCGCGGTTGTCTTCATAACCGAGCGATTCCACGATTCGCCAGCGGTCGGGCAGCGGCTCCGGGGGCGGCAACTGATCCGCCCGGGGCAGGGGCAGGCGACTGGGATCACATGACGGAGCCTGGGGTGCCGGCTCTTGGCCTGTACCGGGGCGTCGTCGCGAGTCCGCCTGCACCTGCGCGCAGGCTGCCGGCTGACCGGCGGCGTCTGCCGCACGCGCTCCCGGCAGGTCCGCAAGTGGACATGCCAGAAGGAGAGCGCAGGCCAGGCGGACGATCCGACAGGGTGCGGCTAGCATTGATCAAAGTCTCCGCCCATCACCGGTGCTGCTTCGTGTGCTGCAGACCGGTCTCGAACAAGCCGCGGCCGGGCAGATGGAACGTGTGGCACATCCCGCAATCCGAGGCGAGCTTGCCGGTATCCGTGGAGCCGCCGTGACATTCGCGGCAGTCTCTGATCGAAGGCATCAGCACATCCGCGCTCGTTTTCGATGCGGCTGCCTTCGCGTGACAGGTCGTGCACGCTGACGTGGCATGACTTGCGTGACTGAAATTGGCGAGCGGCATCCAGTCCTGGGTGATCCGCACCGGTTCGACCCGCCACTGCTCGAAGCCGGTTGCGGCAGGCACGCTCGTCACACGGTGGCATTCGACGCAGACACGCTTTTCCAGTAACTCCCGCGCAATCAACAGGGACTGGCGGTCCGCCCAGTCGCGCGCCCGCCGCTGCTGGTCGCGCGTCATGACTTCCGCCTCTCCCCCCGGGCGACGGGCCGCGGAGGCGGCGCGCTGGTCGGGCGGGCTGGGCGAGTCGAGATAAGTACGGATGAAATGCCCCTGGAGTGTGTCGAAAACGCGCTTGAGATCCCCGTGCGGTACGGCTGTAGACGGATCGTGCTCGTCGAAGAGGAGGCTGTGACACCGGGCGCAATGCGCTTCCATGCGGAGCGGCTGCATTTGCCGGCCACCGGCATTCGGCTGGTGGCAGTCCTGGCATTTCAGCACTTCGTAGCCATTGGGAGACTTGACGCCCTTGGGCTTCAGGTGCTCCGCATGCGAGAAGATGAGGTTGGAGTGCTCCTCGGCGCGCACGCCCCGTGGCGCACGGACCGCCTGCCATTGAGCCGGTGCACTCGAGCCCGCGCGCTCCAGCATAGTTGGCCGGAAGTCCGGATGGTCCGAACCGAAATCCGTCACCCTCGCAAGCTCGGTATTGGGCTTGAGCTCCTTTAGATGACCGTGGCAGTCGGTGCACAGGCGGGAGTCGCGCTGAATGAGGACGCTCGGCCTCTCGTGCTCGACATGGCAGTCCCCGCAGCGGTTTTGCTTGAAGAGCGCGACGTCGGCCGTGTGAACGTCCACATGATGCTGCACATTCTTGTGACACGCAGTGCATTGCGCATCGCCAACCCGTTGAAAGGGCGCCAGGTGGCAGGCGTTGCAGTTGCCGCCAATGAATTGGTGCGATGGATGCAGCGGGCCCGACTGCCACAGCCGGTCGCTTGGCACCAGGGCATTGGAGCGCAGGACCGGGCGAGCCGGCGGGTACATCGATGCGGCAAGCGCCGGAATCAGAAACACAGCGATGACGCCGAGCACGAGCAGCCACGACCAAAAGCGAGCGCTGATGCCGGTTTCCCGCAGCGATAGCGCGTACAGCGCCGGCAGCTCGGCCTCGCTCGCGGCGGGCGACTCGATGACCTCGAGCTGCACAGAAGCCCCTCTGCGCGCTCGCCGAACCACGATCGTCGTTGCGCCGATCTGAATAGTGTCGCCTTCCACCAGTATTGCAACGGAGCGCCAGACGCCGTTTACGCGTACCCGCCCATGGGTGCACCTCTCGATGCGCAGCCGGCCGGCATGCGGCCGGATGACCGCGTGTTGTGGTTTGACTTGCGGGTCCGACAGCTGCAGATCCTGGAGGCTGTCGCGGCCTATCGTCAGTTGCCGGGTTTCCAGAACATATTCCCGCGCCGGGCTGTTGCCCGCCTGCCCGCCCGCGCGAGAAATGAGGAGATGAACCTGCACGGGCGTTCACCGGTACAGAAAGACGGCGAGCACGTGGATGACCAGCGCCGCCAGCAACCCGAAACAGAGGGGCAAATGGCAGTACAGCCAGAACTGCAACAGGCCTTGCAGCTGAATGTCCTTCTGCAACTTGCCGACGAGCACCGCCTTTTCGCTGGCTACCTCCAGCAGATCCTGCAGCTTCGCGGCGAAACTGGCCTCGTGAGCGCCGGCATGTTCCTGCGCCAGACGCTGAATGAGCACGTGTTGGCCCTCGTTCGAGACGATCCGGGCGAATGGGGGGCCGCGCAGCGCATCGGGGATCAGGATGGTCGAGCGGTCGCGCCCGCGCAGCTGTGCCCAAACCCCGCCCCCGAGATGGGTCCGCCGGATCGCCTCTTCGACGTAGCTCTGAAGCCTCTCATCGAGCGCACTGACCAGCAGCCGCGCGCGGCGATCCAGAGTGCTCAGCTGTTCGAGCAGAGTCTCGCGACTGGAGTTACCGCGTTGCCGGATCATGAGTCCCGGATAGCGGGCGTACACGTAGACGCCCCAGCAGCCGCTGATACTGACGAGCAGCATCAGCACGAACGCACTGGTGTGCACGTTCCAGCCGAACTGGAAGCCGCAATGCAGTGTCGCGATGCAAAGCACGGCGACCCCCAGATAGACATGGGCCGACAACCAACCGGCGGCGCTCCCGGCTGGCGACTTGAACGAGCGTCGGCGCACACCGTACAAGGCTAGATAGCAGATCAGCAGCGCCGCAATCGATCCCAGCGTATAGCCCAGCCAGGTGCCGCCGTTCTGCGGCTCGCGCCGGGAGTCGATTAAAGAAGTCACCACGGCGCCCAGGCAGAGGGCTACAGCGAAAACTCCGTACCGATGGTTCCGGTAATTGATGAACGACTCATGCATAAGCTTTGGCCCAATGCCGCTCTCATCGAACCGCAGAGGCGCGAGTACGGGCCAGAGCCACGACGTCCTCCGCATGAATCCGTATGGCGGCACCCGTGGGGCACGCGCTCACGCAGGCCGGGCCGGCGTTCAAATCCTTGCACATGTCGCACTTCACCGCGGTCTTCGCGGCTTCGGCCGGGCGACGGCCGAGCAACCGCTGCACAATTCCGACGCGCTCGGGCACTTCGGCCATCTGAATGACGCCGTAGGGGCAACTCTCTTCGCAATTTCCGCAGCCGATGCAGGTGTCATCGATGAACACTTCTCCGTCGGGCAGCCGGTGTATCGCGTTCGGGGGGCAGTCGCGCATGCAGTGAGGATGCTCGCAGTGCCGGCAGGATGTGGGCAGATGCAACGAGTAGAATGACGGGCCGGCGCGGCGATTCAGTCGCGAAACACCCTCGTGTGTGTGGGCGCACGCCTTTTCGCACTGATCGCAGCCGATGCACAGCTGCTCATCGATGACCAACACGTTGGTCGCCTCGCCGACGCCGTGGGACATGAGAAACGACAGCACATCGCCGGCCTCGGGTTGCGCCTTCATCCGGGCGTACGCGGCCGCCTGCTGTTCCTGCTCCACCTGTACCTTTCGTTGCAGCGCCTCATCGGATGACAGCAGCTCGCTGAAGCTCTCGAAGTCGATACTCAACGCGTCCGCCGCCACGGTGGCGCGTGCCGTCACGGTACGCGAGCGCGCTCCAGGAACGCACCCCGCGACATCGACGAAACTGCCCGCCGCGCAGTAAGCGACCGGACCGTCGCCTGACCTTGTCGGGCGGGACAGGGTCACCGACCCGCTGCGTAGCAGATAAAGCCGGTCGATGGGATCTCCCTGCTCGAACAGCGTATCTCCGGCGGAAATTGAGTGAATCTGGGCACGGACAGCCAGCGCGTGAATCGTCTCAGCACGCGCACGCGGCAGCAGAAGCAGTCTGAGCGCCCGCACGACAAACACTCTGTCGATATAACTGCGCACGGAAGCCTCGGTTCGCGCCAGCTTCTTTATGGTTCCGTGCGGCGTTTCCAGCAGCATGCACTCGGGACCCGCTACGGCGCCGATTTCATGCGGCCGGCCGGAAATGAGGCTCATCTCGCCAAACAGCTGGCCCGCGCGCAGCAGCATCGGCTCGCCGGCGTCGGCCTCCAGCTGTACCTGTCCCTGCAGAACATGGAAGACGCTGGAGGAATAATCCCCGCGAGCGAAGATTCTGCGACCCTTGCGCGGCGTGACAATCTTGCTCGCGAGGACGAGCTCGCGCATGGCGAGAGCTTTGAGGCCCGCGAACGTGGGGACGCGATCCTGGATGAGGTCCAACGTTGCCGCGACTTCCCGGCCGCCCAATAGCGGACGCAGCTTCGCCTCCAGCACCGGGTGATCGGCAGGCTGAATAGGATTCCCGCTCAAGTGCTCGATGACCTCGTAGCCCTGGTTCATCGCCTGTTTGATCAACGGACAGCCGGCCAGCGCCCCGATGATGAACAACCCCGGAACGCTCGATTCGTATTGGGGTGAGAGATCCGGAATGGCATCGGTGCGATCGTCCAGGAAGCGCACGCCGATGGATTCGACAAAGCGGCGCGGTGCTATGGCGCCCAATCGTGCAATGACGCGATGGCAATCCACGGTGCGTTCGCCTTCAGGCGAGCCCAGCACAACTTGATACGGGGCGGCGGACTCGGCGGCGGCCGCACTTATGAGTTTGACTGCGGCGCGGTAGCTGCACTCCAGTCTGCCCGCATCGAGCGCCCGCGTGAGCCGCGTGACGTTTGAATCCTTGGCGCGCGGAAAATCAGCGCCACGGTTCACGAGGATTACGCGATTTTGGACCGCAAGTGCGAGCGCATTCTCGATGGCAGCATCGCCGGCACCGACGACGATGATGGTTTCGCGAAGGTACGCATCCGCGCTTTCCAGCGCGGTCTGCACGCAGGATAGCTCCCCGCCCGGCACTTCGAGCCGGCGTGGATTCCCCTGGACGCCCAGGGCCATGATGACATGGCCGGCACGTAGTGCGTCGCCGTCCTTGAGCGCCAGCCGGAATGCGCCTTTCGCGCCCGATATCGCAGTGACTTCGGCCTGGTAACGAATCTGCGCGTTGGTCTTGCGGATACCGTCCTCCCATCCCTGCAACACGGCTTCCCTGCGGCCGGCCGCGAAGGCAATGTCGCTGCGCAGCGGCAACAGCCCAGGCTCCGACATCACATGCTTGCGTCGCTGGTACTGCTGAATGGTATTCGCATGCCTGGCACCCGCCTCGAGAACGATGTGCGAGAGCTTGCGCTGGGCGGCACGGGCGGCCGCGCTCAATCCAGCGGGGCCGGCGCCGAGAATGGCGACATCGAATTCAAGATCAGGCATCAGTATTCCGCTATCTCCTGGGTTGTCGAGGGCGCGCCGAATTGCGCGGCCGGCCGTTGCGCGCTGGCAGGACGGGCCGGAAAGTAGCGAACGGCAAGCAGTGCCAGATCGCGGTATCCGTCGGTCCGGCGCAGTGCGTGGCCGCATAATGACTTATGTTCGCGGGAATGTTCCAGATGTATCTATCTGGCGACGATCGCTGCTGTTTGAAAGGGGTGGAAACCCTACTGGGCCGCAGACGCTCGCCTGCAGCGCGCAAGGTGTTGGAGGGATCGTCGGGGCGCTGTTGGTGTTAGTCTACAAGTTCTGCTGCGCCGCGTGTTTGGAGCAAGCCGCGGTCAATATGACAGCGCTCAGGTGCGACCGCCGATCTCATCGATGTGCAGCAGCAGATCCGCGGGATCCTCGTACACCCGGATCGCGCCCGAGCGCTCCAGCTCGTCCTGGCCGTAGCCGCCGGACAGTACGCCCACCCCGAGGCCGCGCGCGCGCCGCGCGGCCAGCATGTCCCAGATGCTGTCGCCCACGATCATCGCCGCCTCGATCCTGGTGTTGAGCCGGGCCGCCGCGGCCACGAACAAATCGGGGTCGGGCTTGGCCCGGCGCACCTCGTCACGAGTGATCACGACTGCCTTGCCGGGATCAACTTCCAGCAGCTCGAGGTTGTACTTCGCCGTCGCCATCCTGCCGCTAGTCGCGATTGCCCAAGGTATTTGGGCACGCGTGAGATAATCGAGCAGACGCACCGCGCCCGGCAGGGGGCGCACCCACCTCACGAGGCGCCCGTATGCCTCCGCGTGCTGCTTCTGCAGAGTGTCGAGCAAGGTGGGTGTGATTTCCACGTCGACCTCCCGCAGCAGCATCTCCGTGAACAGGCCGCCACTCATTCCGATGCGCCGATGAATGCGCCACACCGAGAGCTCTATGTCTGCTGCATGCAAGGCCTCCTGCCACGCGAGCACGTGCTGGTAGACGCTGTCCACGAGCGTTCCGTCCAGATCGAATAAAAAACTGATGTCGTTGTGCGCCATTGGAAGCTCTCGTCGGTTTCAGCGAAGGTCGTGCGTCTCAGCGCCAGTCGTGCGTGCCGGAAACTCACGCGAATCCGAGACGCCTGCGCGCACATTATCGGGCGAACGAACCGGACTTGGAAGCTTGCGCCGGCGCATTCGAAAATGTCGCTCCGGCCGCGATCGACGCGCCGGGCGAAAGCTCAACCTTGAGGCCGGCGAAGCGGACTCGCCGGCGCCGCCGGGCTACGACCGCCCGTGACATTGGGCGTAGTATTCACGGTCATCCTGACATTCGAATGGAGCGTTTGATCCCTTGCGAGATGAGCCGGCTCATCGAAAAGGTGGGGAAGGTGCATGCGCGCGGTGATCGCTGTTTTGTGTATGAGCACCTTGGGCGGCATTGGACTGGCGACGGCCGCGGACGCGAACACCGCCCCGCTGGCTTGTGGGAAGGTGGCCTCGCAGCTGGATGCGGTTCTCTCCCAGCAGCCTCCCGGGTCCGTGACGACGCTTCGGCCGAAATTGCTGGATTGTTTCGGGTCGCACAGAATTTGTGGCGTCGTCTACGATCACACTGAGGACTTTGCTCATGTCTTTTCAGGCGAGCAATCCTCTGACGTCCCCCCCGTTGAATACTTCGAGGGCGGCGCTTCTTACGCATTGATGGCTTCTCGATCGTTGCCGCGCTCGCGGCGGTCCGGCCTCGAGTATTGTCTTGCGCTAACGCCCAGCGTACGCAGTGGCCGCGGTGAATTTGACTGGTATGGCTGGCAAATATCACCCGCTGGAGAGGTGCTCGCACTGGATCTGTCCAGGGAGCCTTCGTTCGACGTCCGGACCAACCCGCGATCGCTTGCGATCACGCTGTGGAACTTCTATCGGGACAGATTTTGACCTGCGGCTGGGGGAACGAAAAAGGGCCATTTTCATGGCCCTTTGCGGATCCGGGTTGTTCGTCCTGCGACGAAGTCTCCGAATCCACGGTTCGCACTCTATACTGATGCCATTCGCGCGCCAATGCGCGTCTGCCCGATGTCGCTGTCAGAGTTGTCTGACATACGTGCGCAATGCCGTCAGGGTCGCGCTCGTGGTGTCTGCTTCCGGTGAGGCGATTAACGCGAGTCCTCGGACTTGACACCGCGCGAGCCACGGACGACGGTCGGGTTCGGTGCGGGCGCCTAAGTCAACATCTGCCTGATCAGCACGACATTCAGCAGCACGATCAGGACTGTCGCCACGACTGCTGCAAACGCTGTCCTCGTGCCCATGACGAAATCCCCCATCACGGATTTGCGCGACGACAGCACGACCAGCGCGATCATCGGCAGCGGCAAGACAAAGCTCAAGACCACCTGGCTGAGGATCATCGCGCTGGTCGTATTGCAGCAGAGCGCGACGACAAAGGCCGGCACCATGGTGATCAGGCGGCGCGCCCAGACCGGAACGCTAAAACCAACGAAGCCCTGCATGATCACCTGGCCCGCCATCGTCCCGACCGCCGAGCTGGCGATTCCGGACGCTATCAGCGCGACCAGGAACACGCCTGCGGCGCCGGCGCCGATTGCGGGAACCAGCGTGTGATATGCAACACCGATGTCGGCGATCCCGGGGGTCGACTTGCTGAACAGGGACGTCGACATTATCACCATCGCAAGATTGACCAAGCCCGCGAAGCCGAGGGCAATGACCACCTCCCGATTCGAGAATCGCAACACGCTGCGCCGCTCGGTATCGTTACGCGCCGCCGTTCTGCTCTGGGTCAGGCCCGAATGCAGATACAGGGTGTGCGGCATGATCGTCGCACCGATAATTGCCGCAGCCAGTGCGATGGCTGACCGATCGTGCAATTGCGGGACGACGGTGTGGAAGAGGGCGGCGCCCCAGTCCGGCGGTACGATGAACAGCTCCCACAGGTAGCTGAGGCCGATCACACCGACGAGCGCGGCGATGACGAGCTCGAGTGGACGGAAGCCGCTTCTGTCGAGCTGCAGGATTGCGATGGTCACCACGCCGGTGATGCCCAACCCACACAGCAGCGAGACATGAAACAGAAGCGAGATGCCCAGGGCGCCGCCGAGAAACTCGGCAAGATCAGTGGCCATCGCCGCAATTTCCGATGCGATCCACATACCGGCCACGACCGGCCGCGGGAACTGCTCCCTACAGAGCTCCGCAAGATTGCGCCGGGTGACGATGCCCAGTTTGGCGGACATCCCCTGGAACAGCATTGCGACCAAATTCGCGGTCAGCACGACCCACAGCAGCTGGTAGCCGTAGGTTGACCCCGCCTGGATGTTCGTCGCGAAGTTGCCCGGGTCCATATAGCCGACCGAGGCCATGATTGCCGGCCCCGCGAAGGGCAGGAACCCCTGCACGCCCTTGCGACGTCCGTCGAGCGCTTCACGCGCAGCGACTTCGGTCTGCAACGTCGTACCGGAAATCAACGCGAGGCGAACCGGAGGCTTTTGCAGAAGAGGCAACACAGGTCGTTCTCCGGACGCCGTTCAGCCCATCGCTTCGGATGGCCGCGCCGCGCTCAGAGCGGCACGAGATCCGGGCGGTTATTCGGAAACCGCGCCAGCGTTTCACGGCTGATATTCAGGTGCTGCATGACCAGTTTGGGAGGAGTATGGGTGAGCCAGTCAGACAGCGAGACCTCGGCATAGTGGTCGGCCTTGAACAGCTCCAGGAACACCAGGTCGGTGTTGCCCGTGTTCTGCACGTAGTGGCCGAGGCTCTTCTTGACATAGCCGATGTCGCCAGCGCGGAAGTCTGCAGTGTTCGCCTTCGGACCTGTGTCGAACACGGTCATCCGGGCCTGCCCCTTGATGAAGTACGCCCATTCATCCGCGTGTGGATGCCAGTGCAGCTCGCGCATACCGCCCGGCTTGACCGTGACCAGCGCGGCCGCGACCGCCGTTGCCACATGGAAATTGCGACTGTCGGCGATCTGCACGAATCCGCCCTTGGTCTGCCGAGTCGCCGGCAGCTCGCTCAGCGAGAAGACGAACGGATGGGGCGGCGCGCCCGCGGCTGACTGGACGGCGCGCTGATCGGCAGCCAGCGAGCCCGGATCATCACCCTGGAAGATCCAAAGATTGTCGGACGGGATGTTCTTGAATGCGTCGGCCGGCACGCCGAAATTCAACGCGAGCACATCGGGGGGCGTGTGCGCCATCCAGTCGCTCAGCAGCAGCGTGTTGAATTCCGACGCCTTGCCGTTATCGAATGCGAGCAGGAACTCTGCACCAGTCTCGCCCAGGCCTTGCAATGAATGCGGGAGGCCCGGCGGGAAGTACCACAGGTCGCCGGTCTTCACATCGGCGACCTGCGGGCGACCCAGTTCGTCGAGGATCGTGATCCGGCACCTGCCGTCCAGCATGATGGCCCACTCGGCCTGCTGGTGCCAGTGCATCTCGCGGATGCCGTTCTAGGCGAGCCGCATTTTGACGCACGAGATGTCGGCTGAGAATGCGAAGTTGTCCTGCGTGACTTCGCGCGCCCATC
>JAQGOC010000004.1 GCA_028293805.1 Gammaproteobacteria bacterium
ATCGCACCGGCAATCTGCAAGGGTAGGAGCGCATCGCTCATCTTGAGCACGTAGAGCCCCGCGAGCCAATGCACCCCGTGGCCGCCGATTGTGCTCCCTTCGGCAGAAGACAGGTGCAGCTCCTCCGAATATTGCTCGAGCTTCGAGGGCCATTGTAAATCCGAGATGTGCGCCGGCCCCATATCCTGATCGTAACCGGTCACGTCGGTGACCCGCCGGGCGGCGGAAACACTCTTGAGCGTCGCCCAGCTGAACTGATGTTCGGCTGTCAGGGTGATGCCATCGATATGGCGAGTATGCCCGGAGGCCCCGCCCTGGAAACTATTGATGTCCTGGGAGTTGTAATCCCCGGCAAAGGTGGCTCCCCCGGCGGACAACGTACCGCGCGGAACATTCGGATTGAGGCTGTAGTCGTAGTCATCCCAATAATGCTCCAGCGCCAGCGTGACTGCCGTGCCCTCCCCGGGAGTCCACCTGAGCTTGGAGCGCACGCCGTATTCACTGCCCAGGTAAATGGGCTGTCCGGTCGCCAGATCGTGCCCGTAGCCGTTGCGCTGATCGCGCGTGTTCAAAGCAATGTCCACGGCCAGGTTTGAGCCGATACCCGTCGTGCCGTACAAGCTCCCGGAAATTGTATTGTAATTGGCGTACCCAGCCTGCACGTCCAGCGAGGCAGTCGCAGAGGGCTCCTTGGTGACGATGTGAATGACTCCGCCGGTGGCATTGCGGCCAAACAGCGTGCCCTGAGGACCATTGAGGACCTCGACATGGTCTATGGCGTCGAACGGCACCACTGTGGCAGAAAACCCATTGATATACACATCGTCGATGTACGTCGCCACGGCGTTCTCATTGCCGGGCGCCGAGCTCGTACCGACCCCGCGGAGGTAAATCGTTGCTCCGGTGAGTTGGCGCGAGGTATTCAAGCTCGGCACCTGTGTAAAGAGCGACAGGTTGTCGTGATTGCCGGTCTTCTGCGCCTCCTCTGCGGAGAGTACCGATACCGCGATCGGCACATCCTGCAAGCGCTCGCTGCGGCGCTCCGCCGTCACGGTGATTTCCTCCAACTGCCCCTCGCCCGCCGCGGGTTTTGCGCCCTCGGACGCCATGCTCTGCTGCGCGAAGCTCACGCCGGCTCCGCAAGCTCCGAGCAACGCGCCACTTACTGCGAGAATCAAACGATGGATGTTCACAAATCGGCCCCCTGTCGTGTCTTACTTTTCGTACCGATCCGATCCGGCGCGGCGCCCCTGGAAGTCGGCTTTTCCCGGTACGCACTTCCTGCCACGAGCCCCTCGACCCCGGCAGCACCCTTGCGCCCTCGAGTCAAAGCGCGCGAGTCACTGCCAGGTGCCGCTTACCCACTCCTGGCAACCGATTGCACGTACCCGCCCAAGCCGCCTCTCTGCGCCTTCGCCGAGAGCGTTGCAAAGATTGTGCAAGCGTTTGCATAACGTATGCGCAAAGAATAGTAGTTGTCAAGCGCGCGAAGCGCGCTGCTGCGCGTGGCACGGCTCGGCTGCGCGTGGCGCTGCTACTGCGGGTGCCTCGGCTCGCTTCGGGTGGGAATGTTTTGCGGCAGACAGTCAGGTGTCTGGCAGCGGCCTTTCGATCCGGTGCGCTGCGCTCAGCCCGAACGCGGCGGTGCGGTCGAGCTGCGGATCATGAGCTCGGGCGAAAGTGTCACGCGGACGGGCCTGGCCTCCGGAGAAGCCAATCGCTCCAGCAGAAGCTGCGCTGCCTGGCGTCCCATCTCGCGGTGCTGGATGCGAAGCGTGGTCAACGGAGGATTGATCATGTCGACCAGCGGAATGTCATTGTGGCCCACGACGGAAATATCTTGTGGGCACCGCAGCCCCGCGGCAGCGAGTGCGTCATAGCAGCCCAGTGCGATCAGATCATTGGATGCGACAATCGCCGTCGAGCCACGGTAGCGCTTCAGCAGCTCCGTGCAGGCAATCAACCCCGCCTGCCGGGTGAATTCTGTCGCCTCGACCATATGCCCCCCCGCCACGCGATGCCGCTGCGCCGCCATCTGGAATCCCTGCCAGCGCGCGAACCCCGTGGACAGGCGCAGCGGCCCCGCCAAGTGCGTGATCTTGCGGTGGCCCAGCCCCACGAGGTGATCCATCGCCAATTGCATCGAGTGCAGATCGTCGTTGACCACCTCGGCCGCCTGCCGATGCTCCTCGGACCGATTGACCAGCACGACGGGAATATGCTCGAGGATACAGCGTCGGACCATTTGGTCATCCCGACTCGCCGTCGCAACCACCACCCCGTCAACCTGCCGCTCGAACATCTGCTCGAGAACACGTTCGCGGTCAGCCGCTGCCCCTGCCGCGTTCGCAATTAAAACAGCGTACCCATTGACGGCCAGGCGTTCCTCGATTCCCCGGATCATGGGCGGGAACACCGAGTTCTCGATGTCCGGAAGAATGATGCCGATAACCTGCGAGCGGCCGCGTGTCAGGGCGGAGGCCACCTTGTTCTTGCGGTACCCGAGCGCTTTGGTGGCTTCGATGACGCGAACCACCACTTCATCGCTGATCAGGTGGCGCGCGTCGGGGTTCAGGGCACGCGAGACAGTGGAAATATCGACCCGCGCGCGCGCAGCCACGTCGCGAATCGTCACTCGGGTGGGCGGCTTGGAGCGGTTTGGGGCGCGCATGGCCTTACATCATAGCAAAGCCAGTGAGGGCGCTGCGGTGCGTACTGTTGACACCCATTTTTTCCGCGCCTAGTATTGCATACGTTTGCATTACTTGTTGCATCAGCATATGCGTGATTTGACCCAAGCACACCGTGCCGCATGCCGCGGCACCTCAGGAAAGGACGCAGGGCATGGCCGGACAGCCTGAGCCGCTGATCGTTCGCGCGGAGGACATCGATCCGCGGCACCGCTGGGACCGCCCGCTGCAGGCGCCCGGCCAGCTGCAGGTCGATTTCGAGGAGCGGGTCGATTTTCGCCGCCTGCACACTTATCGATTGGCGCGCGTGCGTCAGGCCCTGGCGCGCTCCGATCTGGGCGCCCTCCTCTGTTTCGATCAGCACAACATTCGCTATACGACGAGCACGGTGATCGGCGACTGGGCCCGCGACAAGCTCACGCGTTACTCATTGCTGACGGGAAACGGCGATCCGTACGTATGGGACTTCGGCTCCGCGGCGAAGCATCACCGTCTGCATGCCCCGTGGCTGCAACAGGATCATTGCAGGGCCGGCCTGCTCGGGCTGCGCGGCGCCGTCCATTCCGATGCCGGGCTGTTTCGCAGCGCCGCGCAGGAGATCAAGGCAGTTCTGCAGTCCGAGGGCGTGGCGGACATGCCGGTCGGTGTAGACGTCATTGAGCCTCCCATGATGTTCGAGCTGCAGAAGGCGGGCATCGACATTCGCGACGGCCAGCAGGTCATGCTCGAGGCCCGTCAGATCAAGAGTGCTGACGAGATCACGCTGCTCAACATCGCTGCCGCAATGGTGGACGGCGTTTACCAGGATATCTACGAGGCGCTCAAGCCCGGCATTCGCGAGAATCAGATCGTTGGCATGGCGAACAAGCGCCTGTACGAGATGGGCTCCGACTGTGTCGAGGCCATCAATGCGATTTCCGGCGAGCGTTGCTGCCCCCATCCGCACAACTTCACGGATCGGTTGATCCGGCCGGGCGATCAGGCGTTCTTCGACATCATCCAGTCCTTCATGGGCTATCGCACCTGCTACTACCGTACGTTCAGCGTTGGCCGCTCGACCGAGCCACAGGTCACTGCGTACAAACGCGCCCGGGAATGGATGGATCGGGCGATCGATCTGATTCGGCCGGGCGTGACGACCGACAAGATCGCACTCGCCTTTCCGACGGCACAGGAACTCGGCTTCGAGAGCGAAATGGCGGCATTCGGCCTGAACTTCTGCCACGGTCTGGGCCTTGGCCTGCATGAGCGGCCCATCATCTCGCGCCTTACCTCGCTGCAGGATCCCATGGAGCTCTCGGCCGGAATGGTGTTCGCAGTGGAAACCTACTGTCCCGCGACAGACGGCGTGTCTGCGGCCCGAATCGAAGAAGAGATCGTGGTTACGCCGCGCGGCGCGCAGATCATCAGCCTGTTTCCGGCGCAGGAGTTGCCCGTTGCCAATCGCTACTGAGTACCGGGTGCCTGCACGCACTTGCTTGGGCATCCCGCAGCAGCGCGCGCCGTCGCGAGGCAAGTCAACTCCCTGTTGGTCGAACGCTTACCGAAGGTGCACAAAGTAGATGAGCACAGCGAAATTAACACCCTCGTCGCCGCCGATGGGGGCGAACCCGATGGAATCGATACCCCTGCCCATCCGGTTGACGCTTTATAAGCTGCTCGTCGAGCTGCGTTACTGCGAGAAGCGCGCTCACGATCTTTTCCTGCAAAACCTCGTCAAGGGCACCAGTCACCTGGCACTCGGCCAGGAGGCCATAGCAGCCGGGTTCGGTCTGGCGATGGAAAAAGGCGACTACACGTTCTGCACATACCGGGGTCACCATCACACCCTCGCGCGTGGAGCTCCGATGTGCGGTGTGCTGGGGGAGCTCATGGGGCGCCAATGCGGCCTGCTCGCCGGCAAAGGGGGCTCGATGCATCTGACCAGCGTCAAGCACGGTGTGATGGGCTCCTACGCCATCGTCGGCGGTCATTTGCCGATCGCAGTGGGAGCAGCGTGGTCCGCCCAGTATCGCGGCAGCCGGCAGGCTGCGGTGGCCTTCTTCGGCGACGGCACTACGAACATTGGCGCGTTTCACGAAGCGCTCAATCTGGCGGCCGTTTGGAAACTGCCGGCGATCTTCGTCTGCGAGAACAACCTATATATGGAATACACGCCGATCCGCAATGTCACGGCAGTGGAGCATCCGGCCGCGGACCGGGCGGCCTCTTACGGGCTGCCGGCAATCGTCGTAGACGGCAACGATGTGGATGCGGTGTATCTCGCCGCAGGCGCCGCCTTGGCCCGCGCCCGGGCCGGCGACGGCCCCTCATTGATCGAATGCAAGACCTACCGGCATAGCGGACACTCGCGCGCAGATCCGGCCAAGTATCGTCCCGCCGCGGAGGTCGAGAGCTGGCTGGAGCGCGACCCACTGCCGACGTATCGCGCACGCTTGCTTGCGCACGGTGTTCCTGAATCTAACCTGACCAACATCGAGCGTGACGTACTCGCCGAGGTCGATCGTGCCACGGAGGCGGCCAAGGCATCGCCGCCGCCGGCAATTGAAAGTGCCTTCACCGATGTATGGGCCGACGGAGGCGCGCAATGGCGGAATTGAGTTATCGCGATGCGGTCGCCGCAGGCATCGCGCAGGAAATGGCTCGTGATGAGCGGGTCGTGTTTCTCGGCGAGGACATCGGAGCAGCCGGAGGGGTCTTCAAGACCACGGTGGGACTGTTGGACCGATTCGGCCCACGCCGGGTACGCGACACGCCGATATCCGAGCTGGCGATCCTCGGGGCGGCGATGGGAGCGGCGATGACCGGGCTGCGCCCTATCGCGGAGATCATGTTCTCGGATTTCCTCGCGTGCTGCTGGGATTATGTGGCCAACGAGATCTCCAAGACGCGCTACATGACCAATGGTCAGTTCACGATGCCGCTGGTCATTCGCACGGCCAACGGCGCGGGCTCGCGCTTCGGCGCGCAGCATTCGCAAAGTGTCGAGAATTGGGCCATGGCCATTCCGGGCATCAAGGTGGTTGCGCCTGCGACCCCGGCCGACGTCAAAGGCCTGCTGGCAGCGGCCATTCGCGATCCTGACCCGGTGTTGTTCTTCGAGCACAAGTCCCTGTACTCGCTAAAGGGAGAAGTTCCGGACGGGGAGCACGTCGAGGCATTGGGACGGGCCAAGGTGCTACGCCGCGGCGATGACATCACGATTGTGGCACTGGCGGCCATGGTGCCGCGCGCTCTGCAGGCCGCCGACATCCTGCAGGCGCAGCACGGCATCTCCGCCACAGTCATCGATCTGCGCTCGTTGGTTCCGCTGGATACGCAGACGCTGCTCGCCGAAGTGACGCGCACAGGGCGATTGTTCACTGTGGAGGAAAATCCACGCCTGTGCGGTTGGGGCGCGGAGATCTCCTCGATCGTCACGGAGGAGTGTTTTTTCGACCTCGATCAGCCGGTGGTGCGCATTTCGACCCCACATATCCCGATCCCGGCCGCGGATGCACTCGAAGACGCCGTGATTCCCTCCACCGCGCGTATCGTCACCGAGGTTCTCCGAGCTGTTGATTTTCGGCCGGGGGCTGCGCGTGGAATATAGTCTTACCAACATCGGCAAGGACCTTTACATTCAGGGCGGGTGGCGCGCCTCCAGCGATGCAGCGCGCTTTGGGGTCACGGATCCGGCAACCGAAGAGGTCATCTCCGAAGTCGCCGATGCAAGCTGCACCGATGCCCTCGACGCTGTTGAGGCAGCAGCGGCAGCGGGACCCGCATGGGCGGCACGGGCGCCACGCGAGCGCGGCGAGGTCTTGCGTTGCGCTTTCGAATTGCTGATTCGACATCGGGAGGCATTTGCGCGCCTGATTACTCTCGAAAGTGGCAAGGCGCTGACGGAGGCCCGCTCGGAAGTCACGTACGCCGCTGAGTTTCTGCGCTGGTATTCGGAAGAGGCTGTGCGGATCCAGGGGTTGTTGTCCACGGCGCCATCCGGCACGAACCGGATCATCGTCATCCGACAGCCAATCGGCGTGTGCGTTCTCATCACCCCGTGGAACTTTCCCGCCGCGATGGCGACTCGAAAGATCGGGCCGGCGCTTGCCGCAGGCTGCACGGTCGTTCTCAAACCGGCCAAGGAGACGCCGCTCACGGCGCTCGCGCTCGCCTCACTGTTCGAGGAAGCGGGTGTACCGCCCGGGGTCATCAACGTTTTACCAACGCGACGGTCTGCGGCGGTCGTGGCTGCAATGCTGCAGGATCCACGCGTACGCAAGTTGTCATTCACCGGATCCACCGAGACCGGCCGTGTCCTGCTCGCGCAGGCGGCGCAACAGGTCATCAAGTGCTCGATGGAACTGGGCGGCAATGCACCCTTCCTCGTCTTCGAGGACGCCGACATGGACCTCGCCGTCGCGAGCGCGATGATCGCAAAGCTACGCAATGGCGGTGAGTCGTGCACGGCAGCCAATCGCTTCTACGTGCAAGCGCCGGTCGCCGAAGAATTCAGCCAGCGCTTCGCAGCAGCCATGGCCCAGGTGAAGCTCGGGTCCGGCCTCGATGAGCGGGTGCAAATGGGGCCGCTGGTAAACTTGCAGACCCGGGCGAAGGTCGCTGCCCTGGTGGATGAGGCGCAGGGCGCGGGGGGACGCATCCTCACGGGTGGACGAATTCCCCAACGTGCGGGCTATTTCTACGAACCCACCGTGATTGTCGATGTCCCGCAGAACGCGCGGGTATTCCGCGAAGAGATCTTCGGCCCCGTAGCGCCCATCGCGACTTTCGAATCGATGGAAGAAGCGATTCGTCTGGCCAACTCCACTGAATTCGGGCTCGTCTCCTTCGTGCACACGCGCGACCTCTCGAAGGCGCTCGCCGTGGCTGAACGAATCGAAGCAGGCATGGTCGGCATCAATCGCGGCATGGTCTCAGACCCTGCCGCACCCTTCGGCGGCTGGAAACACAGCGGCATCGGCCGCGAGGGCGCACACGACGGTCTGCTCGAATACCTCGAAACCAAGTACATCGCCGCGGGCTGGTAAAGGTGCACGCGATGGACATCATCATGCCGCAACTGGGAGAGACCGTCCTGGAGGGTCTCGTCACAGTCTGGTACAAGAAAGCGGGCGACGCAGTAGCAGCAGACGAATCGCTGTTTGAAGTCGAAACGGACAAAGTGACGACCGCGATTCCCTCCCCCATCGCCGGGGTGTTGCGCGAAATTCTGATCGAAGCCGGCGTCGCCGTGAAAGTGGGCACCCGGCTCGCAGTCATCGACTCAGCATCGGCAGCCGCCAGCACTGCGCCATCGCTGCCCCAGCCGGGACTGGCGCCTGCAACCGAGGCAGCGCCGGCCGCACCGGCGCCCCTGGACCCGGATCCCGCCCGCCCATTGAAGCGTAGCGCGCACAGCAAATTATCCCCGCTCGTGCGCCGGTTGCTGGGCGAGGCGGGGGTTGCCGCCGATCAGGTGCGTGGCAGTGGCCGGCATGGACGCATCACGCGGGAAGATGTCGTTGAGTATCTTACGCACGCGCCTGCTGCCCCCGATAACACTGCATCGGGCTCCGGCTCCGCGGCGGTTCCGGCCCAACGCCCCGCCGGCGTCAGCCAGGATTCTGCTGCTAGCACTGCGGCCGGACCAGATGACTGGATAGCGCCGCTAAACAAGATCCGGCGCGCGACCGCAGCGCATATGGTCCGCTCCGTTGCCGCGAGCCCGCATACCTTGCAGGCGGTGGAAGTCGATTTCCGCAACGTCGAGCACACTCGCGCCCTCAGAGGCGGCGACTGGAAGGCGCAGAAGGGCTTTACGCTGACGTACCTTCCCTTCCTCTGCGCCGCGACCTGCGCGGCGCTGGCGGAGTATCCGCTCATCAATGCGAGCTTCAGCAACGATACGCTCGTCGTCCACCGGCGGATTCATCTGGGCATTGCGGTGGATCTGGCCTTTGAGGGTCTGCTCGTGCCGGTGGTTCGGGACGCGAACCGAAGGGATTTGCGCGGCCTGGCACTCGAGATTCACTCACTCGTCGGCCGAGCGCGCGCCCATACTCTGGTCCCCGACGACATCGGCGGAGGCACCTACACGATCTCGAACTCCGGCTCCTTTGGAACCCTCATTACGGCACCGATCATCAATCAGCCCCAGGTGGCCATTCTCTCGTTGGACGGAGTTCACAAGAAACCGGTGGTCATCGAAGGACCGGAGGGAGATTCCATTGCTGTCCGGCCCATCGGCGTGATCGCGCAGTCCTTCGACCATCGCGCCTTCGACGGGGCCTACTCGGCAGCCTTCCTGCGCCGCCTGAAGCAGGCCATGGAAACCAGAAACTGGCTTGCGGAGCTGAGCTGAGCGCCGCAGCGACATCACACGCCGAGAGCCTCGCCGCCGGCGACCGCGGCACCCGGAACAATGTAAATCGTGCGGATTGCACCCAAAAAAAAGCACGTACGACCTTCAGAAGGATTGAATTGACATGAGCAACGCCAGCGCAAACACGAAGTTGGGGTGGATCGGCACCGGCCGAATGGGCTACGAGATGGCTGCCCGTCTCGGGCGTGCCGGCTGTGACGTCCTGGCCTGGAATCGCACCCGGGCAAAGGCGGAGCCTCTCGGCAAGTACGGGGTGCAGGTTTCCGACAGCCTCACCGCTCTGGCCGAGCGGGATATCGTCTTCACGATGGTGTCAACTTCCGAAGACCTCGAGCAAGTGCTGACAGGGCCGCACGGCCTGTTGAGTCACCCGCACGCGAAGCCGCGCGTCATCGTGGATTGCTCCTCCATATCGATCCAAAAATCAGCGCAGCTACGCCTCGCCCTGCGACAGCGGGACATCGAATTCCTGGCCGCCCCCGTCTCCGGCAATGCCAAGGTCATCAAGGCCGGCAAGCTGTCGGTCGTCTGCTCGGGGCCCAAGCCCGTGTTCGAGGAATGCCGGGGGTTTCTCGGAATATTCGGCGCCGGAGGCGTCAGCTACGTGAGTGATGGCGAGCTGGCCCGCATAGCCAAGATCTGTCACAACGTATTTCTGGGGGTGGTGACCCAATCTCTGGCCGAGATCACGGTGTTGGCGGAAAAGGCCGGCCTGCCGCGCCATGCGTTCCTGAATTTCATGAACAACAGTGTGATGGGCTCCGTCTTCACACGCTATAAGACGCCGGCGTTCGTCAACCTGGATTTCAAGGTCACCTTCACCCCTCAACTGCTGCGCAAGGACATGGATCTCGGACTGGAAGCCGGACACCACTTCCAGGTTCCCATGCCGTTGGCGTCCGCGACGCGCGAGCTGATCCAGGCGCAGCTGGGCAATGGCTACGCCGATCAGGACTTCTCCACTTTGTTGCTGATGCAGGCGAAGGCATCCGGGATGGAACTGCGGCCGGAGAATGTAACGGTCACGGATGGCCTGGATTGATGGGGCTTTTTTCCGCCTGACCGTTTCCCCTCGCGCCTGTTCGTCTCAGGGCGGCTGAAGCCTCGTCCTTCAGCCGCCCAGCTCCTCGCGGCATCCTGCGTCACTGCCCTGCCGGCGGTCACGGTGGTGTACAACGCTCATCCTCGCCCCCGAGCAACGCCCGTTGCCCGGAACGTCATGACACTGCGCTTCTTCGGAACTACACTCTCGGCACTGGCTCGCTCGTCGACACCCGAAGCTGTGCCGCAACGGCGCTGCTGAATGTCCCCACGCCGTTCAGTGCAGGGCTTGCAATTTCCGTCCATGGAGAAACCAAGATGCCGAACATGACTGCGATGGTCGTGCCCCGTGCCGGTGCCAAGTTAGAGCGCGTGGAGCGGGAGGTGCCACGGCCCGGCCCGAAGGAACTGTTGATTCGTGTCCACGCCTGCGGCATCTGCCACAGCGACGTGTTGACCGTCGAGGGGCAGATGCCCGGCATCGCCTATCCGCGTGTACCGGGACATGAGGTAATCGGGTCGGTCGAGGCGGTCGGCGCAAACGTCGAAGGTTGGAAGGTCGCAGATCGGGCTGGCGTGGGGTGGTTCGGGGGCTCCTGCGGCTATTGTGTGCACTGTCGCCGGGGTGACTCGTTCGCCTGTATGAACGTTCATGCCATCACGGGCATCACGCGAGATGGAGGCTATGCGACTCACATGGTGGCTGACCTGTCTGCTGCAGCGCATGTGCCCGACGACCTGGACGAAGTTGAATCTGCGCCGTTGCTGTGCGCCGGCCTCACCACATTCAATGCGCTCCGGAACAGCGGTGCGCGCCCGGGCGATCTGGTCGCAATTTTCGGCGTCGGTGGCCTGGGGCACCTGGGCGTCCAGTTCGCCGCGCGGCAGGGCTTCCATACCGTTGCGGTGAACCGTGGACGCGAGAAGGAAGAGTTGATTCGCTCGCTCGGCGCCCACGACTACATCGACAGTGCGGCAACAGACCCAGCAGAGGCCCTCCGGAAGATGGGCGGCGCAAAGGCGATCCTTGCGACGGTCACCAGCGCGGCGGCAATGCAGGCGATCGTGGGCGGTCTCGGAGCAAATGGCACGATGATGGTCATCGGGGCGGTTGGCGCATTCCCCATCGACTCGCTGGACATGTTGGGCAAGCGCTCAGCCGTGAAGGGCTGGTATTCCGGCGTGGCGGCGGATTCCGAGGACACGCTGCAGTTCTGCAAACTGCACGAGATCAGCTCAATTAACGAGGTCTATCCGTTCGAGCAGGCGCAGGCGGCCTACGAGCGGATGATGAGCGGCCGGGCACGCTTCCGCGTCGTCCTGAAGATGGCCTGAGCCCGAAGGAGAGAGATCGGGCAGCGGGAGAATCGATCGATGGATGAGCTTCCACGCAACGGCGCCATACCTGACGTCCGCGACGGCTTGACCCGCGAGGAACGACTGGTTTTATACGTTCTGCACGCGACCCAGCAGGAACGTGGCGGGCGGCACGTACCGACAGCCATGTTATGGGGGCGCGTGTGCGAGCACTTCTATATCAGTCCCGAGGCGCTTTCAGCGATGCTCGCCCGGCTCGGCGCGCGCCGCTGAAGCAACATTCCGCAGGCGTCCTGGCGGCTACACCGACCGCGTCGGCTCGATCAGAACGAAAAACAGCTCGGCGTCCTCGAGTCCCGTCGTCGCGTGCGGCTCGCCCGGCGATCCGACGATGCAGTCGCCAGGGCCCGCCTCGAACCGCGCATTCTCGGTCTCTATCAGCACTCTCCCCTTGAGAACGAGAGCGACCTCGTGTCGGGAGTTGGTATGCAGCCCCGTTGCCGGGCTGCGCGCGTCCCGGCCGAAGCGCACAATGCCACACTCGACCCGCCGGGCTTGATCCGCGTCGATCGATGCCAACATGGCGAGCGCGTAGGGACCGGTGAGTTCGGGTGACTTGCGCAAAAAAGTGCTCATGACTGGACATTCCCTGAATTTTCAACGGCAAGCTCCGCGGCAGCCAGATCCTCGATCGCAGTACCGACGCTCTTGAAGAGAGTGATGGCAGCATCGTCGATGCGACCCGGCACGGTGCCACGTACCAGTTCACTGAGCTCCCCGCGAACCTGCTCAGGCGTGATGACGCCGGCCGCAAATGCCTGGACGAATTCGCCAGCTTCCGCGAACGCCCCCTCGCGCGTATCGACATAAAGGTCCGCCCGGGTGAGCGCCACGTCATCGGCTTCTCGCATATCCGGCCGGAAGGCGCCAATCAGATCCAGATGCTGGCCGGGACGCAGCCAGCGGCCTTCAATCAGGGGGGTCGGGCTCAAGGTGGCGCAACTGACAATGTCCGCCCAGGCGACACCGGTTTCCAGGTCGTCGCAGACCTCGACAGAGAAGCCCTTGCCTTCCAGGGCCGCGGCAGCCTTGAGAGCGGCGACGACTTCCCGCGCCTGCTCGACTCTGCGGCCCCAGATCCGCACAGCGCGAATCGGCCGTACGCCCGCGTGGCTGAGTACGACATGAGTGGCTAACGCGCCTGTGCCGACCATCAGCAGCCGGCTTGCGTCGGATCGCGCCAGATACGACGCCGCGAGTGCCGACGCCGCCGCAGTGCGGCGCAGTGTCAGTTCCGTGCCATCCAAAAACGCACGCGGTATGCCCGTGTTGGAGTCGAAAAGCACATAGCAGGCATGCACGGCCGGCAGGCTGCGGACGGCGTTGTCGGCAACCACTGTCACAAGTTTTACGCCGAGTGGCCCAGCGGCGCGCCACGAAGGCATCAACAGCAGCGTTTTGCCGGCGCCAGCACCGCCCACGGCATAACTCTGGCGCACCGGTGTAGTGCAATCGGATGCAAACGCACTCCTGAGGCACTCCAACAGTGCATGGCGGTCCAGGCGGGCGGCAACGGCG
>JAQGOC010000037.1 GCA_028293805.1 Gammaproteobacteria bacterium
GGCAAGGTACGCTCGGCAGCCTCGCTCATGTAGGTGCTCAACTTCTCCATGACAGGGCTCACGCTTGGTGCTGAGCTGAGTGGAGCTTGAGACCCAGCGGCAAGCAGCCTGTTGGGCGCAACGGCGGCGGCCGCAATAGCCATGCCCGCGTACTCGAAGATATTGCGGCGCGTCAGAGCAGACCCCGCGCTAACCCGTTCGAGATCGTCACCGCCGTCATCTGCCACAGCTGCCCCCTGAGCCGAATAAAACAACTCGAGCGCCTTGCCTCGCACACTCATTCAGGCGCGCTGGTGCGGTCAACGGCGTTGGGGAGCCGGACCCGAGCTCGCGGTGATATGAGAACTGCTCGTAAGAATAGTCCCTCCGACGGGCCGCGGTGTTCCTCTAAAGGGCGAGTCTCGGACCACAGATCGTGCACAATGCGTCCAGCTTTCGGACTCCCAGGGGCCCGCCGGACTCGGGAAGGATGGTCCCCCAATTGCGGCCGGGGCAGTGTCGGGCTGGAGCGGCTAACAAACTTCCAAGTCGGTGCAGGAGTCTGCCGAAACTAGCATTTCATTGATGCCAGGACGCGAAGCTCCATCGACGTCGCATGCGAGTCCTGCCTTGCGGGTTGCCGTGCCTCTGGCGATTCTGGCGTGCTGGAATGTTTCCAGTCACCAAGGCCAGCAGCCCGAGGCTGCCTGCAACCCAGCGCAAATCAGTCTGGACGGTGGCCCGACGCGCGAGCGGGGCCCCGCTGAGTGCGTCAGCCAGGCTGGCGACGTCTGTGAGACGGCGATAGCTCAAACCGGTCTCGGAGGCAAGTTGCCTCAAATAATCTTCGTGCAATGCCGAGAAATGCTCACGCTTCTGCGTCGGAGGCGCCAGTTGCGAGGGCAGTGCGGGCCGGGTTTCGACCATCTGTTCGTTTGCGACGCTGCCGCCACGGCCCCGAGTGTATAGATCTGTCTGTATCACTTCATCCGCGCGCCAGAAACCGTGCTCCTTGCCATCCGGCCCGACCTTCGGAATCGGCTGCGGCATCAAGCCGCCCGTACCCATGATGACGCCGCGGACTTCGCCCCGCTGGCCCTCGAAGATCAGGCGATAGCGCGCATTCACGGGCGGGGCCTCGTGTCCGTCGGTAATAAAGACCAGTGCGGGCCGGTCGCTGAGATCTCGCACACCCTGTACGGCTGAAAAGAGGCCTTTAGCGATTTCGCTATCGCCCGCCCAGGCCATCTGGCCGCTCAGGCCCTGCACGGCGTCGGCGAGCTCGGCTTGATTGCGGCAGACCTCCACGGGCGTCAGAAGCACCAGGGTCCGGTATTCGGTGAAGATCGCCAAACCCAGTTTCGATCCGCACGGCAGCTCGAACAGCGCCTCACGGAGCGCGTGCTTAACGAACGCCAGGCGAGTGACAGGCTCTCCGGCCAGACGATAATCGCGGACATTCATGCTTTGCGTGATGTCCACTGCCACCAGAAGATCGAACACGGAACGATCGAGCTTGATGGGTGGTGCGAAGACCGCCATCGAGAGCGCGAGGCACGCCAAGGCCAAGAGCAGGCGTTGTAAGGTGAGCCGACTTGCTGGCCTCGGCATCAGGGCAGTCCCGGGTTCGAGCCCCGCGCGGGTGCCTGTCGCGGCGCACCGATCGCCGGCGGCAGCCGCGCCGATTCGTCCTCGTCGGGGTCCGGGGCGAGCCGCAGTGCCAACTCCAGGCTGTACTTCGCATCCCAGTCATTCGCATGCTCGGCAAGAAGCTCGCGGAATGACTCTTTTGCCATCTCGAACACGGGGAGTGCCTGTGAGGGCTCAGCGGTTGCGCGAAGTGTCAGCGCCTCGCGCAACAGAAGATTTCCCTCGTTGAAGAGCGCCGCTGCGCGCAATCGACCCTTGTCCGTACCCACTACCTGGCGATATTGCGCGAGTGCCGCCAGCACTTCATCACGCTGGGCTAGCGCATACGCTCTGGCAAAATGTACGGGCGGCGGAGCGTCGTCTGGTACGGGCTCGCCGCGCGGGCTCTCGATGAGCACATTCCACGCGTGAATGCGTGCGAGTTGCCAGACGTCATGCGCAGCGAGCGCCACCAACACGGCTGCGCAGAGCGCAAGGCCCGAGCGCATTCTCACGCCCATCGCTCCGATTCGAGGTACTTCCCCACGAGCAGGGCGAGAGAGCACAACAGGGCCAACACGTAGGGCGTGCTCGAGCGGTCGCTTCGCGGGATCACCTCGATGTAGCGGATTGGTAGATTGGCGAGGCGGTTGACATCATCGATCGCACGTTTAAGGGCCTCGGGATTCTCCGCTTCGTACGCGCGAAAGGGAGTACCCATGCCTTCAAAGTATCGTTGTAGCGCATGCTCGGGCACCGAGTCGGTGGGGGTGGACCCGATGCCTGGATCGCGCAGCAATCCTGGACTGCCATAGGACCGTAGATAGAGCCAGTAAAGCGCGACGCGCTCGCGTTTCATGAGGTCTTGCACCCGACGGCCCGTTTCGAAGTCGATGTCCGAGCCGCCATCCGAGACCAGCAGAATGATGCGTGCGCCTGTATAAGGTCGATTTTCAAAGTACGAGAGCGCAGCGAGCAGTCCGCTGCCGGCGTCGGTTTCGGCGAGCCCGTGCCCCAGACCGCCGGCGCGAATCGCAGCTTGCACGACCTCCGGGCGCGGTGTGAGATCTACAACGCGGATCGGCAGCGTGCTGAAGAGCACCATTCCGATGCGATCGTGCCCGCGGTTCGCGGCAAACTGCGCCAAAAGTCGCTGTGCCACCTTCGCCTTGGTATCCCGGCTCGGACCCCACCAGGTACTCGTAGGCGAACCGGCATAGGCCTGATCCATGCTCCGGCTCCGATCCAGGAGCACCACAATCTCCGCGCCCTGACCGACCCGCTCTAGAGGCGCGTGTGTGCGAAAGGGTGCAGCGAGCGCGATGATGGTCGCGCCGACGGCGACTGCATTTAACACCCTCAATATTGAGGCTAGTCCATCTGAAAGTGAGTCACGCGGCAGTATGCCCACCCAGGAATACCACGAGGTCGCAGCCGCGGAGCGCCACAGCGGCAGCAGCGAGAGGGGCAGTGCAGCCAGGACCCAAGGATGTGCAAAGCCGAACATCAGGCGCGCCTTCGTTCGCGCGCACGGCAGTCATGGCAGAACCTGAGTAGCCAGTCGAATTCCTGTTCTGCTACGGGCGTGCCATCGGCGAAGAACTCGCGTTGCGAAATGTGCAGGAATCTTGCCGTCGCCTCGCGCAAGTCAGCAAATTGGGGCTTTTCGGCAATGAATGCATTCATGTGATCGGCGAAGACACGCCGGCCCGCGGTCTGGTCGAACGCGCGATGCACCGCGCGCAGCGCCCTGCGATACGCTCCGGGGTCGTGAGCCGCTGCCGCACGACGGATTACGCGGTACGCCTGCGTGAAGGGCCCACGGCGATGCAGGATCCGCGGGACGACGAAAAGATAGGCCAAGATCGCTACGGCCAAAGCGACATAGACGAGGATGCGGACCAACGGCGCGTTGACCGAGAGCCGCTGAGGCATGCGGTCGGGCCGCAGCGGGGTGGCCTCCGCAGAGAGATCGGTCGGGAATAGGGGCGACACGATGACAGGCAAGCTGTCGATCGAGGCGTCTGTTGCCTGCGAGCTGTCTGTGAAGCGTAGGTCAAATGACGGCGCGCGGATGGTGCGGATGTGTGTAGGTGCGTTTCGAATCTGATAACGAAGGCGAACGACAACATCCCCGGCGCCCGCGTGGCGCCGCGTTTGAACGTCTGCACTAATGAGAGTGAGCCACGCGCTTTGCCGCCCCAACCGGGGGAGGCTTCTTTTGTCCAGTGCCAGACCGGGTGATCCATTAACATTGATCTGACGATTGAACGTATCGCCAATCACATACCCGAACGTGCGCGGATTGACTACTTCGACATCGATATCGCGGGCGTGAGTCTCCAGAGACATGAGTGCGCAAGCGAGCCCTGAGACTACCGCGGCGCGCATCGTCATAGCCCTTGAGGTAAGTCCGCCGCGCGCATTTTGGCGAAATAATGCGTCAGCACCTCAGCGCGGAAGCCATCCGTGAGCAGCAGCGGTTGCATGCCCCGATGGACGAAAAGGTCACGCAAGGCTCTATAGCGCCGGCGAAAGCTCGCGGCGAGCGCACGTCGTAGCGCCGGCCGCACGAGGAGCGTGCGGGTCTCGCCAGTCTCTGGATCGCGCACATTGTGAATTCGCAATCCGGGTCGAGGGGAGAACTCCGCGCGGTCCCAGACCACACACGGTACGACCGCATGGCGTGAAAGCGCGGCGAGCAGCGTATCCACGCTCGCGAGCGGAAAGTGCAAGTCGGAGACGAGAAACACGAGTGATCGCCGCAACGGCAGCCACGAAGCCGCCTGTTGGAGGCCGGATGCCGAAGCACCCGTGGGAACGAAGTCCCGAAGTCTTGTTCCTAACGCGACCCCGATGCCGGCGGTGCGAGTTGCCGGGACCAGAAACCCCTCGTGCGCTGCTTCATCCGCGCCGATGAAGCCGAAGGCATCGCCGCTATGATGAGCGGATGCAGCTACCGACTCAGCGAGATCGGCAAGCACATGGAGCTTGCGTCTTTGGCCTTCGACGCCCATTGATGCGGATAGGTCGGCGAGCACATACAGTGCGATCGCGCTACGTTGCCGATACGTGCGTGCGATCCAGCGCTCGAGCGGATCCTTCAGGCTCGCCAGCAGATCGATGCGCCGTGCATCCGACACATCGAGAAGCGGGGCATGCCCGCGAAACTCCAGTCCGCCTCCCTGGTGCCAGCTGCGATGACGGCCGGGGTAATGGTTGCCTGCACGCCAGTTGATGTCGTAATGAAACTTTTCCGCCACGAGTGATCCCTCAAGGGCTTGCGACGGTATCCAGGATCCGCCGCATCAGCTCGGCGCCGAGCTCGTTATGGCGTTGCTCGTAAATCGGCTGGAACGCCAGACGATGCGCGATCGCTTCCGTGTAAACGACTCGCACGTCTTCGGGCGTAACGAAGGTTCGCCCGGTGAGCCACGCACCTACCCGGGCGGCCTGCAGGAGCATGCTCATGGCGCGGGGGCTTGCGCTAGCGAGGACGAGCTCGTGCATGTTCACGCCGTCCAGATGAATGGCGTAGTCCGCAGGTCGCGCCGTCGCCTCCCACAGTTCGAGGGCGTACTGCTGCAAGGCCGGGCTGATCTGAATCTCATGCTGAATTCTCGCGGCCACCGCATTGAGCTCGCGATGAGGCAGGATGGCCTGCGGGAGCGAGGCGATGAGCGCATCGGCGTCGTGAAATTTCGGATCGCACATCAGAGCGCTGCGAATGGCGGGATCCCGCGGTGTCTCGATCGTGATTTCCATCATGAATCGATCGCGCGCGGCGGAGGGGACCTCGAACGTTTCCTCGCGCTCGATTCGGTTACGATCGGCAAATACCAGCAGGTGCGGTAGCGCGTACTCTTGATTGAACGCACTGAGGCTGCGCTCGGCCATGACACGCAGGAGCAGGGCGTGAACCTGTGGACGGGCGCGATTGATCTCGTTGAAGAAGAAGATCGCCAGCTCGTCTCGGTGTTGCAGTAGCGGGCCGGGGTCGATGGCGGGCCGTCCATCCCGGCCCACATACGTGTAGTAGATGAGGTCATTCGGCATCAGGTCGACCGTGCCTTCGATACGTGCGAATGCGCCGCCGATGAGACGGGAGAACGCTCGCAGCAACGTGGTCTTTCCCACGCCCACGTCTCCTTGCAGCAGGACATGGCCGCGCGCGAAAACGGCGTTCGTGATGAGGCGGATGGCGCGAGCTTGGCCGAGAATCACACGCCCGACGTGTTGCTCGAGTGACAGCGCGCGCATGCGCCACTGATCGAGAAACACATCAGAGTCGTTCACGCTGGGTCACCAGCGCTTCGGGACATCACGAAGACTGCGGCCCCGGGCGGGGGCCGCCAGGGCGTCCTCGAACGCTCTCTCGAGAGTACGTATCCGCCGCACACCCACACGATTCTAGGCGAAACGGATAACGGCCAGTGCCGGACCGTGAGCTGTGCCGGAATCATGACACCCGCCACTTCGACTGGATGCTGCCCTCTATCGACGCTCGTGTTTGGGAAGATTCCCACGGGAACGCAGCGCGCCCGCATGCCCAGGCGCGCACCATTATGTAATGTGAAATCAAAGGAAAGCCATATTCCGGGCTCCATCGTCTCTTTTCCGCGTTAGACATTTCGGATATCTTCGAATCTGTCGCCGGAAGGGAGGAATTCCCGTCCGGCTGAGCAACCGAAAATGCGACTATCCAGGTCGGAAAAAGGCTGCCTGGATCTGAGTACGGACACGATTCGATACACTCATCTTGTCGGAGGCCCCGGGACCGCGTGAAGAAACTGCGCACCAGCAGACGTCGATTTCTCAAACTTGCCGCGGGCGCCAGCGCCGCCACGAGCAGCATTTTCCTGAGCAGCAGGACCCGCGCTCGCGGAGCTCACACACCTGGTGGCGTAGCCGCGGCCCTCGGGGACGAGCGGATCCTCATCGAGTTCGATCCCCTGATGCGATCGAGGCTCTGGCATACGGGTGGCCCAGACGGCCAGAAGATCGCGCTGACTCGCTGGGCCGCATCCGAGACGCTGGTGATCGGGACTGGCTCGCACCTCGCTCAGTTTGCATTACGCGAGCAGACAAAGCAGGACATGGATGGGCCACTCGGGCGCGGTACCCGGCTGCGGATGATCGGCGTGGCGGGATCGCAGATCGAGAAAACGGTGCAAGTCGAGCTATTGCAGGGCTACCCCGGAATCGCTCTGTATCGGGTCTCTTACCGCAATCTCGGCGCGCACCCCATTACGATCGATAGTTGGACCAACGGTGCGCTGCACCTGTCCCATGAGGCTGTTCGCGGCGGCAGCGCCGCTGGCTCTGACCCACATTTCTGGGCTTTCTGTGGCAGCACGCATGCGGACCGTCGCGACTGGGTACAGCCGGTGCGGCCGGGATTCGAACAACAGAACTTCATGGGCATGTCGGCCTCCGATTACGGCGGGGGCACACCGATCGTAGATGTCTGGCGCAGGGACTGGGGCGTTGCCATTGGTCATCTGGAGATGACTCCGCAGCCGGTTTCACTTCCTGTGAGCTGTACGGACAGCGCCATGGATCTCGCCATCACGGCTCCCGTCAAACGCGAGCTGCAGCCGGGCGAGCAATACAACACGCCGCAAACGTTTGTAGCCCTGCATGTGGGCGATTACTTCACTGTGCTCGATGCTTATCGGCGCATCATGGGCCGCCGGGGTATTGAGTCGCCCCAGCCGCCGAAGGCGGCCTACGAACCGATTTGGTGCGCCTGGGGTTACGAACGTGACTGCACGCTGCAGTTGATAGAGGACACGCTGCCCAAGGTGCGTGAGTTGGGACTGCGCTGGGCTGTCATCGATGACGGCTGGCAGTCGAACGTCGGCGACTGGAAGATCAATCCGGCAAAGTACCCGCGTGGCGAAGACGACATGCGGCAACTGGTCCGGAATATCCGCTCGCAGGATCTCGAGCCGCGACTCTGGTTCGCACCGCTTGCGGCAGCTCCGGGCTCCGATCTGCTGCACGATCACACCGACATGTTGCTGCTCGACAAGGACGGCGCGGCGCAGAACGTCTCGTGGTGGAACTGCTTCTATCTGTGCCCCGCCTATGAGAAGACCGTTGATTTCACGCTCGACCTCGTCCGCAAGTTCCTCGGCGAGTGGGGTTATGCGGGGCTCAAGATCGACGGCCAGCATCTCAACGCGGTGGCCCCTTGCTTCAATCCTGCGCACCGGCACGCTCGTCCGGAGGAATCCGTGGAGAAGCTGCAGGACTTCTTCCTTGCGATCTATCAGACCGCGATGCAGATCAACCCCGAAGCGGTCGTCGAGCTGTGTCCCTGCGGTACGTCCTACTCCTTCTTTAATTTCCGCTCGTTCAACCAGGCGCCGGCCTCCGATCCGGAGTCATCCTGGCAGGTTCGGCACAAGGGCAAGACCCTGAAGGCGTTGATGGGTCCGAGCGCCGCCTTTGCGGGCGATCACGTCGAATTGAGCAAAGGGGGCGATGACTTCGCATCCACGGTGGGCGTCGGCGGGATCATTTCGACGAAGTTCACCTGGCCACGGGATCCGAAGCCGAAGAACTCCTTCCTGCTGACAGCGGCCAAGGAGCCGACCTGGCGCAAGTGGATAGCGCTTTACAATGAGCGACAGCTGCCGCTCGGGACTTACCGAGGCGAGCTCTATGACATCGGCTTCGATAAGCCCGAAACTCACGTGATCGAGAAGTCCGGCCGCTTTTACTATGCTTTTTACGCCCGCGACTTCAGCGGCCCGGTGCCGCTGCGCGGGCTCACTGGCGCCCGGTATCGCGTACGAGATTACTTCAACGATCGAGAGCTGGGCGAAGTCTCCGGCGCGCATGGCACGCTGCACGTGGCTTTCAGTGACTTCCTGGTGCTCGAGGCGGTACCCGTCTGATGCTCAATCTGGTCGAAAGCGGACTGTTGATCGAGGAGCGCAGGCGGCGCATCTGCGAATTGCTTCGCGAGGAAGGGCGCGTCACCGTTGAAGCCCTGGCGACGCGTTTTGGCACCTCGCAGGTCACGATCCGGGCAGATCTGTCGGCGCTCGAGTCAGCCGGCGCGCTGACCCGCACGCATGGCGGGGCCCTGCCGCGCGAGGAGGAAGCCGATGAGCCGCTGGGCGTCAAGCAACTGCAGCATCACGCGGAAAAGGTGCGCATCGCGCAGGCCGCGCTCGCTCTCATTCGCGACGGAGATACCATCATCCTGGACTCCGGTACGACGACGGCAGAGATCGCCCGAGCCATTCGCAAAGCCGACCTGAAATCCATCAATGTCATCACCAACGCACTGAATGTGGCCGCGCTGCTGATGGACGTTCCCGCAGTGCGCCTGATCATGCTGGGGGGCATCCTTCGCCGGGAATCCAACTCGCTGTCCGGTCCGATGGCCGGGGCGGCGCTTGCCAGCCTGCAGGCGGACCGTCTGTACCTCGGCGCGGACGGACTGGATCCTGAAATAGGAGTCATGACGCCGCACCTGCAGGAGGCCGAGCTCAACGCCGAAATGATTCGGATCTCCCGGCAGGTCGTGGTGGTCGCCGATTCTTCCAAACTGATACGCCGCAACGTCTCGCTGATCGCGAAGGTGGAGCAGATTCACATGCTCATCACCGATGATGCCGCGCCGGCGCCAGCGATCGAAGCGCTGCGGAACCGGGGAGTAGAGGTGCGGCTGGTTTGACATCGGCGCCTGCATGAACGATTGCGTCGCATGCGTCGCCCCGCAAGGCATCGTCAAGTTCGTGACTGACTCCGGGATTCCCCGGCGCCGCTCGTGAAGCGCTCATTCGCAGCGGCGTAGAAGTCACCATTTGCATGACACTCGGGCATTCAGGCCCGACGTCCAGACGCGCTCGCGGTGATCCCTGGAAGCGGATCTGCCGCTGTGCGGGCCGCCGGGGGCGTCAGACCTCTTGACTTGCCCGAAAATAGAAATAAGATTAAAAGCAAGGATACGAAAGTCACAAGGGCGGCGCCCTTCTCATTTGCTTTCGCTTTCCGTGCCAACCGATGGATAAACAAAACTCTTTCTGAATGTAGGGGGCGTAACGTGCCGCGACTGATGCCTGCGTCGATTGCGATTTGGCTGCCGTTCGTGACGGGAACCGTCGCGATCGCCGGAACCACCGATGCACTCGTTGCTGCGGACACTCGCGCGGCACCGACTGTACCGGCGGCTACCAACGCTAGTGCGAAAGAGAACGAGGGGCCCGTCCTCGAAGAGGTCGTGGTCACCGGGCTACGGGCAAGTCTCGAGAAGTCCCTCGACGTCAAGAAGAATGCCTCGGTGGTGGTGGATTCTATCAACGCCGAGGAACTGGGCCGGTTTCCGGACTCCGACGTCGCCGACTCCCTGGAGCACCTGCCGGGCATCACGATCAGCCGTACGACGGGCGGCGAGGGACAGAAAGTCACCGTCCGTGGCTTCGGGCCGCAATACAACATTGTCACGCTGAACAACCGGATCCTGGCGACCGACGACGACGCACGCGACCTGGCGTTCGACGTGCTGCCGTCTGAAGTAATCGCGGGCGCCGACGTGCTCAAGTCGTCGGAGGCATCCGCGATCGAGGGCAGCATTGGCGGCACGGTGAACCTGCGCACGGCGAGCCCCTTCGAGAACCCCGGGCTGCATGCCGGCGCGCATGTGGAGGGCAACTACAACGACATGTCCACATTGCATGGTCAAAAATTCTCGGCCTTCGTCGAGGACACGATGCTCGACCAGACGCTGGGTTTCCTGCTCGCGGGCGTGACGTCGAACAATCACAACCGGACCGATTCGCTCAACGCCTACAGCCAGAACATCTATGGTCCGGCCACATACCCCTTCGACGGCAGTCCCGGGTCCGTGCCGCTTACCGCCACGCCCTGCTGCATCACCTTCGGGTCCATCTTCGATGACAAGAAGCGCGATGCCTTGTCCGGAAGCCTCGAGTGGCGCCCGAGCGATACGTTCAAAATAGCCGTGGACGGTCTGTGGACGAAGCTGCAGGATCCGCAGGTCGGCTACAACCAGTCGTATTATTTCCCGTATGGCACGGATCAGAACGGCAACCCGACCTGGTCCAATGCGGTGGTCAATAACGGTGTGATCACCTCGGTGACTTCGAACAACTTCACGCCGGAGATCGTGAACAACACTATCAACCGCAACGTCGTCACCTCGCTGTACGGATTGAAGGGCACCTGGCAGCCGACCGAGAAGTTCACGCTGGCCTTCGATGCCTATCGTTCGACAGCGAACCGGCCCGAGGGCGGCACCGACACCTTCGTGACGGCCGGCCTGGTATCGGCCACACCTTACGCGCAGGACCTCATTACCGTCACCGACGTGCCGCACAGCCTGCCCAGCCTCAACGTGATGATTCCGCCGAGCCAGCTGGGCCTCACGGCCTGCCCGAACGGGACGGCGAGCAGCACCAACGCGGGCTACTGTTCGTATACGTCGCTGATGAACTCGGGGTTTCTCAACAACAACAAATATTGGTCCACGCACTACGATGGACTCAACGGCTTCTCGGTTCACGATCAGGTCACGGGGTTCACCTTGGACGGTTCGTATCGGGGGCACCTGGGTTTCTTCGAAAAGCTGCAGTTCGGTCTCGGTTACAGTCATCGGGAGAAGACCCGCGTCGACAGCAGCAACGACTGGACCAACGGCTCCGGCCAGTACGGCTCGCTGTACGAAACCGCGGGCTGCCCGGTCCAGTGCAATCCCTACACGTTCGGCTCGCAGGGCTTCAACGTCCTTTCGTTCACCAGTCCGCCAAATTTCCTGCGCGGCGCGGGCGGCTCGTACCCCTCGGTGCTGCCAAAGTTGAATACAAGCCAGCTGATCGCGTTTCTTGCGAGTTTGAACGGCAATGCGAATCCATTCTTCTGCGCGACCCTTCCCTGCGCGAATCCGTTCGACCTCGCGAGCACGCTGCCGCAGCCCAACCCGTTCAATTCCTACGATGTGACCGAGAAGACCTTTTCCTTTTATACGGAAGCGACGTTCGCCGGCGAAAATTGGTCGGGGAACGTGGGCGTGCGCGTGGTGCGCACCACGACCCTGGCCGCAACCGCCGAATCCGTACCGGTCTCGCTATGGACGCCGACCGATGCGAACTCGACCCAGACCTGGAACGTGCAGTACAGCACCTCTCAGCAATTCTCGCAGCAGGCGCAATACACGTTCGCACTGCCGTCGGCCAATTTGAGCTATTGGGTGGTTCCGGACCGCCTGCAGCTGCGCGCGGCGCTGGCCGAGACGATGTCGCGTCCGAATCTCAATCAGCTGGCGCCGAACGCAACCAACAATGCCATCAACGGACAGCCGCAACTCAACTACACGGGCACGGCGGGCCTGAAGCCCATCAAGGCCTGGCAGGCGGACTTGTCGCTCGAGTGGTACTACCAGTCGCATTCAGCGCTCACCGGTGCGCTGTTTGGCAAGAAAGTCACCAACGATATCTATACCGCGTCGACACCCAACGTGGATCTTGGCACCCTGCAATACGTGGGCGGGCCGCCGGGCAGTGTGCCGGGAACGCCGTTCCTGTGGACCATCCAAGCCCCGGCCAACGGCGCCAAGGAGACCTACACCGGCGTCGAACTCAGTTGGCAGCACTTCCTCGAGAACGGCTTGGGCACGCACGTGCAGTTCACGCACACGTGGAGCAAGGGCTACGACCAGTCCGGCAATTCCACCGGGGCAGTCAATTTGGCGCCGCCGACCACGTTCTCGGTCAGTCTCATCTATGACAAAGGTCCGTTCAACCTGGACGTGAACTGGGACTACACCTCGCGCTACACCTACTTGTGCTCGCAATGCACGGAAGTGCCGGGGTGGCCGGCGGTCGCTGATCCGTTCTCATGGGTGACGGCGAGCGCGCACTACAGGCTGCTCAAGGGACTGGACGTGTACGTCGAGGGCAAGAACCTCACCAACGCCATCTCGCGGACCTACCTCAACGGCAATGCGTTGCTGCCGTGGGCGAACGGCCAGCAGGTGGGGGCGAGCGCGAGCGGTGTGGGGGTGGGCTACAGCGCATATGGCCGCAGCTACGTGGCCGGGCTGTCGTACCGCTTCTGACGTGAAGAAGCCCTGGCTCATGTACGCGCTGATCACGACCGGGTTCTGGGGGGTGTGGGGCGCCTTTGCCGAATTCCCCACGCGGCATGGATTTCCCGAAACGCTGGTGTACGTCGTGTGGGCGATAACCATGATCCCGCCCGCGCTGTATGCGATGCATCGCGCCGGCTGGCGATTGCAGGGCGACCCCAAGTCGATTCTGCTGGGGTCGTTGATCGGATTGACGGGGGCCGGCGGTCAGATGCTGCTGTTCCATGCGGTGCACACCGGACCGACGTACCTGATCTTCCCGATCATCGCGCTGTCGCCGGTGATCACCATCGCTTTATCGATGCTGTTTCTCAAAGAACGGGTGACTAAGGTGGGCGCGCTTGGCGTGGCGCTAGCGCTGATCGCGCTGCCGCTGTTCAACTACTCGCCGGCCGGGGAGGCGGGGGCGTCCGGCCTGCAGGGCGTCACGTGGTTCGTGTATGCCTTGATCATTCTCCTCGCGTGGGGCGTGCAGGCGTATTTCATGAAGCTCGCCAACGGCTCCATGGATGCCGAGAACATCTTTCTGTACATGACACTCGCTGCACTGTTGCTGGTTCCCGTGGCGCTGTGGATGACCGACTTTTCGACCCCCATCGAGTATGGGTGGCAAGGGCCAGGGCTCGCCGCAATCACGCAGATCCTGAACGCCGTCGGTGGCCTGACACTGGTGTATGCCTTCCGCTATGGCCGTGCGCTGGTGGTAGCGCCGCTCGCCAACGCGGGGGCGCCGATGATCACAGCGATCGTCTCGATGGCCGTGCTTGGGGCCATGCCGAACTCCGTCACCGTGGTCGCCATCGCACTGGCCTTCCTTGCCGCGGCGCTGCTTGCCATCGAACCGGAAGAGAAGCTCGTCGAGCAACCCTCATGAATGCGATGTTGGATATTGTCCGCCGTCACAAGTCCGGCGTCCCCGTGGGAATTTACTCCGTGTGCTCCGCGCACGCGCTGGTGCTGGAGGCAGCACTGCGTCTCGCGCACCGCACCGGCGGCATGGCGCTGATCGAAGCCACATCGAACCAGGTGAATCAGGACGGCGGCTACACCGGTATGCGGCCAGCCGGCTTTCGCGAGCGGGTGCTTGCGCTGGCAACCGCCGTCGGCCTGCCGCATGACCGCGTGATTCTGGGCGGCGATCATCTGGGCCCCAATTGCTGGCAACACCTGCCGTCGTCAACTGCCCTGCAGAAGGCGCAAGTGATGGTCCGGGAATACGTGGCCGCAGGCTTCCGCAAAATCCATTTGGATTGTTCAATGTCCTGCGCCGACGACCCGCGTTCGTTGGGCGATGAGCTGATCGCAGAACGGACTGCAGTGTTGTGCGAGATCACCGAAGCCGCGTGGCTCAGCGCTGGCGGCGAGCCGCCCGTGTACATTATCGGCTCCGAAGTGCCGGTGCCCGGTGGGGCGCACGAGACCCTGGAGGAACTCACCGTTACGACCCCCGAGGCAGCGCACGCGACGATCGAGGCGCATCGCAGAGCCTTCGCGCGACACGGCGTCGAGGCGGCATGGTCGCGAGTGGTAGGCCTCGTAGTGCAACCCGGGGTCGAGTTCGATCATCATCAGGTGATTGACTATGTCGGCTCCAAGGCCGTGGCGTTGAGCCGCAGCATAGAGCAGGTGGCCGGCATGGTGTTCGAGGCCCATTCCACCGACTATCAAACGGCCGCCGCCCTGGAGGCCTTGGTGCAGGATCACTTCGCCATCCTCAAGGTGGGACCGGGGTTGACCTTCGCGCTGCGCGAGGTGATCTGGGCCCTGGCGGATATTGCCTCCGAACTCGACCTGAGGCCGGAGGCGTCACTGAAAGATACGATGCTCAATGAGATGAAGCGGGACCCCCGGTATTGGAGCACCTATTACACGGACCCCGAGCGGCGGGAGTTCGACCTCCACTTCAGCCTGAGCGACCGGATCCGCTATTACTGGAGTTCGCCCGTCGTGGAGCGGGCGTGCACGCAACTGTTCGAACGGCTCGGGTCCAGGGGTATTCCGTTGACGCTCATCAGCCAATATCTGCCGGTGCAGTACGCCGCGATCCGTGAGGGCCGGCTCAAAAACGATCCGCGCGAGCTCGTATTCGATGGCGTCGAGCAGGTGCTGCGCCACTACGACCGCGCATGCCGATCCGGCGGCCCGGCCGACCGCGCCGTCATCGATCGAGGACGCGAATGAACTATCTTGGACACCCGCAGGCCGAGCTCGAGACGGCTGGCGGAATTTGGACCGCGCGCGAGATCGCACAGCAGCCGGCGATATGGACCAAGATCGCGCACCAGATGATGCGCGAGCCCGGCGCGTTGCGGGCCTTTCTCGATCCGCTGCTGCAGCGACACGACGTGCGTATCGTTTTGACCGGGGCGGGCACTTCGGCCTTCGTCGGCGAGTGCCTCGCGCCGGCCCTGAAACGCCGGACGCAGCTTCGCGTGGACGCCGTGGCGACCACCGACCTGGTCGGATCGCCGGACGGCTGGCTGGAGCCCGCCGTGCCGACGCTGTTGGTTTCGTTCGCGCGCTCGGGCAACAGTCCGGAGAGCATGGCGGCACTCAGTCTGGCCGAGCAGGGCGTGCCGGACTGTCACCACCTGATCTTCACCTGCAATGACGAGGGAGATCTGTACCGGCAAGGGCAACGCCTGCGTAACGCTCATATCGTCCTGCTGCCGGAGGAAACGAACGATCGCGGTTTCGCGATGACGTCGAGCTTCACGGGCATGATGCTCGCCGCTTCGCTGGCGTTCGATCTGTCGCCACAAGATGGTCCGGACGCACTCTCGCGCTGGGCGGCCCACGTACTCGAGGCCGGAGTGCCGTTCGCCGCGAGCCTGGCGCGTTCGGGTTTCGAGCGGGTCGTGTATCTGGGCAGCCAGGAGTTCAAGAGCCTGGCGCGCGAGGCTGCGCTCAAAATGCTCGAACTCAGCGACGGCAACATCGTCGCACTAGCCGAAACGCCCCTGGGCTTTCGCCATGGCCCAAAAACCATCGTCAACGGCAGGACTCTAGTGGTCCTGTTCCTGTCCAATGATCCGTATGGACGGCAGTACGAGATGGACCTTCTGCGCGAACTGCGCGCCGACGGCGTCGCGGCCCGCGTGGTGGCGCTTTACGGTGGTGATGCGGAGGGCGCGCGGGCGAGCGAGTTCACAGACGCGGAGGGGACTGCCGTGCCGGGCGCGATGGGCGCATCCAACCTCGGCCTTTGCTTTCCCTATGCTGTATTTGCTCAAACGCTCGCATTCCTGCAATCCCTGGCGCTGGGGCTGCGGCCCGACACGCCCAATGCCCGGGGCATCGTCAATCGCGTGGTGCAGGGCGTGTCAATCTATCCCTGGAAGCCGTCCCGGTGAGGACCTTTCTCGGTGTCGACGGCGGCGGTACCAAGACGGACTTCCTGTTGATCGACGAGACGGGGCGGGTGCTAGCCTCTCACCGCGGGCAATCTGCCTACCACTTGGAGACCGGCTTCGATGCGCTGCAGGCCATGCTCGTTGCAGGCATCCAGGCGACGTTACAACAGGCTACGATAGCGGCCTCCCAACTCGAGTTTGCCTTCATTGGCCTGCCGGCCCATGGCGAGGACAGCGCTCTGCTCCCGCGCCTCGACCGTATCGCCGCAGATGTGCTGCCGGCCGAGCGTCATCGCTGCGGTAACGACATGGTGTGCGGTTGGGCAGGAGCCCTCGCGGGCCGCAACGGCATCAATATTGTCGCCGGCACGGGCTCTATTGCCTACGGAGAGTTCGAGACGCGAAGCGCGCGGGCGGGCGGGTGGGGAGAACTGTTCAGCGATGAAGGATCCGCCTATTGGATCGCGCGCGAGGCGTTGACACTGTTCTCGCGAATGAGCGATGGGCGGGCGGCAAAGGCTGCTCTCTACCATTTGATCCGCGAGCGCTTTCACTTGCATGCCGATCTTGACTTGTGCGCCGCAGTCTACGGGCCGCCGCCGCTAGCGCGCAGCGAAGTCGCTGCGCTCGCGCCGCTGGCGGCTCGGGCGGTCCGCGAGGGCGACGCCGGAGCGCGTCGTTTGTTTGAGCAGGCAGCGCAAGACCTCGCGGCAATTGTGCATGCCGTCCGCGATCAGCTCGACGTTCCGCCGCGGTTGTCGCTGCCCGTGTCCTATTCGGGTGGGATGTTCCGTTTGGAGGGCTTGTTGAAGCCGATGCTCGAAACTGCGCTGGTCGCCGGTGACCGGCGTTACGAATTCGTAGCGCCGCGGCTCCCGCCAGCCGCCGGAGCCGCCTTGTACGCGGCGAAGCTCGCCGGCATCGCGCCGACGCCCGAACTCGTCGCCGGGCTCGCGCGTTCGCTCGACGGCATTGGCCTTACGGAGTTTAAATGATCACGCGTGTCTGTTGCGCCATCCTCGTCTGCGTCTCGTGGGCGGCTGCTGCAGACGCGGAGGCGTCGTACACGGCCGCAGACTTCTTGCGAGTTCGCAAGTTCGACGCGCACGTGCATGCAAACACGGACGATCATCGCTTCCTCGACATCGCAGCGAAGGATGGGTTCGAGATTCTGTCGATCAACGTCGACTACCCTGACTTTCCGTCTCTGGAAAAACAGGCGCAGGTGGCCCAGAGACTGAAGGCTGCGGACCCGCAGCGCTTTCATTTCCTGACTACCTTTTCCATGAAAGGCTTCGACGGTGCGAGCTGGACTGCGGACACGGTCAAGCATATTGACGCCGAGATCGCGCGCGGTGCTCGTGGCGTGAAGGTGTGGAAGAACATCGGCATGGTGGAAAGGGATGCGCAGAACCGGCTCATCATGCTGGACGATCCACGCTTCGATGGCCTCATGAGCCATCTCGAAGCAAGGGGCATACCGTTAGTCGCGCACCAGGCCGAGCCCAAGAACTGCTGGCTGCCGCTCGAGGCCATGACCACGGAGAACGACCGCAGCTATTTTCGCGACCATCCCGAATACTACATGTACCTGCATCCCGTGCAGCCGTGCTTCGAATGCCTCATGGCCGCGCGGGACCCCTTCGTGGCGCGGCATCCCAAGCTCAACTTCGTCGGGGCGCACCTCGCGAGCCTGGAGTGGAGCGTCGATGAACTGGCCAGGTTCCTCG
>JAQGOC010000066.1 GCA_028293805.1 Gammaproteobacteria bacterium
TCGTGTACGTGAACTCCAACCAGATGCGCGCCGATCAGGCCAGCGGGACTGCCGCCTGGGGCGCATTGCGTGACAAGATCACCTCGATGAAGTGGTGGTTGTACTCCGACTCGAAGATGACTTCCTATGTGGGCGCCGGCTTCGGCACCCCGGGTGACAATGCCGTCAACAACACGCTGTTCACTCCGAAGGACTCGAGCGGCAACAACGGGATCGACTGGATAACTAGATTCTTCGTCACCAACTACGCCGCGCCCGCGCCCGCCATCGACGGCTTCTTCATGGACAACGTGTTCTGGAGGCCGTACATCGACGGCGACTGGAACCGCGACGGCAAGATCGACAAGCAGACGGATCCGACCGTGCAGAGCTGGCTGCGCCAGGGCTATGCCCGCTACTTCTCGCTCGTGAAAACCCTCATGCCCGGAAAATATCAGCTGGGCAACATTGGCGACTGGGGCGACCCCGCCTCGAAGCTCACCGAGTACCAGGGGCTGGTGAACGGCGGCACGCTGGAGGGTTACATCGGCAAGTCCTGGTCTGTCGAGACCTGGGCCGGCTGGTCCGCGATGATGGACCGCTATCGCAAGACGATGGCCAACATGGCGGCGCCGAAACTCGGCATCTTCAACCAGTGGGGCTCCGCGACCGACTACCAGGGGATGCGTTACGGCCTCGGGTCGTGTCTGCTCAACGATGGATATTACAGCTTCACCGACAACTCCAAGGGCTACTACGGCGTGGTCTGGTTCGATGAGCTCGATGCCAAGCTCGGCAACGGGTCGGCGGCCCCCACGACGGCGTGGTCGAAAGGCGTGTGGCGGCGGGACTTCGACAACGGCATCGTGCTCGTCAATCCGAAGGGCAATGGGCCGCAGACGGTGTCCCTCGGGGGTTCCTTCGTGAAGATCAAGGGCAAGCAGGATCCCACGACCAACGACGGGCAGACGGTCACGACGGTGACTCTCAAGGATCGGGACGGCATCGTCCTCTTGCGCCCGACGCCGGTGACCCGACCGGCGGCTCCGCAAAAAGTCACGATCCAGCAATAGCTTCACCACCAGGAACCGCGACACGAGCGCCTCACTTCCGGTAATCGGACGAAGTTTGTCCGGAGTGGGGCGCCGCGTCGCGGTGACTCGTGGGCGGCAATTGCAGCACGAGATCCGCGATCTCGGAGCCCTCGTTGAGGCGGGCGCTGGCACGGAATCGCCCATCATCCCCGAGAGCGAACACGGTGGCGTGGTTCACTCCCGACTCGTTTGTACGGCATACGATCAGCATTCCACCAGGAAGCAGTCGCGCCCGCAGATTGAGCAGCATGCGCTCGAGCGTCACCACATCGAAATAGGCGCGATTGAGGATGTTGGCCGCGCGCACCACGTGAAAGCGTTGCGCGTAGCTCGTGTTGACGAGGATGTCGTCTTCCACGGCCCGCAGCTGCGGAAGGCGGCGCAGAGATGGGCTCATGAGGGTCAGGGGCTGGCAGGTTATCCCTAAGCGGCGCCAGGGCCGGTTGCCGGATTGCGACCGGGCGCGCGTCTGCGCCCCGAAGAGTCGGGCTGCCGCCTTCATCAGCAAAATGAACGGCATATAGCGAATCCGGTCGCGCCTGCGCGGCGGTGGCAGCCGAACGGCCTCGCCCGCGATATCAAGTTGCATCAGATGGCCGGTTTTGTCGGCGAGCGCCCGCAGTCCGCGCCCGAGCGAAATCAGGAAGGCGTCGACTACGGCATCACCCGCCAGCATGTGGCACTCGATTCCGGCGCGTTCGAGCGATACCAGCCACTCCGCGGAGCTGATCCCGGAAGACACGGCCACATCCATGATCTCGAGCGGGCGGTGCGGCGGCAGCAGGTCCTGCACCAGGGCATTCAGGTCATCGAGCCGGTGGTGTCGGGTCGTCTTGCGGGTGCCGTTGCGCAATTCGATGGAATGGAAGAAAAGATCCTCGCTCTCCTCGGATTGCGCGGCCGCGTGTTGCGGCCTCCCGGCGCCGAAATACAGCTGGAATGCAGTGGGGACGGTGGCGCTCATGTGAGAAAGCCGCTCTGTTCGGCGCGACGCTCGAGAGTAGGCCGTGAACGGCCCGTGCCGAGCAGTTGTGTCATCTGCTCAGTGAAGCCGGCGGTCATCGCGTCCACCGTGAAGAGCTGACGGACCCGGCGGCGGGCGGCGGCTCCCATCTGCACCCGTAGCGTCTCCAACGTAAGCGTCGACAGATGTGCAGCCAGAGCCGCCACATTGCCAGGCTCGAACAGAAAACCGTTCTGTCCGTGCAGCACCTGTTCCGATGCGCCGCCAATGTCGCTCATGACGAGCGGCTTGCCGAGCGCCATCGATTCCAGAGCGGCGAGCGAGAAGGTCTCGATGGCGTGCGAGACGAGGGTCATGACATCGCAGCAGCCGATGAATGGGCGCACGTCCTGCTGCAGCCCGGTGATGCGCAGATGTTCGCGTAGGCCGAGCTCCAGCGCCCTGCGCTCGAGGGTCTCCCGCTCCGCGCCATCACCTATGAAAAGCGCCTTGGCAGGCAAGCCTTGCGCACGCAGCCGCGCCACGGCCTGCAGCAGATCGCCATGCGCCTTCTCTGGGCGCAGCGACGAGCATAGGCCGATCACATAATCCTGCGGACCGAATCCGAGACTCTGCCGCATCGTCCCTTTTTGTTCGGGCGTCTGCACGTCAGAGAAATAATCCACGTCGATGCCGTTGTGGACCACGCCATCAGCGGCTGCACGCAGGCCGCGATCCCGCCAGTAATCCCGCTGGTTCTCGCAGACATACAGCAGCAGGTCGCTGCGCTTGAAGAGCCGCTGATAAAGCAGCATCTGCGCTTTTTCCTTGTAAGTCCTGAGCAGCGTCGTGTGAAACACGGTGGCCAGCTTCGGCAGCCTGCCGCCGCCACGAACGGCATCCCCCGGCCGGCTGCCGGCGAGCCGGGCAAGGTAGCCATATAACATTGAATAGGTGTTGGTGCACACGACGGCATCGATGTGGCGCGCGCTGATGACGTGCTGCAGCTGGCGCAACGCCTTGCGCTCCACGCCGCGGCTCACGTCGCAGCACAGCAGCTCATCGAGCTTCGCGGTGTTCAGCTGCGCAAGCAGGTGCTCGCCGCGCTTGAGATAGGCGAGATGCAGGCGGAAACGGCTCTCGTCCAGATGATTGAGCAGCGTGACGACCTGTTTCTCGGCGCCGCCGAGGCTCAGCGAGTTGACGATGAACAGGAGGCCTGGAGCACGCGCGCTCATCAGGCTCCTACGTCGATGGTGCGGCCTTGTTGAATCGCTTCCACGGCCGCGAAGGCGAGCAGCGTCGACCGCCGCGCCTCTTCGAAGGGAAGGGGATGCGGACCTGCGCCCCGCAGGAACGCAGTCCAGGCCGCCATCTGCTGTGCATGTCCTTTGCCTTCGAAGTCCTTGGACACCCGCCGTCGCTGCCGGTGGACGACGAGTTTCTGAAAGTTGTGAATCTCCGCCGTGATTCCAGCGCCGAACACGGTGCAGATCTCTTTCGGCCAGGAGCTGTCGCCCTCCGCCGAATATACGAGCTGTCCGCAGGAGCCGTCGGCGAATTCCACCTGCGCGGTGACGCTGTCGGGGAATGGCAGGCGCCCGGCAGGCGGCCAGACGGTCTGCGCGCTGACGCGCACGGGCTGCGACTCGAATAGAAAGCAGAAGAAATCGAAGAAGTGGCAGGCCTCACCCAGCACGCGGCCGCCGCTCTCGGCGTAGTTGGCAAACCAGCTCGTCGGCTCGAGCGCGCCGGCCATCACCCGGAAGCTGGCCGTCTTGGGTCCCGGTGTTTCCCGCAGGATCTTGCGCAGCTCGGTGGCGGCTCCAGAGAAGCGCCGATTGAATCCGACCTGCACGCTGCCGCTGCTGCCCGCGAGCGTGGCCTCGATCTCCGTAAGCTCGCCGCGTGTCAGGCACAGCGGTTTTTCGACGAAGACATGTCGGTTCGCAGCGAGAGCCGCAACCACGAGGGAAGCGTGGAGGTTATGGCGCGTGGCGATCAGTACCGCGGCTTTGACTTCGTCGCTGAGAATCCGTTCGTAGCTCGTGGCGACCCGCGCGAAGCCGAATTTGTTGCGGACGTGATTCGCGCTCAGCGCGGTGTTGTTGACAACGGTGCCGAGGGGAACGCGGTCCTTGAGATGCGGTAGAAGCATGGTCCGCGCGAAATTCCCGGCACCGATCACGTCCACGCGAGATACAGGTCCGTCCAGCTGCCCGAGCTGCGCGACGTGTCGGATTATGGGCGATTGCGTGGTGTCGGCCGAGGTGGGGTGCGCAGCCTGCCGCGCGTCCGCCTGGACAAGTGTCAGCCGTGGTGTCGTATTTCGCGGTGCATCTCCATATTCCAGGATGACGCCCGCCTCCGTAGCGGCTCCCTCGCCCATGAGGTGCTGGTACACCTGCAGCGCCTGGCTGAACGGTGCGCGGCGAGTGGTAAGGGCGGTGATGTTGAGATCGCCCGTCTTCATGAGCTGCAGGCAGGCTTCGAAGTTGCGCTGCTCGGTCCAGCGGACATAGCCGATCGGGTAGTCCGCGCCGGCCCACTCATAGGCGGCATCGTAACGGCCCGGTCCATAGCTGCGGGAGAAGCGGACCTCGATTTCCTTGCCGAAGGCGTACTCCCAGGGTAAATCCACCTTTGTCTTGCCGACTACGACGACACGGCCCCGGTCGCGCAGCACCTCCAGTGCCTGTTCCGTCGGAGCGTTGGTGGTGGCGGACGCGGCGAGGACCGCGGCATCCACTCCGTATCCTTCGGTCCAGGAACGAACCTCCTGGCGCAGGTCCTGTTGTCCTGCAATGACGACTTTTTCCGCGCCCATGGCCTGTGCCAGGCCACGGCGTGCCGGGGCGACGTCCAGCGCCATCACTCGTGCGCCACTGGCGCGAAGAAAGGCAGTCACCAACAGCCCGACCAAGCCTTGGCCGACGACGAGCACCCGCTCGCCGAGAGTGGGTTGCAGCTGCCTTACCGCCTGCAGCGAGATGGAGGCAATAGTGGCGTAGGCCGCCTGCCAGTTTTCGACTTCATCGGGTACCCGCGCCGCGAGCATGTCAGGTACCGCCGCGTATTCCGCATGGAAGGCGCATTCCGCACCCCCAATCGCCACCCGGTCGCCGACACGAAAGCGCGTGTTGGCGGGATCCACCGCCTCCACGACTCCCGCAGCACTGTAGCCCAGGGGGCTGGGGATCTCGAGGCGATTGCGGACTTTCTCGAGCGCCGCGCGCCAGCCCAGGGTGCGCGCGGTATCGAGGACTTTCCGCACCTGGTCCGGACGCGCCCGCGCTTTTTGCAGCAGATTCATGCGCGCCTGCTCGACTTTCATTTTCTCCGTGCCGACGCTGATGACGGAGTGGGTGAGGCGAACGAGGATGCCGCCGGGTGGCGCGGTCGGGAGCGGCACGTCCTGCAGTTCGAGCCTGCCATCCTGATATTGGGCGATCTGCTTCAAGCGATTTCTCCGTCGGCGCGCCCCGCTGCACGCGCCCCTGCGCGGGCCTCGATACCGAAGCGCCGATAAATTGTACTCAGGTGTTCCAGCGCCTCCTCCAGCGAGAATCCTGCCTCGATGGTTGCGCGCGCGGCGGCGCCGAACCGCTCACGCAAGGCCGGGTCTCTCATCAGGCGCGTAATGGCGGCCGCCAGACCGTCGATGTCTCCAGGAGAGACCAGCAGGCCATTGACGTCGTTCCGGACGACTTGCGGAATGCCTCCGACCGGGGTTGCAATCACGGGAAGGCACCATGACATCGCTTCGAGGAGTGCCATGGGCATGCCTTCGGCGTAGGAGGGCAGGACGAAAATGGTGCCGCTCGCGAGCTCCGCACTTTTGCGCTCCGGGTTCAGCCAGCCGGGGCACAGGACGCGGTCCCGTACGTCGAGCTGGGTTGCAAGTTGCCGGACTTCCTCGACGCATCCAACTCCGCCGCAGACGAGTTTCAGCCGCGGGAAGCGGGTGGCAATCAGCGCAAAGGCGCGGACGAGATCGTAGGTGCCCTTTCCCCGCCCCAGATTTCCCAGAAACAGCAGCGTCGGTTCCCGCTCCTCCATGCGGCGCAGGCCCGCTGTATCAGGAAGCGCTACCGCGTTATGCAGCACTTCCACGGTTGCCGTGGGGCATACGCGCAGCAGCCGCTTGCCCCATTCGTCGGACAAAGCGATCACCAGGGCCGCGTGAGCGAAGATGCTACGGATGAAGCGTTGTGCGAGAGGTCCCGACTCTTCTTCGTAGAACTGCATGAATTCGCCGCCGTGAACATGCAGCAGGTAGGGGCGGCCCGCCCATCGAGCCATGAGGCACACGACGGACTTGCGCCAGAACGAGGCACGCGACGCCGTCTGCACATGAACCAAGGGGGCATCGAGCTTTCGTAAATAGACGGCGACCTTCAACCACGCTTTCAGCGCCGTAGTGCTCTTGACCCACGCGGTCCCGGCGCGATGGGTGGCAACGTACACACAGCGGTAGCGCTCGAACAAGCCACCGTCGAGATAGCCGCGCACTACGGCCCTCACCCCGCCCATACCATCGGGATCGGTACCGACCATCAACACGCTGCGGCATGCTGCCGCCGGATCGCGAGCGGAGGTGTTGTGACGATCATCGGATGTAACGTTCGACTCCAGCTTTGTAATGTAGGTTGCCATGTCGTCTCATTCACTCGCGCGCACCGGCGCCCCGCGCTCATATAGATATGAGAGCGCCTCGATGTAGGGCGCCACCATGCGGGCCTCGTTGAAACGGTTATCCATGTATTCCCGGCTGCGCCGGCTGGCCGACTCCCATTCACCGGGGTCGTTGCTCAGGAGGGTAACGGCGGCACACAGCTCCGCAACAGTCGCTATTGCACGTCCCATGCCATGGCGGACGATGAGCTGCTCCGGGTCCAGGAACGCGACCACCGGAGTGCCGCGCGACCACGCCTGTAAATAAGTGTTCGGGAATCCCTCTATGGCGGACGTGCCGACGAAGACGCGCGCCCGTTCGTAAAATGCTCCTACATCGTGGTAAGGAACGGGACCGTGGAAGTGCACATTCGCAAGCTGCAGGGCCTGCGCGCGCACGGCCTCGAAAAAATCGGCGGCTCCCGGAAGCGGTCCGCCGATTATGTGAAATTTCAGATGGGGCAGCTTGCGCGCCGCTTCCAGCAACAGCTCCGGCCGTTTGAGCGTGCGGAGGTTTCCCACCCAAAGAACATCAATGTCGCGAGCGGCGAAGCCCGGACGCCGACCCGCCGTGTCGGTCAGTGAAGGCACTACACGACTGCTGCGTCCGAAGTTGTCTAACAATGCCTGCTGTTGCTGTGGTGTTTGCGCGAGCACGAGGTTCGCGCGGTGCAATCCATAGCGGTACAGGCTTTTGTCCCGGCGATAGCGGATGAGCAGCGCGTTCGGGTCGCAGTCAGAATTACTCGCGATGCGAAAAATTAACTTTGCGCCGTGCAGGCGCGTGAACATGGCCACCTGGCCGACCAGGGCGCCAGCGCAACTCGTGTAATAAATATCGGCGTCGGCCCGCCGCATCGCTGCCCATAGCTGCGTCCAGCGCGGATGGACGAAGCGCACCAGCGGGATTCCCGCCTCGGGACGATACGCTTTGTAAGTTTTGATGCCGGCCCAGACCGCCCCGTCCGGCTGTCCGTAATCGGCGACGACCATGGAGACCGTGAAGCCCCTTGCCGCGAGCGATTTCGCCAGCAGGGTCTGCTGCAGCTCGGCGCCGCCCACGCCATGCTGCCCGTACTCGCGCGCGAGCACGGGCAGATTGCTGAGACCGACGAAGCAGATGGCAGGTGTGCTTTGGGGGTCGACCATCATGGAAGTTGCAAGGGAGCTCGCGCCTGTGTCGTCGTGTGGATCATAACTATCCCTAAGGTGGCGCGGAAAACAAACGCGGGCGCAAGCGAAACGTTCCGCCGGTACCGCTACTTGCTACTGCTTGCGACCGTGGAGCATTCCGCACTGCAGCGGGGGGCGGGTACGGTACTTGCTCCAAGCTTGGCCTCTAGCCGTTGCGAACCCCTGATACGGAAAAGAAAAGGAGGTATTTCTAATGCTGTTTCGAACGCCCCACTGGTCGTGCGGGTTGCTGTTGACGCTGGGCCTGGGTTTCCTCTCGCCCGCAGTGCGGGCGGCGCCGCCCGATACCAATTATACGGTGAAGCCCGGCGACATCCTGGCGGTCTCCGTATGGAAAGAACCCGACCTGCAGGGCCCTGTCCTGGTGCGCCCGGATGGTGCTTTCTCCTTCCCCTTGGCAGGACAGATGGATGCCCGCAACAAGACGGTCCAGGAGCTGCAGCAGATGGTGACGGAGCGCCTGAAGAAATTCATTTCCGATCCGGTGGTCACCGTCTCCATCCAGGAGATCAAAGGAAACAAGGTTTACGTCATCGGCCAGGTCAATAAGCCTGGCGATTTCATAGTCAATCCGCGGGTCGATGTGATGCAGGCACTCAGCATGGCCGGCGGTACAACTCCGTTTGCCGCGCTGGGTGACATCATGATCCTGCGCCGCTCGGATGCCGGCCAGCAACAGGCCTTGCCGTTCCGTTACACGGACGTCATCCGCGGCAGGAACCTCGATCAGAACATTACGCTGCAGGCCGGCGATGTCGTTGTCGTCCCGTAGTTGCGGCCTCTGCCTGCGCAAGGCAGGGCGGTGCGGCGCACTGTCCGAGACGGTTGCCGCCACCGCCCGGGCCGCGCTCGTCACTGGCGCGACCCTCGCGTCCGCGTTTGCCTTGGTCAGCAGGGCGAGCGCGGCCAACTGGGATTTCAACCCACGTATTGAAGCGGGCGGGATGTACAACGACAATTATCGGATGGCGCAGAGCGGGACCCCCAAGACCCCGGCCTACGGCAGCTTGGTGGAGGCGGAGGTCGCCATGCGCCTGCTGAATCCGCGAGCGGACATCTCGATCATCCCGCAAATCCGCTCGAGCTTTCTTCCCGATGACCACCAGGATCAGTCTACGGACGGCTTCCTATCCCTCAACGGCTCGTACCGGACGCAGAAGGCCACTTATGGCGGGGTCGCCGAGTACCGCAACGAGACGGTCCTGTCCTCGGAGCTGTTGTCTGCCGACTTTCCGGGGGTGAGCCTCGGGCAGGTCGTGGGCGTGCAGAGCGGCCGCGTTACGATCCGAAACCGGCGGAGCCTGGAACGTCTCGCCCCCACCATGACTTACGATTTGACGCCGCGGCGCCACCTGCACCTCGACGTCGAGTACACCAACGTCTCCTACAGCAGGAACCTCGTCCAACAGGTGGGCTTCCGCGATTTCTACGGCGCCGTGGGCCTGCAGCTCGACCACACGCAACGCTCCAACTTCACGGTGCGGGGAATCTACGCTCAGTTCCAACCTGACGGATCGCCGAACAAGACGAATCGGTATGGGATTGCTGGTCAATGGGACGCAAAGCCCACCACGACCATGCAGAGCTATGTGCGCGTCGGGGTGGACGCCCTGCGGGCTCAAACTACCGTCGAGGGCATCGTGAGCAGCACCGCGTTCGTCGGCGGGGCGGGCGCCAGCTGGACCTACCAGGTCTCACAGTATGTGGTGGACGCTTTGCGCGATCTGTCGCCGAGCGCTACCGGTGCCGTAGTGAAGCACGACGAATTGCGCTTCCGCATGGTCCGCGCATGGAAACCTCTGTTTTCCACTGTCGTTGGCGCCCGTGTCGTTCGCGTGCGCGGCGCCTCTCAGACACAGCTCGGCATCCAGGGAAGCGACTACGCCGCCGCCAGTGTGGCCGGCACTTACCAGTTCACCCGAAACTATCGGATTCAGGGCGAGTACGACTTCACGTGGCAGCGATTCCAAGGTGAGCGGTACGCGGCCGGGAATTCGATCGGGATCTCGATCATTTATCAGCCTCTGAGCCGCTTCCAGCCAATCCCCGAATTCAATGCAATTCCGACGGAAAAGCCACGATGACCGACACACAACCCACTCCGGATTTCTCCGATTACGTCGCCGCCATCAAGCGACGGCGCGTCCTGCTCGCGGGGATCGCGCTGCCGATCATGGCGATCGCCATAGCGCTGGCGATCGGGCTGCCGGACATCTACGTTTCCACGGGGCTCATCTCGTTCTCCGACGCCACGGTGTCGGGGCAGCTGCCGATCGACAAGGAGCGCGCCAGTAGGGAAAAGCCCTACATGGACGAGTACGTGCACAGCCTATCCGAAACCGTGTTGAGCGGCCCAAACCTGACGAAGCTCATGAAGCAGGTACCGGGTATCGTCCCCGCGGATGAGGACCCGGCGGACGCTCTGCAGGATATCGTCTCCAGGACCCGCGTCGAGACGGTCAAAATGCCCGTGCTCGATCCCGACAACGGCCGCGAGCGCGAGATCATCAAGGCGTTTACCGTTCAGTACGGCAGCCGCGATCCGGAGATGGCGCACAAGGCGGCGACGTGGCTGACGAATTCGTTCCTTGACGCGAGCCGTTCGAACCTGCAGGTGCGCGCCAACAACTCGGCGCAGTTCTACAACACCGAGGCAACCCGCTATCGCACCGACATCGCGCAACTCGAGAGCAAGCTCGCGATATTCAAGGCGAAGAATTTCGGCCAGTTGCCCGAGCTGACCGACCTCAACCTGAACGTCATGGATCGTACGCAACGCGACCTCGACGACATCGGGCAGCAGCAGCGCACGTTGCGCCAGGATAAGATCTTCCTGCAGCAGCAGCTGGAGCAGGCGCGTAACGCGGGGATGGACGAAGGCATGCTTTCGCAGCTGCAGGCGGAGTACAACCGGAAGCTTTCCACCTACGATGCCAACCATCCGGACATGATCGCCCTGCGCCGGCAGATCGAAACGTTGCGCGCCGGCGGCACGGCAATCGACAGCCTGTCGCTACCCGCGCAGCTCACGGCACAGAAGCAGATTCTCGCGCAGGCCAGACAGCGCTATAGCGAGGACCATCCGGACGTCAAACGGATCGAGAGGCAGATCAAAACGCTCGAGACGCGGATCGCCAACGGCGAGACCAGTGCGGGAAATGCGTCCGGCAGCCCTGCTGTGGTGCAGCTGCGCACCCAGATCAATGCGCTCGACACGCAGCTCGCGGGCCTCGACCGCCGCAGCGGCGAGCTGCGCACCAAGCTCGATCAGCTGGAGAAGCGTGTCGAGGCAACCCCCCAGGTGGAGCGTGAGTACAAAACACTGACGCGCGACTTGGAGCTGGCGCACGCGAAGTACGATGAGCTCAACAAGAGCCAGATGGATTCGCAGCTCACGAGCGCCGCGATCGCGAGCGGCCGAAGCGACGAGCTGTCCCTGATTCAGCCGCCTGCGACGCCGGCGAAGCCTGCGAAGCCCAAGCGCATCGCCATCGCTGCCATAGGACTGATGCTTGCGATGCTGCTGTCGCTCACGGCAGTGGTGATTGCTGAAAGCGTGGACCAGACCGTTCGTGGCAGCCGCGATGTCCGCCGTGTACTGGACCTGTCCCCGCTAGGGGTCATTCCCGAAATTCAGGACGCCGTGGCCTCGAGCCGCCAGCGTTGGAAGATGGCGATGCTGACGGCGTGTGTCGTCGCCGGAAGCACCGCCATCGTCATGACCGTACGAAACTTCTACTGACCGTGCGATGAGGTACCGACTCACATGAGTTTAATCGAGGAAGTCATGCGCCGTTCGGCGCACGAGCGCACGGCCGCGATGC
>JAQGOC010000084.1 GCA_028293805.1 Gammaproteobacteria bacterium
AAGAGATCTCCCTAGAACACCGCTACGACGAAATCACCGTGCCCTGCCTGCACTTCGGCGGCTGGTACGAAACCTTCTCCCCCGGCACGGTCAACAACTACGCCGAACTCGCCCGCCGCGCCGGCGACCAGACCGCACGGCACCGTCTCGTCATGGGCCCGTGGGTGCACATCCCGTGGGCACCGATCGTGGGCGGCCGCGACTTCGGCGCTGAGGCGATCAACCGCATCAACGAACTCCAACTGCGCTGGTTCGACCACTGGCTCAAGGACCAGCCCACCGATCTCGGCCCACCCGCACGGCTGTTCGTCATGGGGGCCAACACCTGGCTCGACGCCGACTCATGGCCGCCGCCGCAGACCACCGTTCAGGAGTGGTTCCTGCACTCCGACGGCAGAGCCAACTCGTTGTCCGGCACGGGCGAACTCACGAAGAACCCACCCGCAGATGAGCCACCCGACGTCTACGTCTACGACCCGGGGAACCCCGCGCCCAGCGCAGGCGGCCGCTCCTGCTGCGACGCCTCGGTCACCCCAATGGGCCCTGCCTGCCAGCACGCGGTCGAGATTCGCAACGACGTCCTCATCTACACCACGCCGCCACTAGAGCAACCCGTACGTGTGATCGGAAACATCCGTCTGAAGCTTCACGCCGCAACCTCGGCTGTCGACACCGACTGGGTGGTACGGCTCGTCGACGTCGGGGAGGGCGGATGCGCGACCAACGTCAGCCAGGGAATCCTACGAGCCCGGTACCGCAAGGGACTGGACTCTCCGAACCTGCTGGAACCCGGAGCCTCCTACGAGTACGACATCTCCATGGGCCCGGCCTGCTGGGAGTTCGCCGCCGGACACCGACTCCGCATACAGATCACCAGCAGCGACTTCCCAGCGCACGACATCAACCCCAACAACGGCCAGCGAGTCGGCGACACCCGGCCGCTTGACGGCGTCGTCGCAACCCAGGTCATCTACCACGACAACGAACATCCCACCCAACTGCTCCTGCCCGTCGCCAGATGCGGGCCGCGCCGGTAGGTCGCGGGAAGCCGGTCCGGGTGCCCGACCGGCGCCCTGTGCGGCGCCAAACTTCTCCACAGGCTGAAGTGAGCGGCTGGCCGACCACGCACAGCAGCGGCCTACCCATTGCCCCCGTTGTCGCCGTTGTACCCGTCGCCGCCGTTCGTGCAGAACGGGTCCCACTGGCACTGGTCCTGGTTCGTGGGGACGGTGACCTGGACATTGTCGCCCCGGTTGACGGGCTGTCCGGCGGGAGGGTTCTGGCCGATCACCGTGTTCGACTGCTGACCGTTGGCCGGGTCCTGTTCCTGCCACTGCACATTGAGGCCCAGCGTGGCCAGCTTCTGTGCGGCCTGGTCGGGCTTGAGGTTGCTCAGATCCGGCATCGTCAGGCCACTGCTGACAACGATGGTGACGGGTTCGTCCGGGTTCTGCTTCTTCCCGGCCGGTGGTCTGGTCTTGATGACGTAGCCGCGCTGCACGGTAGTGCTGTCCTGCTGGAGCTGGGCGCCCGGCTGCAGCCCCGCCTGCCGCAGCTGTTGTTTCGCCTGGTCGAGTGGCTGGTTCCGTATGTCCGGTACCGCGACCGGCTGCTTGCCCGTCGACAGGGTCAAGGTAAGCAGCGCGCCCGTCTTGACCTGCATGCCGATGCCCGGCTGGACCTGGGCGACCTTGTCCTTGGGCACTCTGGGGTCATAGCGGGACGAGCCGACCTTGACCTTGAGGCCTAGCTCGTCGGCCTGGAGCCGGGCGTCCTCCTCCGACAGGCCCACCAGCTTGGGCACGCGCGCCGTGTCACCCACCGTCTGGAACCAGACCAGACCTGCGAGCAGAAGCACGACGACGACGCAGGCGGCGAGCAGCCGGTACAGGCCCGGTAGCCGCAGGAGACGATGCCGCAGCGTCGGAGACGGCGCCTCATGGTGGGGGATCGCCATTGTGTTCAGCGTCTGCGTCGCCCCGTGCGGGCCGAAGGCCGGCGCGCCCGCGTACGCGCGCAGGTTCTGCGTCGCCCCCTCAGGTGGCAGCGCCCGCGTCCCGCCGCCCGCCCTGAACGGACCCGGTGGCGTCGGCACGACGGCCGCCAACATCGCGTCGACGTCCGGCGGCAGCGCCCGGTAGACCTCGCCGGCCGCCTCGCGGAAGTGGTCGGCGTCGGACGGGCGCCGTGCCGAGTCACGGTTGGTCGCGTTGGCCACCAGCGCGTCCAGCTGCGGCGGCAGCCCCGAGATCACACTCGACGGCAGCGGCACCGTCTCGTTGACGTGCTTGTACGCCACGGCCAACGGGGTGCCCGCCTGGTACGGCTGGTGTCCGGTCAACAGCTCGAACAGCATGATCCCCGCGGCGTACACGTCGGTGCGAGCGTCCGCGTCCCCCGACAGGACCTGCTCCGGGGCAAGATAACCCACCGTTCCGATGAGCATGCCCGTCTTGGTCTGCCTGCTCGCCGTCTCCGCCCGGGCCAAGCCGAAATCGGCCACCTTGACCTGCCCGTCCGCGGTCAGCAGCACGTTCTCCGGCTTGACATCACGGTGGACCAGGCCGGCCCGGTGCGCGGCACCCAGCGCCGCCAGCACCGGCTGCATGATCTGCAGCGCCTGACGCGGGCCGAGCCGGCCCCGCTCGGTCAGCAGATCACGCAGAGTACGCCCGGGCACGTATTCCATCACGAGGAACACGTGCCCCTTATCGGTGCCCTGGTCGTACACCGCCACGACGTTCGGGTGCGACAGTGCGGCGGCGTGCTTGGCCTCACCGACGAAACGCCCCACGAAATCCTCGTCGTCGGCCAGGTTGGTGTGCATCACCTTGAGCGCCACCGCACGGTCGAGCTTGGTGTCGTGACCGGCGTAAACCGTCGCCATGCCACCGCGGGCGACTCGTGACCGAACGACGTAGCGCCCGTCGAGCACCTGCTCGACGAGTGGGTCTGCACCTGTCGTATCCATCAGAGGAAGTGTATGACCTAATGCGCTGACCTGCCGCTTTGCTGATGGTACGGCGGTTGACCAGCCTGGCGCGCCGCTGCCGCGTGCCGGACGGGCGGGCGGTCCGGGTCGGCAGTTGCCCCTTGCAGTAACGGCCAGCGAGCACCCGGACGACTGACATGACACAGCATCGGAATCACACCCATGGGTGCCGAAAACCTCGTCCGCGCCTGTGACCTGCCGGTGCCCGCGAACAGCTGGTGGCCGCTGCACGGACGCCAGGAGCTCCTTGCTGCCCACTACCACGAAGATCATGAAGGCCCGCCACCGATGCCAGGACGTCCAGGTCAAAGGGATGCCGGCGATTTCGGACACATGCGGCCGGACACCGAGAATCACAGCCTGCACCCGGCCGTTGGGTGGTCATCGGCGATCTTGGTGGCCTTGTCCCGATCCCCATCGGCAGCGCCTCAGCATGGCGAAGATGTTCGACACGGTCAGGTAACGACCAGCGGGCACGCGAAAAGCCACCAGCACGCGCCCCCGGGGCTCTCCCACGACGAGACCCACATCACAATATCGCCCGCACCAGGAAGTAATCATGGAATGTTGTCGCCATGGAGCGTCAAGACTACGGCCCTTCCGCAGGCTCACCGATCCGCGGTCTCGTCACGGACCGTCCGCACTCGGCGCGGGTGTGGAACTACTGGCTGGGCGGGAAAGACCACTACCAGGTTGATCGTGCGCTCGGCGACAAGGTCGCGAGGCTGGTTCCCGGCATCGTCGCCTCGGCACGTGCGGATCGGGAATTCCTTAACCGCTCGGTGCGCTACCTTGGCGAACAGAAGGGGATCCGTCAGTACCTCGACATCGGCACCGGTTTGCCTACCATGGACAACACCCATGAGGTGGCTCAGCGGGTCGCTCCCCAGTCACGGATCGTGTATGTGGATCACGATCCCATGGTCCTGTCCCACGCCCGCGCGCTACTCACGAGCGCCCCCGAAGGCGTCACCGACTACCTTGACGCTGACCTGCGCGCGCCCGAGAAGATCCTTGGGGCCGCCGCCGAGATCCTGGACTTCAGCAGGCCAATCGGGCTCATGCTGCTCGCCGTCATGCATCTCGTCGTCGATGACGAAGAGGCTTATGAGATCGTACGGCGGCTCATCGCCGACCTGCCGTCCGGTAGTCATCTCGTCCTGACACACGCGTGTACCGATGCCGAGACGACGCAAACTGCGGTGCAAGCCTATAACGAGAGCGGTGTACCCACTCCGATCAAAGGCCGAAGCCGGAGCGAGATCGCCGAGTTCTTCAATGGACTTGAATTGGTCGAGCCTGGCGTGGTGAGCTGTCCACAATGGCGGTCTAATCCAAGCTCCAGGGGCATATCGCGCGAGGTCATGACCTACTGCGGAGTAGCAATAAAGCGCTAGGGACATTTCGAGGCATGACAGAGATATCGTTGCCGGCGACCGACGATTAATAGGAGAAGCTGCCTGATGGCACATATTGACCTGGGTGTGGACGAACAGAAACATCCTGGCATCACTGGTCTTCTGATGTTCCGACCAGAAACCGCCAAGCCGCTCATGGAGCTGGCACAGGTGCTACTCCGCGGGCCCCATTCGCTGACGCCGGGGGAGCGCGAGCTGATCGCCGCATATGTCTCGGGGTTGAACGAATGCAAGTTCTGCTACTCATCGCATTCGGCCTCTGCTGCCGCGCAACTCGACGCGGACCCGACTCTGATCGACCAGGTGCTCGATGACCTGGACTCCGCACCGGTCTCTGCGAAGCTACGCGCCTTGCTATGCATCGCCGGCGTCGTCCGCGATGACGGCCGCATGGTCACGACCGAGCTGGTCGCCGCGGCCCGCGCTGAGGGGGCCACGGACCTGGAGATTCACGACACCGTACTCTTGGCAGCGGCGTTCAGCATGTACAACCGATATGTCGACGGCCTTGGCACGCTGGCACCCGACAGCTCCCAGATATATGCGGACGCGACCAGACGTATCATCGAGTTCGGCTACACACGCTGAGTGCGGCCGGCCACATCAACCGTGACGTCATCCGGGATAGGAAAGGACGGGACGGGCCATGGGTCGCTTTCACGATGACATCGCAGGAACTGAGAAGCACTGACCATCGGCGCGCTCGCGGCCGATTAGATAGAAGGATCTCCTGGCGGCGAGACATCAAGGCTCCGCCGCAGGCCTGTACCACTCCACGGCCGCGAACGTCCGGTACGGGGTGAGTACGGGCGCGGGGCGATGAAGCGTCTGGACGAAGATCGCGGCGACGGCACACGCTCGTGCAGGCAGATAAGCAGATTCGACGTGATCTGCACCAACACGTTCCACACCGGGAACAGCGCCGCCACCGGCTACTCGACTCTCGCCCGAGGCCCAGGTCACCCTGTTCGCCGCTGCGACCTCGGCGCCCGAACCGTGCGCGGACTCCCGCTCCGAATGCGGACGCCGAGCCGACCGTGCAGCGACCTGCACGCTTCCCCGACGGTCTCACCAGACCGTGTGTGACTGGGCACCGAGCGAGCCTCTGCTGCGGGATCAGTTGGCGGTGTGACCGCCGTCGACGTTGAGGATATGGCCGGTGATGAATGAAGCTTCATCCGATGCGATGAACACGATCGCGTTGGCAAGCTCCTCCGACAGGCCGAGGCGGCCCATCGGAACCTCCGTCACCAGTGCGGCCTTGTTCTCCTGCGTGCCCGTGAAACGGGTCAACATGCCAGTGTCGGTAGGACCAGGTGCCACGCCGTTCACACGGATTCCCGACTTGGCGATCTCGAGCGCCACCGACTTGGTGATGCCTTCGATGGCGTGCTTGCTGCCGACATAGACGGAGGCCCCCGCCGCACCCTCGTGTCCGTAGGTCGAGGAGATGTTGACAATGCTGCCGCTGCCCTGTCCTTGCATGACGCGCACTTCGTGTTTCATGCTCAGGATCACGCCGAGCACATTCGTGTCGAACGTCGCGGCATAGCTTTCCGCGGTCTGGTCCGTGATCGGGCCAACCTTGCCTTCTGTGCCAGAATTGTTCACAGCGACAACGAGACGGCCAAACCGTGCGACGGTCCTGTCGAGCAGAACGCGGACGTCAGCCTCCTTGCGGACGTCCGCGTTGATGAACTCGGCCTCCGAACCGAAAGAGCGCAGTTCCTTAACGAGCGCCGTGCCGGCCTCGTCACGCCGACCGGCAACGACCACCTTCGCGCCTTTCTTGGCGAAGGCTACAGCGGCGGCGCGGCCTATGCCTGTGAGGCCTCCCGTGATCAAAACGACTGGGCTGCTCATTGCGCTACTCCTGACGGTAAACTGATGCCTGTAACTTGTTTAATAACAGGGACTTGTTTATTAGCCGTGCTTCCATGGTGGCCACTGTAGGCTCGCGTATCGCGCGTGAAAAAGACCTTGTAAGCTGGGGGCCATACTTTGAAGGCATGGAACCGGTATGGAGCTGCGACATCTGAGGTATTTCGTCGCGGTGGTCGAGGAAGGAAGCCTGACGACGGCCGCCGAGCTTCGGCTCCACACTTCCCAGCCTTCGCTGAGTCGGCAGATTCGCGACCTGGAGTACCAGGTTGGGGCCGAGTTATTGTCTCGCAGCGTTCATGGCGTCGAGCTGACCGCCGCAGGAAAGGCCTTTCTCGACCATGCCCGGCTGGCGCTAGCGCAGGTCGATGCTGCGGTCGACGCGGCGCGCCGGGCCGCACAGCCTGCAAGAAAGACATTTGCCATTGGCTTCCAAACCGGTCACGAGATGAACTGGCTACCGCAGGCCATGCATGTGTTGCGCGACGAGCTGAAGAAGATCCAGGTCACGGTCTCGAGCGACTATTCGCCGGACCTCGCCGAGGCGCTCGTGCGCGGCCGGCTCGACGTGGCCTTCCTGCGCGTCGAGCCCACCTTCGACCTGGTTTACGAGGTGGTGGACCATGAGCCGCTGATCGTCCTGATGCCGAGCGACCACCCTCTTACCGCGCGAGAGACTATCCATCCGCGCGAATTCGTCGGCGAAATCTTTATCGGCGGCTCGAACAAAGCGACTGTGCTGCGCAAGGTGACCGAGGACTATCTGCTGCGTTCGGGCCTCGACATCAAGTTGGATCACGGAGTTGACAACCTGGCGATGGCCATGTCCCTGGTTGCGTCCACCCGCGGGTTGGCGCTGATGCCCGCCTATGCGAAGAACCTGCTGCCCTGGTCCGTGGTCAGCCGACCGCTGGAGGGCGAAGCGCCGACCATCGATCTGGCAGTCGGTTATAGCAACGCCAACAGTTCTCCGATTCTCAAGCTGTTCCTCTCCAGGCTTGGGGAGCTCAGAGCAAACGCGCCGACACCAAAGCATTGAGCCCGGTAGTTGACTCCCGTTAACAATGCGCACCTGCCCGATGCCCCTTCTGCGGCATCTTCGGTCCGGACGGGTCGGCCACAGTCACCCCTCGAATCTACGGAAGAATGATCAAAGCCCGCGAGTCGGCTAACGCTTGGCGGCAAGCGCGCAAGAAGGACTTGCTTGCTCCCTTGCCTCACTTCGGAGATCACTCGACGCTCGCCGTGCTCCTCTCCATGAACACAGGACTGTGACGCGGTGAGCTCCTCAAATTGCGGTGGTCCTCCATCGACTTCACCCGTCAGCTACTCACGGTCGAAGGCCCGACCGCGAAGACTCGTCAGACCCGTCAGGCCCCGCTGAATGACGAGGCGTTGACTGTACTCAGACGCTGGCGCGAGCAGTCGGCTGGTGGACACCGCGTCTTTGACATCGCGACGGGACTCAAAACGGCGTGGTCACATATCCTCAAACGTGCAGACCACGAGATTTCGCTGGCACGACCTGCGCCATCACTTCGCCTCCCGCTTGGTACAGCATGGAGTACCGCTGAACATCGGGACCTGCTCGGCCACAGCTCCAATCGCCATGACCCTGCGCTATGCGCACCTGGCCCCCGACCAGCGACGCGAAGCCGTCGCCGAGCTCAACGAGAAGCCACTTCTTCTTACGATGGGCCGTGGAACGCCGACCCGAGCGTCGCTTCGTATGCTACTGATTTTATCGTGGAGGGAGGGACTCGAACCCTCGACCCCGGCATTATGTGCAGGATTGCGCGTTCGCTTACGAAAGAAGCTGAGCAAAGGCGCGTAGTAGCGGCCCGCGAAGCCATCGAGGCGCTTGCGAGCCTTAACATCCTGGGCTTCCGGATCGATCACCTCCGCTTTTAGGTCTGGCCTCATAGAAACACGATGGCCCACAGGTGACCGGTTAGCAAGCTGGCTCGCGGTGAGCCGAGTCGCGCCGAGAGGTTTTTCGTCCGGAACGCCGGAGATGTACGGGTTTTTCTACCTCGTGCGTCTCACACCGATTGCAGGAGCCAGGCAAACTAGTTCGGCGTCCGGAAATGGTCGGCCACAGTGGTTACGCCAGCTGGCGCAGAGTGAATGTAGAGGAGCTTGGCGGACTCGGTTTTACGCCCGCAGACGCGATAGGTGCAAGACCTCTCCGCCGAGAATCACGGCTCGGTAGCGGTTTTCCGGAATGGCGCGCTGTTGACGTGTCTTGGCATTCGCGCCACTGCCAATTCGCCCATGAGCACCGCATAATTTCCCGCACAACGCCCGATCGTCGGGACGGACACATCGAGGCGCACGCTTCCGATACAGACAAGGGGAGATTTCGATGGCCGTGGCAAAGCGAGCGCACACCCCGCCGACACCACGAACGGCAAGCTGAACGCCCCGTGGGGCCTTGCACTGGCGCCCGCGACGCGGGTTTTGGGCACCTTCAGCAATAAGCTGCTCGTGAGCAACTTCGGTGACGGCACAATCAACGCGTATGATCCGAGCACGGGTACCTTCACAGGCACGCTGAGCGATTCTACCGGGGCTGCGATCGCGCTGGACGGACTGTGGGGCATCGCCTTCGGCAACGACGTGATGAATCAGCCTAGCACGACGCTGTTCTACGCGGCGGGTTCCAAGGAGGAGTCCGGCGGTGCCTACGGCCGCATCGACCTGAACCCGTAAGACAGAGGGCCCGGGTTTTCTTCCCGAGGGGATGTCGCAATGGAATGCGGCGCCTCTTCATCGAAGAAGGACAGCACCAAGAAACTTTCCCTACGAGGCCCGCCCTTGCGCCGGGAACGCATTTTCCGGCGTTGCGGGAATAAATCTCGCAGCGCGGACGTCCCCGTATGAGGTGGCATGCAACACGCATCGCCCACTAACATGCCTCGACACAAGGGAGATTCTCAATGCTGCGACTCTGTATGTCTCTCGCGCTGCTATGCGCCGGTCCGCTGGTGTTCGGTCTGGCATGGCCGGCCAGCGACTCGATTTCAAGTTCAGTTGATCAGGTCGTACAGTGGAACAAGATACTTCTGACCATCGTCCGCACGCCGGGCGCACAACCCGCGACTGTCCACGCGACCCACAGCTTCGCAATTCTACACGGCGCAATCTATGACGCCGTCAACGCAATCGACGCCACTCACGAGCCTTTCCTCGTCCGCCTCGAGCACGTGTCGCCGCGGGCATCACAAGAGGCGGCAGCATCCTCGGCTGCTCATGAAGTACTGCTCGCACTTTATCCAACGTTTCAATCCCAGCTCGACGCGCAGCTCGAACAATCGTTGGCACAAATCCCGGACGGAAGGGACAAGACCCTCGGAATCGATGTTGGCAAGGCGGTCGCCCAGGCAACACTGATCATGCGCATGGACGACGGGTCCGCCGCAACGCCTGTCCCCTACGTCTTTGGCAATGCTCCCGGAGACTATCAGCCGACACCACCCAACTTCCCCAAGCAACCGGCGTTCACACATTGGCCTCGAGTCGAACCGTTTGTCCTGAAGCGCGCCAGCCAATTCCGCCCGGGGCCCCCTCCGGCACTCACCAGTGCCGAATACACCAAAGTGTTCAATGAGGTGGAATCGCTGGGAATCGGCAACAGCCCCACGGCGACGCCGGAGCAAGTGCTGATCGGTCAGTTCTGGAACGGAGCCATTCAGAACTACTGGAACGAGATCACGCAAACAGTGGCGCAGGCCCACCATCTGGGCACTGCACAAAGCGCCCGCGTGTTCGCATTGCTCAATCTCACCTTGGCGGACGAAGTGATCGCGTTCTACGACGCCAAGTACACGTACAACTTCTGGCGTCCAGTCACTGCGATACGAGCCGCCGATACGGACGGCAACCCCCAGACAGGAGCCGATCCGAATTGGCTGCCTCGAGCGGTCAACACTGCGACCGACCCATCCTACCCCGGGGCGCATGCGACGATCAGTGCCGGCGGAGCATTCGTGCTGAACGCTTTATTTGGCAAGCGGCCATTTCATCTGGATGTCACGTCGGAGGTGTCGCCCGGCGTCGTACGCTCCTTCGACAGCTTCGCGGCCGTTGAAAAGGAGGCAAGCGTGAGCCGGGTGTATGCGGGTCAACACTTCCGCTCAGATGAGGATGCTGGCGAAAGACTGGGTCGCGCAGTCGCCGACTTTGTCGTCGACAACCTCCTCAAGCAAGTCCATGGGCGCGACGACAGGCCGGAAGAACGGGATGACTACTGATCGGATCGAGCATCGGACCAAAGGATCGACTCCAATTCACTCTGAGCAGGAGGTAACTTCCATCATGACGCATAGATTCACAACGCCCCTCATTTGCGTCCTTGGGCTGCAAGCTCCTATTTGGGCGCACGCTGCAGACCCGGCACCCACCGAGGCACCCGCGGGCTTTGACACTCCGACGTTGATCGCCGCTCCGGGCTCAAAGAGCTCGAGCAACGGCATTGTGCAACCCGCCGGCGACACGTTTGCGTTCGATCAGCAAATCTACGAAACCCAGCATGACGTGACCACCGGCCTGGGCCCCGTGTACAACGCCCGAGCTTGTGCCGAGTGCCATCAAAACCCAGTGAGCGGCGGCGCGAGCCAGTTCACAGAGTTGCGTATCGGCCATCGGGATATCAACGGCAACTTCGTCAATCCCACGGTGACAATAAATGACGGCGCCGACCAGATCACCGGCCGTTCGATCGTTAACGACCGCGCCGTGCTCCCTGAGGCGCAGGAGCACATTCCAGTCATAGAGAATATTCGCGCCTTGCGCGCGGCGCTCAACACGCTCGGAGATGGATTTGTCGACGCGATCGATGACAGCACCCTGCTCGCCATTGCCGCCCGCCAACCTGAAATCAGTCGCGGCAGGATTCACGGCGAGGCCATCGAAGTGCCGGTGCTCGAGGCGGCGGGGCAGATGCGTGTGGGCCGTTTCGGTTGGAAGGATCAGCACAGCAGCCTGCTCTCGTTCATCGGCGACGCCTATTTGAATGAAATGGGCGTAACGAATCGTCTGCGCCCGAAGGACGTGACGACGGTTGGCAAGATCACGGACGATCCCGAGGACGTGCCGGACGCTGTCGGGCTCGCCGACATCGATCACTTCGCGCAATTTATTCGTGGCACGAAAGTACCACCGCGCGATGCGGCGCTTGCGAACACGGCGTCTGCCAAAGTGGGGGAACACTTGTTCGCGAACCTCGGCTGCAGCACTTGTCACGTCTCGTCCATTACGACGGCTCGCCCGGGAACGACCATTAACGGCGGAATGTTTGTGGTCCCCGATGCGTTAGGCAACAAGATCATTCATCCATACAGCGATTTCTTACTGCATGACATCGAGACGGGCGATGGAATCGTACAGGCGGGCCCGCAGGACACAGCCAACAAGCTGCGCACGGCACCTCTGTGGGGCCTGCGCATGCGCCCCCGATACATGCATGACCTCCAGTCGCTCACGCTGCAGGATGCCATCGAGCGGCATGAGGGCGAGGCAGGGCACGTGACAAGAGAGTTTCACGAGCTTTCACGCGCCGAGAAACAAGATCTCATCGATTTTCTCGAGTCACTCTAGTCCATGGCCGCGGTTGTGCCGAACACATGAGACCGGCAGGTGCTCGAGCGGCAGAGGCCGCCGTGGTCAGTTCGCACGCACGAAAGACGGGTCTGATCCGTGTCTCGGGCAACATGCTACCAATGTTGGCGAGCCCTGCATTGGGTAGCATTTCCCCGCAAGCGTGCGACGCTGGCGTCGGTGCGATTCTTGGGGGTCGGAGGGTGCACTTGCGGTTAGTGCTGGCGCTTCGAGTGGGCGGGAGCTGACGCTCCCGCCTACTCGGAGGAAGAAAGTGGGCCAGCAAGGAGCCTTTGCTCAGAGTGCTACAACCGTGAGTACATGAAGCGTGTGGGACTTCCAGAGCTGGAGACTGTCTATTTTGAGCCTATTGCCCGTCGCGATTCTCTCGGCAAGGAGCATACGTTCCACTTCGTGGTCCATATGAGTACCCGCCTGGACGTCAGGGCGTTCGAGTACGTGGAGGACTGTCCTGGTGGCTATCAGTTTTCCGTTCTCGAGCCTCCGGAGACGCCAGTTCAAGCAGCCTATACCAAACTGGTGAGGAAGACTGAGGTCGGTATCGCGGTGCGATATCTGTGTTCCCCCGATTTCCCAGCCGCCGCAGCCAGTCAGAATCGGCTCTATGCGAAGGGCACCGCGGTAAACGGAAGGATCGATGACCGCGAAAGGCACGCCTGTGGTGGTCATCGACGGGCGCGAGTACTCCTGGGAGGAGTTCTGCGAGTTCCTGAGTTGCTTCAACGGATTCGACTTCCGGCTGGACTGCTTCGATGCCTTACGCCCGATCCAGTGCGTTGAGAGATCTATTCGGTCTACCTAATGCCTTGCGGATAGTCAGTCATTCACGGGCGGCGGGTGCCGTCCCCGCTGCAGTTCCTCGAGGCGTATTGCGCGTGCAATGGGACGATTGGGTTGCAAAGTGGGGATCGTGCATCGTCCTGTCGGGGTTCGCGCGATTACTTCGGTGCCGTTCCAGGAGAAGTGTTAGTTGGTCACCGTTCGCCGCTCGAAGGACATCGCCCATCTGCGCGTGCTGGCCGTGATCCTCAGCCTCGACCTCCAGAAGACCATTACCTGATCCCCACACATCCACGAAGACATGTCCCTGCGAAATCGCCTCCAGGACCGCTGCCTGCGACAACTCGGCGGCATGAACCACCGTAGTAGGAATGCCGACGGTGGCCTCGGCGTTACCTGGCTCTGCCCCGTTGTGAGATAACGGAAAGCAACTTCCATGTTGTCGAAACGCTCGGCCTGGTAGCGGTGGCTCGCTATATTTTCGAGCTTAGCGTCTGGTTAATTCTCTTTGAGAAGGATCACCGATATTGCCTGATTTACTACAGAGAGTTTCTGGCGACGCAGCTCCGCTATTACCAAGACGTGCGGGCCCAACTCCACAGAGAAATCGAGCTATTGAAGAGGTTCGAGAAGTTCGACGACCACTCGAAAGCCGCCAAGTCCGTCGGCACGCAGCCGGCGGCGGCAAAGCGCTACGGAGAATTGGTTCGCAAGGCGATGGACCATGTCGATGCGGAGGCAAGTAAGCATTTGTCAATGTACCTGGACGACGCAAAAACAAACGGCTACGGATTCCAGGCTTATCTCGTCGAGAAGAAGGCAGCACCTCAAGTCGAGTTGTCCATCGCGCAAGTCGAACAGGAAAAACTCGAACTTCGAGAAGAACGTACCGAAGAACGCGCGTGACCTTATCAAGGGAAGCTGGCAATGGCGGCAGATGGCCAGGGTCGCCGGGATCGAGGACGAGCACGATTACATCTATTCATGCGCCAGCAAGTTGCTTCACGCAACACCGGCGTCTCTAACAACGGATTACAAGAATCTGGAACCGAAGGAAATCTGCCAATTTCTGCGCTACATCCACGTCAAGATGCTCGAAATAGCCGATCTCGCGTCTTCGCAGCCCGAGTGCAGGCCGCCGCAAAGCACTAACGCGTGACATCGAAAGCATCCTCTCAGCGCCCATGCGGATAGAATGACACACGGTCCTACCTACTACCCTTACAGGGGCGCGTGCATTCGCACGCCGTGATACTCTGTTGCCGACAAACACCCCGGTCGGCCTTTCCGACGAGTTTTCCGCTGACGGTGTCAAGCAGATTCAGTGGCGCGCCAGCGTCCCGTCGGTTTCTCGAATCTGTCCTTGTCCACGAGACTCGGGGTCCGAGCTAACCGGTGGCAGGAGTCGCCGGTGCTCGAAGCAGCGGTAAGCCAGCGACATATTTGGCGATGGTCTCGGAGCTCCGCGTACAAGGCTACTCTCCGTCTGGCGCTTATAAGCGCAAGCGGCCAAGACTCCGCTTCTGCTTCGTAGCACAGGAGAATTCACCATGCCAGCCTTCATTGGGGCAAGCCTCCTTTCAAGCAATGTGGCTCAGCCCAAGAGAAAACCGTTCGAGATCTATGACCGTCAACTCCCGGGCTTTACGTTGCGAGTGCAGCCGAGCGGTGTGCGGTCGTACTACGCACGCTTCGGCCGCAATCGTCGCACTGGGCAAGGTGGGCGCCTTGCTTCCGGACGAAGCGCGTGCGAGATGTCAGAAAGTACTGGGCAACGTAGCACATGGCCGCCACCCGTTGCACGGTTTGGATGGAGCGGAAGGCCTGACGCTCGGACAATTCGTAAAGGAGACCTATGCGCCATGGGTACGAACCAACCGCGTCCGGACGGCGGCCAGCACTCTGGAGAAGTTGCACAGGCAGTTTAGAACTTGGTTTTCGGAACCCCTGTCGGCCATCACCATCGAGCGGCTCGAGTCGTGGAAGATTCGCCGTCTCAACACTGGCTGTTCCGCCACCACTGTCCTGCGTGAACTCTTCGCACTCTCGAGCGTGCTTTCCCGTGCGGTGAAGCTCGGCAAGTTGGCACAAAATCCCATTCGACGGGTGGACAAGCCGCGAATTGACCGCAAACCCAAGGTGCGCTTTCTTGAGGATGCGGAAGAAACGCGACTCCGGGATGCCCTGCGAGCACGTGACATCGAAATGATCGAAGCCCGTGAGTCAGCGAACGCCTGGCGGTTCGAGCGCAAAAAGAAACTGCTTCCGCCTCTACCGCACTTCGGGGATCACCTGACGCCCGCCGTGCTCCTCTCCATGAACACCGGACTTCGACGCGGCGAACTACTCAACTTGCGCTGGAGGTCCGTTGACTTCAACCGTCAACTGCTCACGGTCGAGGGTGGGCACGCAAAAAGTCGCCAAACGCGTCACCTCCCGCTGAATGAAGAGGCTTTGAGTGTGCTCCGACGCTGGCGTGAGCAGTCGGTCGGCGGACAACGCGTCTTCGGAATATCGACTGGATTCAACACAGCGTGGCCGCGGCTTCTCAAGCACGCGAAGATTACGGGATTCCGTTGGCACGATCTGCGCCATCACTTCGCCTCGCGCTTGGTTCAACGCGGAGTGCCGCTGAACACCGTCCGCGATCTCCTCGGCCACAGCTCCGTCGCGATGTCCCTGCGCTATGCGCATCTGGCGCCCGATCAGCGGCGCGAGGCCGTCGCCAAGCTCAACGAAAAGCCGATTCTTGCGCTTACGATGCGCTTACCGTGGAACAGCGATGCAAGCGCCGTTCCGTATCTGATTGATTCTTATGGTGGAAAGGGAGGGACTCGAACCCTCCACCCCGGCATTATGAGAGCGGTTGCCGATCGATAACCTGGGTATATTCAATCACTTGTCGAGGGGCGCCCGTTGCGAATGGCACCACGAAGCGTGACTGAGCAGTAGCGATTCCCGCAAAAGTCCCGCATTGCGGGCCTGCCTGAGAATCGAATTTGCTTTTATTCCCATTATCGTAGTCGTACTACGACTGCGCAGATAAAAATAATCGCGTGCCTAATTTTGATTTATTTATATAATCGTAGTATGACTACGACTAAGGAAAATCGTCTAAAGAGCCTCTACACCAGCCTTCCTCCCGGCACCCCGCTGGTTTCCGAAGATTTGGCCGGGCTAGGAATATCAGCCGACCTCGCGGTCCACTACGTTCGTTCCGGCTGGCTCACCCGTTTGGCGCGTGGCGTCTATGCCCGCCCCGGTGACACGCTCCTACCGAATCCCAGCCTGCGCCTGCTCGAGCGCAAAGTTGAAGGACTACACGTCGGTGGTAAGTCCGCGCTCGAATGGTACGGCGTCCGCCAATATGTCCCGCAGCAGAGCACATTGCACTTGTACGGCTGGACAGCAACCAAGCTGCCGGACTGGTTTCTCAAACGGTTCCCGGCTGAATACCACCGCAAGCGCCTGTTTGAAGAAACGCCGCAGTCATTACTACATGTCGCGCCATTCGAAAAGCGAGCTGCTGCCCCGCTCGTATCATCGCCGGAGCGCGGACTACTTGAGTTGCTCAGCGAGGTCGGAGTCCGTCAGCCTCTGCAGGAAGCACGAGAGCTGGCCGAGAGCGCGTATACATTGCGTGCCGACGTAATCGAAGAACTTCTGAAGCGCTGCACCAGCGTCAAGACCGTGCGGCTGACTCTGCTGCTCGGGGGCGAGCTTTCGCTCCCTTGGGCAAAAAAATTGAATCCAGCGCAGTTACCCACCGGCAGCAAGAAACCGTGGGTATCTCGCTCCAGTGATGGCCTGCTTATACTGAAGCCGTGAATCAGATCTATCTCGATACCGCACGCCTTCTCACACAAGTAGCTCCCATTGTTATGGAGAGCGGCGTGTTCGCACTTAAGGGCGGCACCGCCATCAACTTATTCATCCGCGACATGCCGCGCTTGTCGGTCGATCTTGATCTCGTATTCCCCGACTACAGTCTTTCTCGAGACCGAGCATTGGCGCAAATCAATGACGCCATCCTGCAATCGGCCGCTCGTCTGAAGACCCGCGGCTTTCAGACTCGCACCGTGACGGCGACCGGCGCCGGCGAAACCAAATTGCTCGTACGCCGTGGCGACATCGAAATCAAGGTCGAAGTCAACTTCGTCATGCGGGGCACCGTCCAGTCGGTCCGTAACGCGGCGCTGTCGCCCATGGCCCGTGAGGCCCTGCAAGCCGATATCGAAATTCCCGTAACATCCCTGGAAGATGTCTACGGCGGCAAATTGGTCGCCGCTATGGATCGGCAACATCCGCGCGACCTCTTCGATGTGATGCAACTCTACGCACATGAGGGCATCACCCCCGCCATCCGCCGCGCCTTCGTGATCTACCTGGCCGGCCACAATCGACCCGTGCACGAAGTCTTGTTCCCGGCGCTCCGCGATATTTCCCAAGACTATGAGCGCTCCTTCAGGGGCATGACGACGGACCCTGTGGATCTGTCCGCTCTCATTTCCGTACGCGAGCGCTTGGTAGCCGACCTCCAGCGAATGTTGGAAACGAACGAGCGCCAATTCCTATTGTCACTCGTCAAAGCGACGCCTGAGTGGAAATTGCTGGATATCGCCCACCTGAAGCAGCTTCCCGCTATTCGCTGGAAGCTCACGAACCTTGATAGGCTTGCGAAGAGCAGTCCCAAGAAATTTGCGGAGCAAGCTAACGCCCTAGAACGCCTCATCGGTACGACCTAGATCGAGCGCAAGATCACCGTCGGCGGTAACGTCACGCGACACCACAGCTGAAAAAACTCGTTGAGAGGTCCGAACGTTTCTGAACGCCAACTTTCCGCGCTCGGCACGTCGCGCTGTTGCTCCGGGCGTATCCGATGGCGTCCGGGGGCGCACCTTGGAAAAGGCTTCGGGGCCAGTTCCACACAGGCGTCACCTCGGATGCTCACCTGACAGATCATCTGCGCGTCTGTCCGTAAACTTCCATCGCGGCTTGCGATCATTTTAGTTGCCCTGGGCCTCTTGAACATTGACGACTGCACCCGACGCTGCTGTTATGAGACTCAGATGATTCAGACAGACGCAAGAAGCAACACTTGCCGCCCCAGCTATGGGGTCCGCCCGTCCACGCGGGCCCGACTCCCGTTATGCTCCATGCAATGGAGTGTTTTACGACCACTGAGTGTTTCCGACCCGGTCTCTTTTGACCTTATTAAGGCCAAGCAGCCCCTCTTGAGGTACTCCATGCTCACCGTCCAGATCATCAGCGCTTATTAAATTCGCTCGCGGCACCCTCACAGCGCGTCAAGCGAGTGGTGGCGGCGAGTGTCAGCCGGCCGAGCGGCTGGGAAACATCGCAGCAGCACCGCTGCGTGAGGAAGGGCCCTGGGCACCAAACCTGCCAGCATATCCAGGACGGCGAGCCGCAAGACACTCCGGCACATATGGCTCAACGGCCACCTCGTTGAGGTCTTGGTCTCCGATTCGGCGCAAGTATAAGCAACGCCGGGACCAGCGGCCGCCAACCTAGGCGTTCCACCGACGGGACCCAGCGCAATGGAAGCGGCATGCGCATGGGGCATCTTTGCGTCCAGGGTCACCGGGTCCTTTCCGTCGGTTTAATCTTCCCGTCACGTCCAGCGGCCCGCATCACGTCGAACAGTATCTCTTTCTCGGATCGGACAGGCGACATGCGAGCGACGAATGACTGGATTCGCCCAGCCAGGTGACTATCGCCCACCACCTGCAACCTCTCGCTCACAGCAAGCCAACCCGCCACGACCTGCTCCCGCGTGCGCATCAGGACTGCTTTGCCTTGCTCTCTCTGCAAGGTCCCGCTAGACACGTCCGCTGCCAAATGAAGCAATCGCATGCGTTGGTGCACTGGCGCATTTCGTTGCAGAGCTCTGAGAAGGCCGTCGGATTTTCGTGTCTTAGTCTCGCCTCGCACTGGTCGTTCGGTCGCATTAGCGGCGACACCTTGCTCACGGAGGTATGCCGCGAACTGTTGCCGCGAGTCGCGAAGCATCGCCTTTCGGATATTGAGCCGCCGCCCCTGCTCACTCATTGCCTTCACAACCAGATGCACGTGCGGATGAGCCTCATCAGTGTGCAACACGATTGCATAACGGTGCTTCAACGCGAATTCACGGGTCGCAAACTTACGAACAGCCGTCAGCACCTTCTTTGAAGACGTCCCCGGTGGCATTGAGAAGATGATGTTATGGACCAACTTGGGCGGTTTCCGACGTCCGCGAATCGAATGATGGTCCTGTCGCCGGTGCGCTTCGAGATCGAGATCCCAATCCTGGACCACCACCTTGTCAAAGTTCTTTCCCTGAAGCTGCTCGCCGGTATCCAATTCCACGCCGAGGTCTCCCTTACGACCGATGTAGTCCAGATGTTGCGCGACCCCTCGTGGGGTGCGCGCGCCGCCAGAGACTTTGACCATGACCTCAGGAGTTCTCGCTACGGTGCGCGTGATTAGCATTCTCTGCGTCGGGGTGAAAGCCACCCCGACCGAGCGCCCGTAACTCACAATGTCGAGAATCGGGGCGGCATCGCTTCCTCTCAGGTCAACTATTCGCTTTTTCATAACCGGCGTCCCAGCTGGCGAGGTTGGCGTTGATCAAACCCTTCACGTGATCTCTGAGCCCGACAAGCGCCCTGAGCATCGCCTGTAAATCCGCCTTAGTCGGTCCATTGGGCCACTGTCCTTGATTCACCGCGCGCGCTATCTAGTTCAGGTTGCGCCCGATCGCGCCAATCTCCGCGACCGCGCCCTTCAATGCAGCGAGTTCAGCTGTCGGCAGGGGCGTCAGCGCACGAAGGTGCGCCCGCACGAGAAGGGACACATATGTGCTGGTTGGCATCGTGCGGGCATTGGAACGCTCGCGTAGCAGTAGGAGGTCATCGGATCTAAGCCGGACGGAAATCCGTCCACTGGAAGCAAATAGTTCAGACGTCTGGGGCAATTCCGGTCGGTTTCCGTACGCGAGCACGAGCGCTCCTTCCACCAAGCGCTTCAGGCAGGCCGACTCGGAGAGACCCTGTGCGCGCGCCAACGCCGCAGGCGGCAAGGGCGACACGGCTTTGAGCACGCAAGGAGCACACGTTTCGCGAGGCCGCGACAAAGTACCTGGAAGAAAACCAACACAAGCGCAGCCTGGAACGGGATGCGCGAGCGTTGGCGACTCTGGATCCGTACATCGGGGAGCTTCCGCTGCAACGTGTTCATCACGACACGCTGCAACACTTCGTGCGGGCGCGACTCGGAGCGGGTATCAGTCCGGGCACGATCAATCGCGATCTCGCGGTCGTGCGTCGAATCCTGAATCTGTCTGCGCGGCTCTGGCGCGACGCATCGGATCGAACGTGGCTCGAAACGCCACCGCTGATTCAGATGCAACGCCATCCGAACAAGCGACAGCCATATCCCTTGTCGATCGAGGAAGAGCGGCTCTTGTTCTCCGAGCTCGAAGGTCACCTGGCGCGGATGGCGCTCTTCAAGGTGAACACGGGCCTCCGAGAACAGGAGGTCGTAAATCTTCGCTGGGCCTGGGAGACAAAAGTGCCTGAGCTCGAAACGTCAGTTTTCATCATCCCACGCGATTTCGTGAAGAACGGCCTGGATCGCTACGCGGTCCTGAACCGTATCGCGAGGTCCGTGATTGAGAGCTGCCGTGGCGAGCACCCTGAGTTTGTATTCACGCGCGACGGGAAGCCAGTAGCGGGGATCAACAACTCAGGATGGAAGGCGGCGCGCCGCCGAGCAGCGAAGCGGTACGTGGAGCAGTTCAATAGACCATGCCCGGCCGGATTCCGATCCATCCGGGTACATGACCTCAAGCACACGTACGGGCATCGACTGCGCGCCGCTGGCGTCGGCTTTGAGGATCGCAAGCTCCTCCTGGGCCACAAATCCAATCACGTGACGACGCACTACTCGGCACCCGAACTGGGCGCCTTGGTCAGGGCATCCGAAATGGTCTGCGACCTGGGGTCCCGCAAAAGTCCCGCAATCGCGATCGTCCGAGCGGCCGCCGAGAGCGCCAAGTGATTGATTTTCAAATGGAAAGGGAGGGACTCGAACCCTCGACCCCGGCATTATGAGTGCCGTGCTCTAACCAGCTGAGCTACCTTTCCACAGCCCGATTCGGACCCCGCCTGGGGGGCAAGGCGGCCCGCCAGGGATATGCCCCGTGCGAGGGGCGCGCATTGTCCTAGGCCGCCCCCAAAGGTGTCAACCGAGGCTGTTCGCCGGCTCCGCTCAGCCCTTCCCCCGCATCCCGGCCCCCTTTGGGCGCCCGGGACCGCCTTGGAGCCTGCCCAGCTCGGCCCCGACCCTTAGCCCGGCTACCCCCTTTTGCCCGGCACCGCTCCGCCGGACCCAAACGCCCGCCTGCGCCTCAGTCCTTGGGGCCCCGAAGCCCTACCCACCCGCTATTCATCCCGACACCCCGCTGCCGAAGAAACACCCGCACACCTTCCGCACCACCCCACCTCTGGGTCCCCAAATACCCCAATACCCCACCAATCGCAGCGCACAACCCCCTCCAACTTCCCCCACCCGCAAATTCGTTTTCCCCCATAGCCAACTTCTCTCCCCCGGCCCTCCCCCCTTCTCCCCACGGCCCCTTCCTCCCCAACACCCCTCCGCAAGTAAGCTTGGTCTCCCGCCCGCCGCGGGGGAACAACATTTATCTCCCTCCAAGCCCAACCTCCACAACAACCTAACCCCCACAGCGCCCCAATCCCTACAATTGCAAGGCTCACGGCCCCATCACGTGTAGACTCACCAGACAGGGAGTTCGTCATCATGACGAGAGCAACAAACGCCGCCACCGGCGTCACACGTTATCTTCAGGTCTATACCGTTCTATCGCAGGCATTGGCGGAGGGCGCTATCGGCGCAGGCGAGGCTTTGCCCAGCGAACCCAGCCTGGTACGTCAGTACGGAGTCTCACGCACCACCGTACGCCGTGCGCTTGCGAGGTTGGCGGAGGAACGCAGCATAGTTCGCCGTCGCGGAAGCGGCACCTTCGCGCGTGACATGGCGGCCGGGAGGCTCGCCTCGGCCCGACAGATCGCCTCGATCCTCGACGACTCCCGGAACGTTGGGGCCAACACCACGGTCCGACTGCTGGCGTTCAAAAACGCGCCCACCCCCGACTTCCTCTACCGAGAGTGGCCGGAATTCGGCGCGACCGTGCTCACAATCCGCAAAATTCGCTTTGTCGAGAGCGAACCGGTGGCGCTGGTGACGACGTACGTTCCCGAGCGGATCGGGCGTGAGCTGACGGCGCGCGAGCTGGGAAACGACACCGTCCTTGTAACCCTCGACAGGCTGGGCTACCGCGGGTCGAGCGCGGAACAGGAAGCGAGCGCCGTGGCCGCGGATCCCTTCACGGCCAAGCACCTGGACTATGGAATCGGTGCTCCGGTCCTGAACCTGAAGCGTCTGGCGCGCGACTCCAAGAGGCGGATCATCGAGTATTCCAACTACCTGTATCGGCCAGACCGGTACGAGATCCACACGCTGATCGAACGAGGCCGGCACCACCGCAGGCGTCTACCTTCCCGACCGTAGGCCGCTACGTCGCCCCATGCCATCGCCCACCGCGCGTCGAATCCAGAAGCCCAAGCAGACGCGCGGCAGCGGATTAGGCGCCAAGCGCACGGGCAGGGGCGTCGCACGGTACTACCAGCTGTACGAGCTCCTCTCTGGTGCACTGCACGATGGCACTATTCCCGCCGGCGGGGCACTGCCCAGCGAGCCCGACCTCGCCACTCGCTACAAGCTATCCCGGACGACGGTGCGCCGGGCCTTGGACCGGCTCGAGAACGAAGGTCGTATCGTTCGACGCCGCGGCAGCGGCACTTTTGCGCGCCAGAATCGCGAGCCCGCGCGCCTCGATCTCAATCTCAACGACTTCTTTGAGGCCCTGCCGGAATTGGCGGCCCATACATCTCTGTCCCTTCTCAGATTCGAGCTGGGCGCGGTGCCGGCGGCATTGCGTGAGCTGCAACCGCAGCTCGAGGCGCGTGCGATGATCGTTCAGCGCCTGCACCGTTTTCAGGGAACCCCGTACGCCCTCACGACCGCATACGTAGCGGAGCCCGCGGGTCGTCGGATACGGCGAGGCGCGCTTCTCAAGGCTTCTCTTTTGACGGTGCTCGATCAGATCGGACCACGCACCGCGGCGACCAATTTCACGACAAGCGCGGTCGCGGCAGACGCAGTTGCTGCACGACGACTGGATGTATCGTTGGGAACGCCGCTTTTACGCACTCGCGCCGTACTGTCCGATGGTCGCGGTCAGCTGCACGCCGTTATCGAAAGCCTCTGTCGACCCGATCGCTTCCACGTGCGCGCGACGCTTGAACGAAATCCCGCGCGAAACTCCCACGCTCTCTGGCGCCTGAAAAGCCGCTGAGCGCCTTGATCCGGAATTGAACGCCTCAGGTCCGGCTTGACCGCCGGGCCGGCGTCGCAACCTCAACACTCAGCAATTGTTCGAATTTGCCGACCGGCACGGGCCGGCTGTGCAGATATCCCTGCGACTGCTCGCACCCGAGCGACTCGAGTACTCTGAGCTGCTCCAGGGTCTCCACTCCCTCCGCCACGGTACTCAACTTGAACGCTCGCGCGAGGGCGACGATGGTCGAAACCACCGCCTGCGCGGTGCTGTCGACGCCGAGCCGGCTGGTGAACGAACGATCGATCTTCAGCGTGTCGACCGGCAATTCCGACAATCGGCTCAGGGAAGAATAGCCGGTGCCGAAATCGTCGATGGCGACTTTCGTGCCCGCGTCGCGCAGCGACTGAAGGGTGCGCGTGAGAGTCATCGCATCATCCATGAGCGCGCCTTCGGTGATCTCGACATCGAGCCCGCTGTTGCGCGAGTGCCATCCGGCTGCCTTGAAGAATCGTTCCGCGAAATCCCGCTCGCGCAGCTGTAACGGCGATACATTCACGGCAATCCGCATTGAGGGGAACCCGAGGCTCTGCCAACGCCGCAGGTCCTCGGCCGCCTGGCGCAACACCCACTCACCCACAGCGACGATGAGCCCCGTCGACTCCAGCACCGGCAGGAACACAGCGGGTTGTACGAGACCGTGCTCGGGATCGCGCCAGCGCAGAAGCGCCTCCGCGCCCATGATTTCCCCGCCCGGTATGGACAATTTGGGTTGATAGTGCAACTCGAACTGTCTGGAATCCAGCGCCACGCGCAACCGCTGCTCGAGGGCCAGCCGCTCGGCCACCTCGGTGTTGATCTCGCGGCGGTGGCGCAGATAACTCTCGCCCGACTTGCGGGCCTGATGGAGCGCCGTCTCGGCGTTTTCCAGCAGCGACTCGGAATCGGCGCCGTTTTCCGGAAAGCGGGCCATCCCGGCGCGGATGTTGACCTGCAGTTCGCGCTCGCCGACGACCATGGGTCGGCTGAACGCCGCGGTGAGACGGTCGTGCAGCAGCCGCACCCCGCTTTCGTACGACTCGCGCCCGGTGATCATGATGGCGAAAGTGCCGCCTTCCAGGTGCGCCAGGCAGTCGGTGCTGCCGAACTGGCTTTTCAGGCCGTCGGCGACGAACTGCACGACCAGATCGCCGACATGCCGGCCGAACGAGTCGTTGATGACCCCGAGCCGCGCGATGTTAAAGGCTACGACCAGCACCTCCGGGGTCTCGCCCGCATGGCGCGAGAGCACCCGCGCAAGCCGCTCGCAGAACAGCGTCCGCTTGGCAAGACCCGTCAGAGGATCGAAATACGAGAGAAACCGGACCGCATCTTCCTTGTGCAGATACTGAAGGGCGAAGGAAAGGTTCGCGGCCACTTCGCTCAACATGCACAGCTCTTCCTCGCTCACCGCGCAGGGGTCGGCGGCGCCCAAAGTGAAGACGCCGACCGGCGTGTCATCCACGAGCAACGGGATCGAAGCCACGCAGTTGATTTGAAGGGAGAACAGCCGCTCGCCGAACTTCAGCCGGTTCCCCGCCCCGAGGAGGTCGTTGCAGACCGCCGGCTTTCCCGTGCGTAATGCACGCTCGGTTACCGTCTCGTAGGTCTCAGGCGCCTCGGCGACTGCCTCGACTTGAAAGATGACTTTGTCGCGCGACTCGGCATCGACGCCCGCCCACGCAACGGGCCGGGCAACGCGAGTACCGGGATCGATGAGTCCCACGAACGCAAAGGCATAGTTACCCACATCGTGGGCGATCCGGCAGGTTTCCTGGAACAACTCCGTACGGTCGTGGATGCGAACCACCGCCGCATTGATTGCCGAAAGCATCTGAAGCACGCGGGTGAGCCGCTCGACGCGCTGATCGGCTTCCCGCCGCGCGCGTCGCGAGGCAACATCGTCGAGCGCCCGCATCACTGCCGGGCCGAGCCGCGCAAGGTTGCTCTTGAGCACGTAATCGACGGCACCTTTTTTCAGTGCCTCGATCGCGCCCTCTTCGCCGATCGTGCCCGAGACGAAGATGAACGGCGTCTCCGGCGCCTCGCGCACGGCCACAGCCAGTGCCGCGGAGCCGTTATAATGGGGTAAGGCAAAATCGGAAAGGATGAGGTCAGGCCGCAGATCGCGCAGCGCTTCGCAATAATCCCGCTCGGTTTCGACCCGATGCCAATCGCACTTCAAGCCCACGGCCTGCAGTTGCCGAACGGCTAGCTCCGCCTCAGCGGGCACATCCTCGACAATCAGCAGGCGAAGTTCCTGCTCCATGGTTTCCCACTGTCACTTCGAGAGCTGGCACGATACGAAGCCGCGCCTCCCCATGTCACGTTGCAGCGCGCGAACCTAACTCGACGATGTGCCGCCTGCGTCACACATTGAAGCGAAAGTGCATGACGTCCCCCTCCTGGGTAACATAATCCTTGCCTTCCAGCCTGAACTTGCCCGCCTCCCGCGCTCCCGCCTCTCCCTTGCCGGCGATAAAATCGGCATAGGCGATGACCTCCGCACGAATGAACCCATGCTCGAAGTCGGTGTGAATCACACCCGCCGACTGCGGAGCGGTGGCTCCCGCTCGCACGGTCCAGGCCCGCACTTCCTTCGGGCCGACCGTAAAGAATGTCTGCAGGCCCAGGAGCCGGTAAGCGGCACGGATGACGCGGTCCAACCCGGGCTCTTTGAGTCCCAGCTCCGCAAGGAATTCGCCGCGATCGGCTTCCTCCAGCTGCGCAACCTCGGCTTCGATGGCGGCGCATACGGGCACAACAACCGCGCCTTCAGCGGCGGCGCGCTTCTCCACGGCGGCCAACAACGGGTTGTCCTTAAACCCGCTCTCGCTGACGTTGGCGACATACATGACGGGCTTGGCGGTGAGCAGTTGCAGCTCGTGCAAGTCGCGACGCTCTTCATCGCTTAGAGGCATCGCCCGCGCCGGGCGTACGGCATCAAGTTGCACTTTGACGCGCTCGAAGAGCGCGCGCTTCCGGACGGCGTCCTTGTCGCCACCCTTGGCCGCTTTCGCCGCCCGATCGATTGCCTTTTCGACCGTCGCCAGATCGGCGAGCGCGAGCTCCGTGTCGATGATCTCGATGTCGGCGACCGGATCCACCTTGCCGGCCACATGGATGATGTCCGTGCTCTCGAAGCAGCGCACGACATGGGAGATCGCATCGACCTCGCGGATATGCGACAAGAACTTGTTGCCCAGCCCCTCGCCCTGTGAAGCACCCGCGACGAGACCCGCGATGTCCACGAACTCGACCGTGGTGGGCAGGATCTTTTCCGGATGCGCAATTGCCGCAAGCGCCTGGAGTCGGGGATCGGGCACTGGGACCACGCCGACGTTAGGATCGATCGTGCAGAAAGGGTAGTTCTCGGCAGCGATCTGCGCACGCGTGAGCGCGTTGAACAGAGTCGACTTGCCGACGTTCGGCAGACCTACGATGCCGCACCGAATGGCCATATGAGTGAATCGCTCCTAAGTTGAATCGGGCGCAATCGCAGCGTTCCGGCGCGGGCCTCACGGCTTGGCGGATGGCAACGGCGGCGTGGCGGGCGAAGCGTTGCGAGTATGTAGACGGTTCATTGCCTTTTGCGGCCCTTCGGTCAGCAGCATAGGCACGATATCGATGGAAGCCTCCACAGCCTCCTGGATCAGTCGCGCATCATCGGCCTGCGGACGTCCTAACACGTAATCGAGGACGGCCGCGCGGTCGCCCGGATGGCCGATGCCGATCCGCAGGCGCCAGAACGCGTCGCCCATCTGCGCGATGATATCGCGCATTCCATTGTGTCCGCCCGCGCCTCCGCCTTCCTTCATCCGTACGATGCCGGCCGGAAAATCCAGCTCATCGTACGCCACCAGTATGGAGCCTACCGGCACCTTGTAGAACCCGGCGACGCTGCGCACCGGACCACCGCTGCGGTTCATGTAGCTCATCGGCTTCAACAGCCAGAGCTCGTCGTTACCCACACGCACTCGTGCGAGCTCCCCATGATGGCGTGGCTCGCTTCGAAACGTTGCTCCATGGCGGCGGGCCAGCTCGTCGACCAGCAGAAAGCCGGCGTTGTGCCGCGTGCGTGCGTATTCGCTGCCCGGATTGCCGAGCCCGACGATCAGCTTGAGCGGCAGGGCTGACATGATTGCGGACCACGGCCGATCCGCGGTCTGCCAAAGACAGGCGTCCCGTGCTGTTCATGCACGAGACGCCTGCTGGAAGACAACGGACCTTCCGGCCTTGCAGGCCGGCGGCTACTTCTTGCCGCCCTCCTTCTTCGCCGGAGCAGCGGCCTTGTCGTCGCCCTTCTTGGCATCGCCTTTTTTCGCATCGCCGGCAGCAGCGCCCGGCGCAGCCGCGGCACCAGCAGCAGGAGCAGCGCCCTCGGCAGGCGTTGCGGCAGTGGCCTCGGCAGCCACGGCCTCCGGCTCTTCCGCACGTGGGCTGTGGATGGAGACGACCGGCGCGTTACGCCGCGTGAGCTCCGGGATGGTCACCCCGGGGGGCAGCGGGACGTCTGCCATGAACTTCGTCTCGTTGAGGCTCATGCCCGACAGGTCGAGCTCGAGGAACTCCGGCAGATCCTTCGGCAGAGATTCGATCTCGACGTCAGATCGCATATGCGACACGACACCGCCCTGCACCTTGACGCCGGGGGAGATGCTCTCGCCCTTGAAGTGAATCGGCAACATGATGCGGATCGGCTCGTTCTCGACCACGCGCAGCAGATCGACATGCACGACGACGTTCTTCGCCGGGTGCATCTGGATGTCCTTGACTATGGCTTCCTGCGTCCGCTCGCCGATCTTCAACTGCACGATCGAGGAATAAAACCGCTCGTCGCCAATCATCGTCAGCAGGTTCTGCTGATCGAGGACCAGCGCCTGCGCGTCCTGGTGTCCGCCGTAGATGATGGCCGGCACCTTGCCCGTGTGACGCAGGCGGCGGCTCGCACCTTTGCCTTGCATGTCACGGAGGTCCGCGCCGAAAGTGAATGAAATGCGCATTGCTATCTCCAGTTGTTACAACATGGTGCCGAGTCGCGACCAAAACGGCACCGCCCAAAACTCATTGGCCACTCACCGCCGCAGCGGGTGAGCGTCTCAATCAACGTACAGCGAGCTCACCGACTCCTCGTCGCGGATGCGGCGGATCGTCTCGGCGAGCAGCGCGGCCACCGACAACTGCCGGATGCGGCCGCCGCTCTTCGCCTGCTCCGAGAGCGGGATCGTGTCCGTCACGACGAGCTCATCGAGCGCCGACTTCGAAATTTTCTCCACGGCGTTGCCCGACAACACGGCGTGCGTGATGTAGGCCACGACCTTCAGCGCGCCCTCGTCCTTCAGCGCCTGTGCCGCCTGGCACAGCGTGCCGGCGGTGTCCACCATGTCATCGACGAGCACGCAGGTCTTGCCCTCGATATCGCCGATGATGTTCATCACCTTCGACTCATTCGCACGCGGGCGGCGTTTGTCGATTATGGCGAGCTCCGCATCGTCGAGGCGCTTGGCAAACGCACGCGCGCGGACTACGCCGCCGACATCCGGCGACACGACGATCACGTTACGGTACGCCTGCTTCCACGCATCCCCGAGCAGCACCGGAGAGGCATACACGTTGTCCACGGGGATGTCGAAAAATCCCTCCACCTGGTTCGCGTGCAGATCGATGGTCAACAGGCGATTCACGCCGGCGCCCGAAATCATGTTCGCCACGAGCTTTGCCGTGATCGCGGAACGCGTCGCTCGCGGGCGGCGATCCTGCCGCGCGTAGCCGAAATACGGCATCACCGCCGTGATCCGCGCCGCCGAAGCCCGCCGGGCGGCGTCGACCATCACCAGCAGTTCCATGAGGCTGTCGTTTGCGGGAGGACACGTCGGTTGCACGATGAATAAATCGCGACCGCGCACGTTCTCCATCAACTCGACGTTGCACTCGCCATCGCTGAAACGGCCAACGGAGGCTCGCCCCAGAGGCGTCTGCAAGTGCCGCGCAATCTCTTGCGCCAGAATCGGATTGGCATTGCCCGCGAACAATGCCAGCGTATCGCTCGTACTCATGCTATGCGCTCTGCGCAACTCCCACGGCTTTCGCAACGCGCGAACTCCGTACGATCAGCTCCCGGAAGCACGTCCCAAGGACGCGCACCGGCCATAATGGCTGGGGTGGAAGGATTCGAACCTCCGAATGGCGGGATCAAAACCCGCTGCCTTACCACTTGGCGACACCCCAGCATGTGAACGCAATGTTCGGGAAAGCGCGCCCGGAGCCCAGGCTCCTGCGCGCCAGACGAGCATTCTAAGGCGCAACGGCCATGGCCGCCGCGCTACTGTTACTGCCTCGGGTCCGGCGCCGCCCGCAACTGCTCGTGCACGGGTGAAACGTTCAGGCCCCGAACCACAAAACTCTTCCAACGATCAGGAACCTGCGCCGCGATGCGCTCGGCTTCGATCGCACTCGCGCACGCCGCGAAGAGGCAGGAGCCCGTTCCGGTCAGCCGCGCCGGAACAAAACGCCCGAGCCAGTCCAATGCGTCGGCTACGTCCGGGTAGTGCGCCCGCACGACCGGTTCGCAATCGTTCCGTCCGCCCGAGCCACCCGCCGGCTCAAAAAGGGCGCGTATTGTGATGACGGGGGAATTTCGTGTCAATTCAGGGCTCTGGAAGACGTCGCGAGTCGACACCGCAACGCCTGGATGGATGACGATATACCAGCGCTCGGGCAGCTCCACCGCCTCCAGCCGTTCCCCCACCCCTTCCGCCCAGGCGGAAGAACCCCGAATGAAAACAGGGACATCCGCGCCCAGAGGCAAGCCGAGGCGGGCCAGTTCCTCGATTGACAGGCCGCAGCCCCACAGGTGATTCAGTGCCAGCAGAGTGGTGGCGGCATCCGAGCTCCCACCTCCCAGACCCCCACCCAGGGGAATGCGTTTCAGGACGCGCAGCGAGGCGCCGGACCGGGTACCCGTCGCCGCTTGCAGAGCCTTGGCCGCCCGTACCGTCAGATCCGCGTCCGGATCGACGTCCGGCGGACCGGTCGGGCGCTCAATGCGACCGCCTTCCAGCACGCGTATCGCAATCGTGTCGCAGAGGTCAATGAGCTGAAACAGCGTCTGCAGCTCGTGATATCCGTCCGCTCGGCGGCCGGTGACATGCAGGAAAAGATTCAACTTCGCCGGCGCGAGCCAGCGCGTTTCGCCCGGAATCGACTCAGCCACCTCGCACCCTCACGAATTCCATCCGTCGACGACTAAGCGAACCCGGACGCCCGCACGCTGCAGGGTCATGCGCGCGGGCAGCCACTCGCTACCGACCGGCATATAGCCGCTGTAATCGATTTGCCAGCCGCTCTGCTGGAGGCTCTGGAGCCGCTGTTGCTGCTGATCGACTGCTTCCTGCGCCGGCTGCGCGGGATCGGGCACACCCAGGATCCAGTACCGCAGACTGTTCAGCGGCGGCTCGAACCCGAGCCGCGACCCGAGCTCCGCACGCGCTGCCTCGCTGTCCAGGTGCTCGCCATGTGACGTGACGATGCTGAGAGCGGGGCCATCGGCCGTGATTTGAACACCGCCCGCGCCAAGAGGCCCTTCCAGCGCCACGTGGGAGCGCGCGCCCTCCTGCGTCCACCGCAATCCCGCATTGAACCCGTCTTTGCCGGTGGCAACGGCAACTCTGCCCTTGAGCTCGAAGCGCTCACGCGCTTGCAGTTCCGGGCGCCTGACTTCCCACGACTCGCCCGTTGGCGGCGGATGCAGGGGAACAGTGCGACAGCCGGCGAGCGCGGCCACCGCAACAATCCACAGCAGCCTATTTCGCATCGGGCAGGAACCGAGCCAGCGTCGCCTTCAGCTGTTGTGAGTCCGGTGTGCGAGCCAGGGCGGCGGCCCACACTTTGCGCGCGCGCTGATGCTCACCGCTGACCCAGAGCGCCTCGCCCCAGTGCGCCGCGATCTCAGAATCGTGACTGATGTAGTACGCGCGCTCGAGTGTTACTACCGCGGTCTTGGAGTCGCCCTGACGGAAGCGCACCCAACCCAGGCTATCGAGCGCGGCAGGACTGTCCGGCATCACCACGAGAGCGCGACGGATAAGGGATTCGGCGTGCGGCAGCTCGAGATTGTGATCCGCGAGGGTGTAGCCCAGCGCATTGAGCAGAGTGGGATCGTCGATCCGCACGGTAAGGAGATGCTCGAGCGCCGTCACGGAGTCATGAACCCGTCCGGCCTGCTCGAGAATGACGGCCCGGTCGTACTCTATGGAAGGATGATTCGGATGGCGTTCGAGCGCGGTGTTCAACAGGGCCAGCCCCGTCTCCGCGTCGCCATGGTCCGCCAGCAGATGCGCCTTCGCGAGCGTCAGCTCGAACTCGCTCTCGGGGTGCTCGGAGGCGTAATCGTCCAGCAGAGTCAAAGCCTCCTTGCGATCGCTACGGGCCAGCAGAAGGGATGCAGCGCGCGAACGCGCCGGTAGCGCGACCGACGAGTCGTAAAGCCGGCGGTAACCGGCAATCGCGGCATCGGTATCGCCATCGCGTGCGGCGATGTCCGCGAGATACAGCAACGCTGCCTCGTTCGCCTGTCCGCTCGAAGCGAGCTCGGCAAACCGCTGCTGCGCCTCCTTCATGTCGCCAGCATCGAATGCCAGCAGCGCCAGGCGCCGGTCAATTTCGCCGGTGGGCGCTTTAGCCGAACGCAGACGCTCCAGTTCCTGGTGCGCGTCCTCAATACGACCCAGCTCAGTAAGCACTTCGGCAAGATCGAAGGTGCTATGCGCGGGGTCGTCGTGCATCGCTTCGCGGGCAGTAGAGATGGCCTTCGCAGCATCTCCGCGCACGACATAGGCGCGCGCCAGCACGCGCTTCGCGGCGAAATCTTTTGGATCGCGCTCCAGTGCCTGCTGCGCGTAGTGCTCGGCGCGTTGAGCATCGAAAGCATCGAGGGCGAGCTCTCCGAGCAGCGACAGCGCTTCCGGCGCGCTCGACGCCGACTCGAGCGTGCTGCTCATCGCGGCCAACACAGTAGGCGCGTCTGACTGTTCCAGCAGCAGCGCTGTAAGCGCGGTCAGGCTCGGGTCTGGCCGCCCAGCTTTACGGCCCACGCCTGCTTTGGCACCCGCCCCGGCTCCTTTACCGGCAGCCGCGCCAGCGCCTTTACCGCCGGCGGATTTCTCGCCGGCGCCCGCCTGTCCGGCCTCATCGGTCGCTCCAGTCTGGTCCCCCTGTCCCCCATCGCCCGCAGCTTTGCCACGTTCCGCCGCCGGCGGGGCGTGAGAAAAATCGTTGATGGCCGCCCGAGCGTCGGGAATGTGGTAGAGCTTGAGGGCGACCGCGGCGTACAAGGCGTTTGCCTCGCGATCCATGGGTGCCAGCGTCCGCCACCGAGTCACGGACCGCCACGCCGCCGGCAAATGCTCGCAGGCAAGCGCCACTTCGCTTGCGCGGCGTGCGAGCGAAGCCGCACCCACCTCCGCGGCCTTCGCGTAGCTTTCGGAAGCTTCCTTGCAATCGCCACGCTCCAGCGCAATTTCCGCCACGACCGTCAGCGCGGCGGGGTCACCCTTGGGCGGCGGCGCCTGTTTTGCGGGTCGCACGCTCGAACATCCGGCCGCAAGCGCGACGCAGGCAGATAGGCCCAGCAGCAGGCGCGTAATGGCCCAACCTGGGGAAATTCTTCGATTGATGGTGTGCACGTTCGTCACTATAGAGGCTCCTTGGCCGACGCGCATCGCGTGCAGCTCACCGCCCCGCCTTGTCACAACCCGCGGCAATCCCCGAGAATGCCGCGCCCTAAGCTTGCCCATCCCCTTATGAAGGAATCCATCCGCCAGCGGCTCGAGAAGATGACCGATCGCTTCGAAGAGGTCGGCCGCCTGCTCACGAGCACCGAAGTTGCGGGCAACTCGACGCAATTTCGCGACCTGTCCATGGAGTATGCCCGCCTGCAGCCGCTCGCGGAGCGCTACCGCGGCTACCATAATCTCGAGCGGGACTTGGCCTCTGCCGAGGAAATGCTCGCCGATCCGGACGTGGGCATGCGCTCCCTCGGCGCGGAAGAAGTGACGCGGGTCAGGGGGGACATAGAGGCCTCCGAAGCCGAACTGCGGCAACTTCTGCTGCCCAAGGACCCTCGCGACGAGAAGAACATTTATCTCGAGGTCCGCGCCGGCACGGGCGGCGATGAGGCGGCGATCTTCGCCGGCGATCTGTTCCGCATGTACGGACGCTGGGCCGAATCGAAGGGGTTCACTGTCGAGATATTGAGCGAGAGCGCCGGCGAGCACGGCGGTTACAAGGAAATCATCAGCCGTATCGAGGGCCGGGGTGTCTTCTCACGCCTCAAGTTCGAATCCGGAGCTCATCGCGTGCAACGCGTCCCGGCAACCGAGGCGCAAGGACGCATTCATACCTCTGCGTGTACCGTGGCGATTCTCCCTGAGATCGATGAAGTCGAGACCGTCGACATCAACCCGGCAGACCTGCGCACCGACACATACCGTTCCTCCGGAGCGGGCGGCCAGCATGTCAACAAGACGGACTCGGCCGTCCGCATCACTCACATACCGAGCGGCATCGTGGTCGAATGCCAGGAAGAGCGCTCCCAGCACAAGAACCGCTCCAAGGCGATGTCCCTTCTGAAAGCGCGCCTCCTCGCGTCCGAGCAGGAAAAGCAGCAGTCCGAGCAGGCGCAGTCGCGCCGGCTGCAGGTCGGTACCGGCGACCGGTCCGAGCGTATCCGTACCTACAACTTTCCGCAGGGCCGCGTCACCGACCACCGTATCAATCTAACTCTTTACAAGCTCGCGCAGATCATGAACGGACAGCTCGATGAACTGCTCGACGCGCTCCATCAGGAACACCAGGCCGAGCTGCTCGCTGCGGAAGAATGATGGGGAGGCCTGGCGTTGCATGAACATACCCACGCCGGACCTGGTCGTAGACAGTGTCACCGGCGTTGACGTTGTCCTGCCGATCGCCGGACCCGGTGCGCGCTCCTACGCGTTCCTCATAGACTGGTTCATCCGCGCGATCCTCTTCGTTGCCTGGTACGTCGTCGCCGCACTGATCTACAACCGCCGCTGGAGTCTTACCGCCCCGTTCAACCCGAACGCCTGGTGGTTCGTGTTCGTCGTAACCCCTGCGGCGGCAATTTACTTTCTCTATCACGCCGTCCTCGAGATCGCGATGCACGGCCGAACACCGGGCAAACGCATCGCGGGCATACACATCATCACCCGGGACGGCGGCTCCCCGAGTGTTGGCGCCTTGCTCACACGCAACGTCTTTCGACTCGTCGACACTCTTCCCCTTTTCTACGGTGTTGGCCTCGTTGCGACGATGCTGACCCGGGACCATGTTCGGGTGGGTGATATGGCGGCGGGCACCCTTCTCGCCTACGATCAGCCCGCAGTCACACTTGCGTCCCTCGGAGGCAAGCTAGACGCCTCGACCGCCGAAATCCTGAGTGAGCTGTTGCAGCGCTGGCCGGCGCTGGACGTCAGAGTGCGACGCGAGCTGGCACTCGGAGTGCTCTCTCGATACCGGAGCGAGGCGCTACCCCCCGCAACGACCGGGCTCGACGCGGCAACACCTGCGCAGGCGGACGCTTCCTTACGGACGCAGCTAGAGCGGCTCGCGCAAGACGGGGCACCATGAACGAATCAACCCGCGATCAGGCGCTCAAGGCCGCCCTTCTGCAACGCTCTGAGCTGTGGAAGGCGGCAGCCGAGCGAGCCCATCGACTCGCCCGTGGACACGCGGCAGACGTCTCGGACGCGGCGCAGTTGGCGGACGACTACCGCCTACTGGCCCGTGATCTCGCCCGTGTCCGTCGGCTCATGCCAGACACCCGTGCACGTGCATTCCTCGAGGCGGCTTATGCCCAGGCACACGCCACTCTTCACCGTGGCGCCTGGCACCCGGGTTACGCCCTTCTCACCTTGTTCCGGGATGAGATTCCCGCGGTGGTGACCTGGCTCAGACCCCACATCATCTGGGCAACGACGATCTTCGTGTTGACCGTGTTGGCCGGCTACTGGATGGTCCATACGTACCCGGATCTCATTGGCCTGTTCGCATCCCCGGACCTGATCGCGACGGTCGAACGCGGACAGCTCTGGACGGAAGGCATACTCAACGTGGTGCCCTCATCCGTGCTGTCTCTGCAGATTCTCACCAATAACGTCGTGGTGAGCCTGTTCGCCTATTGCGCCGGCTTTCTCTTCGGGCTCGGCACCCTCTACATCCTCGGCCTCAACGGCCTGATGTTAGGTGCGGTGTTCGCATTCACGAGTTTGCACGGCCTGGGCGACGATCTGTTCCGGTTTATCGTGGCGCACGGCTGCGTCGAGCTTTCCGTGATGTGCCTCTCCGGCGCCGCGGGTGCGGCGGTCGGCGAGGCGCTCATCCGCCCGACGCACACTAACCGCAGGGAGTCGTTCCGGATCGCGGCCCTGCGCTCCGGGAAACTGCTGATTGCCTGTGTAGTGCTGCTCACAGGATCGGGAGTCATAGAAGGATACGTCTCGCCCAACCCGCGTTTTCCGCTATGGGCGCGCATCTTCATCGGAGCGGTTTACTGGCTCTTCATGATCGCGCTGCTGCGCGGTTGGCTGTTTCGCCGTAGCCGGCAAGGCACGCTCCATCCGCTCCCGCCCGCTCTAGACACGCCGGGAACGGCGGAGCGTCTCGTACTCCGCCAACACGGCTCTTTCGAGTAGCTCTTCGGAGGCTACGATCACTCGGGCACCAAGGCGTCTCAGAAGCGATCGTTGCAAAGCCGCCCGTGCCTCATGCTCTTGGGCGGCGAGCGCGACCCACGGATCGCTCCACTCGTGCGCCTCACCGCTTGCGAACTTCTCTATTTCAGGGCTGCGTATGCCCGCTATGACGACGAGATGCGGAGGCGACAGGAGCCGTACGGCGCGCGCCAGCGAATTCGCCCCAGTGGCGTCATCGAGGTCGGTGAGGAGAACGACGAGGCTGCGGTGCCTGAGCATGCCGCGAATGCGAACAGCGGCCGCGGTCGGATCGGATTCGGCGGATTCCACGGACAACTGCTCCAGCGCCCGCCTCATACGGGTGACGGCGGTCAGGCCGCGGGCTGGCGCACATGCCACCAGCGGCCGGTCCGAAAACACCATCAGGCCGATGCGGTCGTCGTTAGGGGTCGCGATTTCGGCGAACCGCGCCGCTACGTTGGCGTAAAGCCCGAACCGGTCGAGGCGTCCAGCCCGCACGCGACTGAAGCGCCCCGCGTCGATTGCCACGAGGATGTCGAGATGCTGGTCTTCGCTGAACTCACGCGTGACTAGGCGCCGCATCCGTGCTGTCGCCTTCCAGTCGATTCGCGCCAGAGGATCGCCAGGGAGATAGCCGCGCAACTGATGCAACTCCGCCCCTGCGCCCACGATTCGGCGCGGGCGCGCCCCTGCCGGATTGCCTCGCGGCTGACTACCCGGCGTGCGCAGCGTGTCGGGAGCAACCGAGATCCGGCCCGCGGGGTGAAGGCCCTTTGACCACCACGCAAGGCCCAACGGACCTAACACGCGTGACGGCAGGGTCGGCCACGATTGAATCCCGAGACGGATCGGCAAGAGCTTAAAGGAGTCGCGACCAACACCGTGAGCGGGCGCGATCACCCGGCGTACGTCCCCGAGCGGCTCGAACCCTCCCGGCACCACCGGGGCATACTCCACGGAAACGGCGCGGGAATAGTCGTTCCGGAACACGAACGCAGCCGGTTGCTCTCGGCCGAGAAAGGCGCGCGCCGCAGTCTCGACGCCTGCGGCGATCGTGATCTTAGCGACGATAAAACCCTCGAACGCCAGTCCTGAGAACAACAACGCCGCCGGCAGACGCCATAGTCCCCCGAAACCCGGCTCGCTCGACCAGATACCGCCGATCGCCAATACAGCGGTCAGCAGGAGCAGAATGTAGGCGCGCTGCGCGAGGTGCATCTGCTCAACGCGGTACGGGAGTTTCCGCAAGCAGGCTGCGCACGACGTCAACATCAGACGAGCCTTCGAGCGCTGCTTCTGGTGTCAATACGAGGCGGTGAGCCATGACCCAGATTGCGGCCTCCTTTACATCATCAGGGGTCACGAAGTCCCCGCCGCGCAAACCGGCGGTAATCCGCGCGGCCTTCAACAAAGCCAGCGCACCGCGCGTCGACAGCCCGAGCGACAACCGGGAGTGTTCTCGGGAAGCGGCGGCGATATCCAACACATAGGCCAGCAGCCCATCGGCAGCGTGAATGTGCTCTGCCTCCTCGCGCGCCTGCCCCAACAGCGACCGCTCGAGCACTTGGACTCCGTCCAGGGTGGCTCGTGTTGCCAACATTCCGCCGTAGCGCGTCAGAATTTCGGTTTCCGCCTCACGCCGGGGATAGTCCACGTCAATTCTCAGCATGAACCGGTCGAGCTGCGATTCCGGTAACGGATACGTGCCCTCGAACTCGCGCGGATTCTGAGTCGCCAGCACGAGAAAGTCGGCAGGGAGCGGGAAGGCCGTGCGCTCGACGCTCACCTGCCGCTCCTCCATTGCCTCGAGCAGGGCGGACTGCGTCTTGGGTCCCACGCGATTGATCTCGTCAACCAGCACGACATCGGCGAACAACGGGCCGGGCCGGAAGACGAAATCCCGCTGCGACTCGTCGAACACATGGGTGCCGATGATGTCGCTCGGCATGAGGTCCGAAGTGCCCTGGATGCGCTTGAACTCGCCTCCCAGCGCGCGCGCGAGCGTCTTCGCGAGCAAGGTCTTGCCCAGACCCGGTACGCCTTGCACGAGCACATGACCGCCTGCGACGAGCGCTATGACGAGGGCACGGATGGCAGCATCCGCGCCGACCACTACCCGGCCCAACTCGCGTGCAAGCCGGGCTTCGAGCTGTTGAATGCTTGCGCTCATGTGGCTAGCTGCCTGTCGACTCTCAGCAGGAGGTTGTGCAATCGCCCCAACGGTACCCAGCGGCCCGCGTGCGCGGCAGCGTACCAGTCCTGGAGCTGGCGCATATCGGCCCGGCAGATTCCAGAGTGGCCCTCCAGAAACTCCCAGGGCGGACGGCCTTTCTGCCTGCTCGCAGGCAGGCGCTCGCCAATGCGGCGGAAGAAGTGCTCGAACAAGCCGCGCGCCCCGGCAGCGGAATTCAGCACGCGCGCAAGGTATCCCCCGGTAGCCCGCACGAGATCGGCTTCCCGGGGCACGGGCACTGGAACTTGAGACGCAGGCATCTTCAGCCGCGTGGATCCCAGGACCCAGCACAGCCACAGGGCGGCAAGGATCCCCACTGTCGCGTATAGCCGCCGATCCCTGTAGAACTTCGCCGGATCGTAGGTCGCGCCGACTCCCTGATGCATGTCATCCAACAGCACCGAGCCGCCGGATCCCAGGGTCGCCCCAACGATATTGGCCAGCAGCCGCGCATTGTCCGCGAGCCCGAGTGTCCGGTTCGTAAACAGCGATCCCAAGCCGCTCACGATGATTCGTCCGTAGCCGAGCGGCCGCGTCCATAACACTCCTTCCCCGGTCTCCCGCTCACTCGCGAGCGAAAGAACGAATCCGTCGTAGGGAACCTTCACCGTCCAGGCTTGCGACGGGTAGTCCGACAGTGCCACCACCTCGCGCACTCCATCAAAGTACGCGTGCGGACGGTTCGGAACGAGCGTGCCGCGTTGAGGCCGTGCAAGAGCTCGGGCGGCTGCCGCCAGCCGTGCGCCAACATCGCCACTGTCGTCCTTGCCTTTCGCTGCCGCGGCGGACTGCGCGACGCGCGCACGCCGCGCAGGTTTGAGTGCCTCCCGGGTGCGCTCCTCTCGCGACCTGACCGTTTCGAACTCCAGACCCGTGAGCAGATTCAAATCGCCCGATGCAAGCCCGCCGAGCGCGAACGCCCAATCGGGATTGTCTGACAGGGCGGCGAGTACCAGCAGCGTATTGCCCGATCGAACCCAGTTGTCCAGCGGTCGGAACTCCTCCGTCTTGAAGGCCGTCGTCGCCGGCAATGTCACGATGAGCAGATTGCCGGTGGGCGCCAATCCCGGTCGCCCCACCAGCTTGTTGAAGCGCTCGCGCCAAGAGGCGGTGCGGATGTGCTCCTCTTGCAGCCATGCCAGCGCGCCGTGATAGCCGTTACCGCGCCGCTCTTCGGATGTGGGCCGCGGAATGTCGCTGCGCCTGTCGAATTCGCCACCGCCGCGCAGGAACATCGTCAGAAACAGGGCGAGTGCGCCAAGGGCGCAAGCAAGTGTAATGAGCCTTTCTCTCATACAGTCCCGGACTGGCGATCTGACGCGTGCACGCCGATCCGTTCGAGCAGCTGGCGTCCGCCCTGGACAGCCACGCCTATGTCGTCAGCCGAAACCTGCGCGTCCGAGAACCGCACCCGCTCGGAGAGCAACGCGAGCTCCGCAAGCCGATCGCGATCTTTTTCGTCCGTCAACCGTGCGGCTCGCGTCAACTCACGGACCGTAAAGCCGCTTGCGGGAGGGAGACAACTCTCCTCGGTCAGCCGGGCGGTGATCAGCTCGAGCAACAAGCGCGGCTTGTGTCGAAATGCGGCTCTTTCGACGTCGCTCCAGGTCAAGCCCGCGCGCCTGTCTGCGGCACGCACGGGAACCCGGGCCGCTTGCCGCTCACGCTTTGACCCGAATACGCCGCCGGAGCGCAATTCGTTCACGACGATGAGGCCGGCCAACCCCACGACGAGCGCCAGGGCGGCATAAGACATGAGCTCGATGACCGCTTGGGAAATGCCGCTTTGCGCAATCAGCCGGGTGAGCCAGCCGTCATCCGCCCTGTGCTCACTGCGGTCGAAAACATCACGGAGCCACTCTTTCGTGCGAGCCCACCAACCACCCCGCTCGGGACCGCTTTGCCCGAGACCGGCGAGAACGCTGCTTAGCCGTTCGACCCTTGGCGTGCGCCCCATCGTCTGGCTGGCCAGCTCGCGGGCGACCAGAACGCGCAGCTCGCGCAAGCTGCCGGCGGACAGATCGTTGCCGGGCCGATTCCAATCACGCGGCAACCACGCCGCCCAGCCGCTGTCCTCGAGGCGACGGACGAGCTCCGGACAGCGAGCCGCCACCCGCTCGTAGCCGATATCGGCCTCGGCGTTCAGCTTGCGCACGCAGGAATCAATCGCGCCCAGCGCATCCTGCCCGGCAGCGATCGGTGCGAACGCCAAACCCACCAGGATGAGCAGAGCCGACCCAGCCGAGCCGGTCGGCCGCTGCCCGGTACGGCTCACTCGGCCGCCATGCCGACAATCCGCCGTTGCAGGTCGATGCCTTCCCGGCGGACGCGCAGGTCGCCGAACACCGCAAGCAGCAGAGCTCCGAAAAACGGCGCGGCCAAAGCGCCTGAGGCGCTCAAAACAACGGTCAGCACGGCGGTCATGACCGCAATGTCGACCCCCACGGCCGGAACGATAATGGGAATGATCATGGCGACAACGACCCCGAACGCGATCACCACCGCGAAGCCTACCGCGTAGACCGTTGCCACACGCCACCAGTTGCGCGAGACGAGGCGAACGCTGTAACGGAGCGCGTCGAACGCCCCTTGACCCGCAAACAGAACGGCCGGCCAGGTACAGGACAGCAGTACCCCGAGATAAAGGCTCGATGCCAGAAGCGGGAGCAGCACGGCGATCCGGTACTGCTGCGGCACGACGGCCAGTAAGGAGAAGTCAGCGCAAACTGCCACGACGACGAGCAGCGAAGCCGCCAGGAATTGCGGCAATCGGTGCTGCGTCTCGGCGAGCTGGAAGGTCCCGGCCTTCGGTTGATGCTCGACGAGCGCCCTCTGCCGGAACAACAGCGCGGACCATGCGACCAGCATGAGGAGAATGCCTACGATGTAGAGTGTCAGCCAGATGGGGTTGCCGCCGCCGAACGGCTGGCGCACGCCGCCTCTCACGAGGTCGTAAATATTGGGCAGCTGGCCCGCCAGCATGGCGAAGACCCCGTAGGGCAGGCACTTCACCAGCGTCGCCTTGAAAATCAGAAACGCGAGATCGAGGACTTCGCCGACAGAAAGTGGGCGCGCGGGCGGATACAATGTCTGTGACATTCGAGAATATTACCGCAAGCCCTTCCCTGATCCGTCTTTCACTATGACTGCCAATCTGAGTTTCGGCACGCTGCTCTCGCAAGGCGTGCTGCGGCTGCGAGTCTCCGCCATGGCCGAGGGGCCCGCCCCGACTCTAAGCCTCGACGCCGAGCTGCTGCTCGCTCACGCCTTCGGCACGAGCCGCGCGCGGCTGCGCTCTCACCCCGAAGAGATGGGAGATGCGGCCAAGGCGAAGCGCTACGCGCAGCTGATCGAACGGCGTGCGGCCGGCGAGCCGCTCGCCTACATCATCGGCCGAAAGGATTTCTGGTCGCTGCGCCTCGCGGTCAGTCCGGCCGTGCTCGTACCGCGACCTGAAACGGAGCTGCTGGTGGAGCGCGCCCTCGCACTGCGCGTGGAGGAATTTGGCCAGGTCGTGGATCTCGGCACGGGGTCCGGCGCCATTGCGCTGGCGCTGGCAAGTGAGCGAGCAGAGTGGCAGGTCACCGCGACCGATGTTTCGGATGAGGCACTTGAGATCGCGAGCGCCAATGCCGAGGCCCTCGACCTTCGGCAAGTGCGGTTTTTGCAGGGGAGCTGGTTCGAGCCGCTGGCCGGCCGCACTTTCGACCTGATCCTGAGCAATCCCCCCTACATTGCGCTGACTGATCCCGCGCTCAAGGATCCGGCGCTGCAGCGCGAGCCGCAGATAGCATTGACGCCGGGCGCGGACGCAATGGGGTGCCTCCGGGACATCATCCTCTCCGCTCCGGACTACCTGGAGCGGGACGGCTGGCTGCTTCTCGAGCACGGAGCGGACCAGGCGGAAGAGGTCGCACGCGCGCTTGTGGCGCGCGGCCTTCGTCACGTACGCTCCCATCGTGATCTCGCCGGGCACGAACGCATGACCGAAGCCCAGCGGGCATGATTCCTTCTGAAGCGCATCAATCAAACATTATGGTTAAATTCGAAACCTCACACGGTTCCTTCACGATCGAGCTATTCCCCAAGGAAGCGCCCATCACGGTCGAGAACTTCCTGCGCTACGTGGATGACCAGTTCTTCGACGGCACGATTTTTCACCGCATCGTACCGGGCTTCGTGATCCAAGGCGGCGGGCTCACGGCGGATTTCAGTAACAAAGAAACTCGTGACCCGATCAAGAATGAAGCCAAGAACGGACTCAAGAACACGCGCGGCTCGCTGTCGATGGCGCGCACGAGCGACGTCAACAGTGCCACGTCGCAGTTCTTCGTCAACCTGTCGGACAACGCATTCCTCGACAACGGCCCACGCGACTTCGGCTACGCCGTCTTTGCACGCGTGACCGAAGGCATGGATGTCGTGGACAAGATTGCCAAAGTGACGACGGGCCGACGCAAGGGCTACCAGGACGCGCCGATGGAAGACGTCGTCATCAATTCCGCGCGACGAGTTGAGAAGAAGTAATACGGCGGCACGGACGCCGTGAACCTGCCTGGCGTGCCGGCGCAGCCGCGGAAGCCTTTCTTCTCGCGAGCGCCGGCACCCCTTTTCAGGCTGCAACGGGGCAGCTTCCTCGGCTGGCTATTCAAGTGGCTCGCCTTGGCGGTTCTCGCGTGCGTGCTCGGGGGCGCCATCTCGGTACTGGTGCTGCGCTGGATGCATCCTTTCACGAGCGCCTTCATGCTCGAGGCGCGCATTCATGCATTGCTTGCAGGGGATTCCGCCTACCGGACCGATTTCGAGTGGGTCAATCTCGAGCAGATCTCTTCGCACGCTGCCGTCGCGGTCATCGCATCCGAAGACCAGCAGTTCCCGTTTCACGCCGGCTTCGACTTCGCCTCGATCCGTGAATCGGTGCGCGCGAGTGAGCGGGGCAAGCGCCTGCGCGGCGCGAGCACGATCTCACAGCAGGTGGCGAAAAACCTGTTCCTCTGGCCCGGAGGCTTGGTGCGCAAAGCCATGGAAGCCTACTTCACGGTGCTGATCGAAGCGCTGTGGCCCAAGGAGCGCATCCTCGAGATGTATCTCAACATCGCGCAGTTCGGCAGCGGCATCTACGGAGTCGAAGCCGCCGCGCATCGGTTCTATCACAAGCCGGCCGCCAGGCTGACATCGAGCGAAGCCGCCCTGCTGGCGGCCGTCCTTCCCAACCCCGTGAAGCTGCGCGTGGATAAACCGTCTCGCTACGTGCTCTCCCGCCGTGACTGGATCCTGGGCCAGATGCGCGGCCTGGGTGGAGCGTCCTACCTCAGGGCACTGGAGAGCGAGCGTCCAATACAGAGACAGCGGCGCTGACAGGTTCCCGATCTCTCAAGGGTCATAGCCGAGATTCGGCGACAGCCACTTCTCCATCGCATCCACCGCAAGGCCCTTGCGCTTGGCATAGTCGTGAACCTGGTCGCGATCGATCTTGCCGATCTGAAAGTAGCGCGCCTCGGGATGTCCGATATACCACCCGCTCACCGCCGCTGTCGGATACATCGCGTACGACTCCGTGAGCCGTATCCCGGTATTGCGCTCGGCATCGAGCAACTCCCACAGCTTCGACTTCTCCGTATGATCCGGGCACGCCGGATAACCCGGTGCCGGCCGAATCCCGTGATACTCCTCACGGATGAGCTGCTGGTTGGTGAGCGCCTCCTGACCCGCGTACCCCCACCACTCGCGCCGGACGCGCTCGTGGAAGTGCTCTGCGCAGGCTTCGGCCAGACGATCGGCCAGTGCCTTCAACATGATGCTCGAGTAGTCGTCATGCGCCTTCTCGAACCGCGCCACATGCTCCTCGATTCCGATTCCGGACGTGACCGCGAATGCTCCGATATAGTCCCGCACGCCGCTCGACTTGGGGGCTATGTAGTCGGCCAGGCACTCGTGCGGCTGGCCGGGGGGCTTGCCCTTCTGCTGCCGCAAAAATGACAGCGTCTGGATGACTTCGGTGCGTGTCTCATCGGCATACACCTCGACATCATCGCCCACCGAATTTGCCGGGAACAGCCCCACTACCGCCCGCACCTTCAGCCAGCGCTCGGCGATGAGTTGCTTCAGCATGCGCCGCGCATCCGCGTACAGGTTGCTCGCCGCCTCGCCCACTTTCGGATCCGACAGCACGTCCGGAAACTTGCCGGTGAATTCCCAGGCGTTGAAAAACGGCATCCAATCGACATAACCGAGCAGCTCGCCGAGCGGATAGTCTTTGAATTGCTGAATACCCGCGATGCGCGGCTGCGGCGGCGCATAGGCCGCCCAGTCCAATCTGCGCCGATTCCCCCGCGCCTGCGCGAGACTGACCTCCGGCGACTTGACCTTCTTGCTGGCATGCTGTTCACGGCGGCGCTCGTGGTCCTCGCCTACCTTTTCAATGAAGGCCGCACGCGCCGCAGGCGTTGCGAGTGTCTGGCAAACGCCCACCGAGCGCGATGCATCCTTGACGTAGATCACCGGCGAGCGGTACTGCGGAGCGATCTTCACTGACGTGTGCGCCGGCGATGTCGTGGCGCCGCCGATGAGCAGCGGCACGACGAAATTCTGGCGCTGCATCTCCTTTGCCACATTCACCATTTCGTCCAGCGATGGCGTGATCAGCCCGGACAAGCCGATGAAGTCCACATTTTCGCGGCGCGCGGTCTCGAGAATCTTCTCGCACGAAACCATGACGCCCAGATCGATGACTTCGAAGTTATTGCACTGGAGCACGACGCCGACGATGTTCTTGCCGATGTCATGCACGTCACCCTTGACGGTTGCGATCACCATGCGGCCGGCGGTGCGTCGCTCGCCGCTGCCCTCTTTTCCTTTCTCGATGTAAGGGATGAGGTGCGCGACGGCCCGTTTCATCACGCGCGCGCTCTTGACCACCTGCGGCAGGAACATTTTCCCGGCCCCGAACAGATCGCCGACGACATTCATGCCATCCATGAGCGGGCCTTCGATGACCTGCAGCGGCCGCTCGAACGTCAGCCGTGCTTCCTCGGTGTCCTCGATGACGTAATCGTCGATCCCCTTCACCAGCGCGTGCTCGAGCCGCTTCGCGACTGGCATGTTGCGCCACTCGAGATCCTCCTTGCGCTTGGCGCCCGCCTCACCCTTGAACTGCGCGGCCATCTCGACCAGCCGTTCGGTCGAATCCGCGCGGCGGTTGAGCACGACATCTTCGACCGCTTCACGCAGAGCGGGAGCGATCTCCTCGTAAATGCCGAGTTGCCCGGCGTTGACGATGCCCATGTCCATCCCTGCCGCGATCGCGTGGTAGAGAAAAACAGAATGGATTGCCTCGCGCACGGGATCGTTGCCACGGAAGGAAAACGAGACGTTACTGACCCCGCCGCTGACCAGGGCATGCGGCAACCTGCTCTTGATGAGACGCGTGGCCTCGATGAACGCAACACCGTAGCCGTTGTGCTCCTCCATGCCCGTCGCGATGGCGAAGATATTGGGATCGAAGATGATGTCCTCGGGCGCGACTCCCGCCTGCTCGGTCAGAATGCGGTGAGCGCGCTCGCAGATCGCGACCTTGCGCTCGACGCTGTCCCCCTGCCCCTGCTCATCGAACGCCATCACAACCACCGCCGCGCCGTAGCGGCGCAGCTTGGTGGCGTGCTCGATGAAGACGGCCTCGCCTTCCTTGAGGCTGATGGAGTTCACGATGCACTTGCCCTGCACGCATTTCAGACCGGCCTCGATGACGGACCATTTGGATGAGTCGATCATGACCGGCACACGCGAGATGTCGGGCTCGGCAGCCACCAGATTCAGGAAGCGCACCATGGCGGCCTCCGAATCCAGCATGCCCTCATCCATGTTGACATCGATGATCTGCGCGCCGCTGGCCACCTGCTGCCGGGCTACATCGAGTGCCGCGCCATAGTCCCCGGCCTCGATGAGCTTGCGGAATTTAGCCGAACCCGTGACGTTGGTGCGCTCACCGACGTTCACGAAGAGCGTTTCCTCATCTATGTTGAGAGGCTCGAGGCCGGAGAGCCGGCACTTGACCGGGATCGTCGGAATCGTCCGGCGCTCCTGCTTTCCCAGCGCCTCGTGCATGAGCCGGATGTGCTCGGGAGTGGTGCCGCAGCAGCCTCCCACGATATTAACGAGGCCCGACGCGCCATACTCCCGCAGAATCTCCGAGGTTTCCGCCGGCGTCTCGTCATACTCGCCGAAGGCATTCGGCAGTCCCGCGTTGGGATACGCGCACACATAAGTATCGGCAATGCGTGAGAGCTCCTGAACATACGGCCGCAAAGCCGTGCCTCCCAGGGCGCAGTTGAGGCCCACCGCCAACGGCTCCGCGTGCCGGATGGAATTCCAGAACGCTTCAGTCGTCTGTCCCGACAACACCCGCCCCGATGCATCGGTAATCGTGCCTGACACGATGATCGGCACCTTCACCCCAATCTCATCGAACAGCGTGTACGCCGCGTAGATCGCCGCCTTGGCGTTCAACGTATCGATGACGGTCTCGATGAGAAGCAGGTCGACACCTCCCATGAGTAGAGCGCGCGCGGAATCCAGATACGTAGCAACGAGCTCGTCAAAAGAGACGCTGCGGAAGCCCGGGTCGTTTACGTCGGGCGAGAGCGAAGTCATGCGCGTCGTGGGCCCCAAGGCCCCGGCCACAAAGGCCGGCCTGCCGGCGCCGCGTGCGAATTCGTCCGCGGCCTTGCGGGCTATCCGCGCGCCGCGATAATTGAGCTCCGCTACGAGGGCCTCCGTGCCATAGTCCGCCTGTGAGACTGCGCTCGCATTGAAAGTGTTGGTCTCGATGATGTCCGAGCCCGCCTCCAGGTAGGCTGCATGGATGCTTGCGATGATGTCCGGGCGGGTGAGCGACAGGATGTCGTTGTTGCCTTTGAGATCGCGCCCATGATTCCGGAAGCGCTCGCCCCGGTAGCCGCGCTCGTCGAGCCCGTGCTGTTGGATCATCGTCCCCATGGCGCCATCGAGAAACACGATGCGCTCTTCGAGCATTCCCTTGAGTCGCTCGATGCGGGCACGGCGCTCCGTTTCATCCACCGGACTGACGGCGAAGGGCACCGCAGAAACGCGTGGCGCTGCGCCTTCCTTGGCGCGATCGAGTTGTCGTTCCGGAATCCGGTCGGAGCAGATCGCAGTCCGTGAGCCGTCGGAAATATGCGGACCGGAGTGGCGGCAACCGCTCATGCGAGCGCTCCTTCTACCGCAGCACGCGGTTGCACTGTTGGACGAATACTCATCGCGTGGCAGATGGCATACGTCAGCTCCGCGCGATTGAGTGTGTAAAAATGAAAATCACGCACGCCCTGACGTACAAGGGCATGCACCTGTTCGATGGCGACGCTCGCGGCGATCAGGCGGCGCGTGTCGTGGTCGTCGTCGAGCCCTTGAAAACGCTCCTTCAGCCAGTCCGGAATGCTGGCGCCACAGCGCTCCGCAAAGCGGACGACTTGCGGAAAGCGCGTGACCGGTAAAATCCCCGGCACGATCGGAGCGTGAATCCCCGCGGCATCGCACCGGTCGCGAAAGCGCAGAAACACGTCGGTGTCATAGAAGAATTGCGTGATCGCACGCGCGGCCCCTGCATCGATCTTGCGCTTGAGATTGTCGAGGTCGAACTTGAGAGAGGGCGCCTCGGGGTGCCTCTCGGGATAGGCCGCGACGGAGATGTCGAAGTTCGCAACACTCGCCAATCCGGCGACGAGATCCGACGCGTACGGAAAGCCATCCGGATGCGGCTGCCAGGCTGTCTGCCCTTGCGGCGGATCACCACGCAGCGCCACGAGATGCCGGACACCCTGGTCCCAATATTTACGCGCGATATCGAGAATTTCACCCCGTGAGGCACCAACACAGGTCAGGTGGGGCGCGCCGACAAGCGGCGTCTCATGTTGGATCCGCGTGACGAGGTTATGAGTGCGCTCGCGCGTGGATCCGTCAGCGCCGTAGGTAACCGAAACGAAGCGTGGCCCCAGGGGCGCCAGGCGCTCGACGGACTTCCACAGCGTCGCCTCCATGGCCGCATCGCTCGGGGGAAAAAACTCGAACGAGACCCTGATCGGGGCGCCCATAGCGAAAGTCGTGGTGCTCATGACATCCTCAAAAGTAAATTGGCTGCGTCCCAGCGGCCCAGGCAACCCCGAACGCTGTTGCTGTCGTCGAATTCGGCATCGGCCTGCGCGCGGCCCTTTGCCATGAAATGCCGGCTGTGAAGCAGGTTTTTGGTCACCTGTTGGGAGGTCGCGCTCGCGCTCGCGCCTCTAACATGTGGGTGGGCGATCGTCATGCTGCGCTCCTCGCGCCCGTACCCCGTGGTGCCGCCAGCGCAGGCACCGCGACAGCCGCGAGCACGTGTTCGCCATCAGCCTCGATCGGGCTCAACCGCTCACAAGTCAGTCCCACATCCCCGAGCAGCCGCCGCAGTCGCCCGATCGGATGCTCCACAACCTTCTCGCGGGAAATCTCCAGCGACTCATAGCGCTCGAACAGCCAAAGCCGCCCGCCCGGCGCAAGCGCCCGCCGCCCACACGCGAGCATTCCGGGAAATGCGCTGTCGGGCACGGCAAGATGATCGAGGAACACCGTGTCGAACGATTGCCCCACGGCCTCGATGTCCTTCTGACAAAGTCCCTCGGAGCTCGCAGCCAGCAACACCCGGCAACTGAACCCGCGCCGCTCCGCAAACGCCCGCGCGCTCTGCGCTGCCCGGCGCGAATGCGCGATCGCCGTACATTCGTTTGCAAGGGAGGCCGCGCTCTCCAAAAGCTCGAGGTGCTCGACCCCAACCACCAGCGCCGATCCAGGCTGCTCCCGAACTTCCACCGCCTCGACGAAGCCCTTGAGTGCGCGTCCCAGCCGCGATTCGAGCGTCTTGGCGCCCGCGCCTGCTCCCGCTGACGCGGCACCGGGCGGTGCCTCGGCGCGAGCGCGATCGCGCGCAAACACCGGGTCCGAACGATCCAACTGGCCCAGCAATCCATGCACGAACCCGGCCGCGGCAGCGCTCTCGGTCAGCCGGTAGTGGACCCACTGCCCCTGCCGCAACCGCTGCAGCAAGCCCGCCTCGCAAAGAATCTTCAGATGGCGCGACACCCGCGGCTCGCTGTGTGCAAGCGCCTGCGCCAGATCCGACACGCTCAAATCCTGCCGCGCGCACAAGGCCAGGAGCCGAAGTCGGCTGGCCTCACCCGCCGCCTTCAGCCAGCCCAGAACTTTCGAGGAATCGGTCGCGGCCATGAAATTAAAGAGTTGCACAAATCTTTAACTCATAGCCTAGCACAGAGTTCCAGAATCAAAACGGGTTGATGTTCGCGTTTACGGGTCGCTTAACATAACGCTGGGGGCGCCTCGCCGGCGTGCACGCCGGACCGCGCAGCGCCACCGCCGGTCCACTTCGCGCACGAGAAGCGTGCTCCCTATTGTCCCGCATGCGAGACAATAGCCACCGATTGGCACCTCAGCGGATCGGCACTCCCTCTGTACGTACGAGAGCGCCTAGCCCGGCCCTCAATGGATGGACGGCGGCTCCTCCCCTTCCGCCGAATCCGTAAAGAGTGCCTCCACATCTGCCGCCTCATAGCGATATGGCCGGTGGCAAAACTCACACGTCACCGTGACAGCGCCCTGCTCCTTGAGCACGTCCCGAACCTCTTCCGCCCCCAGCGAGCGCAGCAGGCCACTCACCCGCCCCTGGTTGCACCGGCACTCGAACTGCACCGGCGCACCCTTGAACAAGCGCATGTCGTAAGCGGCGAAACCCTGCTCCAGCAGGTCCTCGAGCGGACGCTGCAGCAGATCGTCAGGACTCAAGCGCTCGATTCCTCTTTCCGCCTCGTCCCAGACCGCCTTCATGTCAGCCTCTTCGGCATTGGCGGGATCAGGCAGCTTCTGCACCAGAACCCCAACTCCCCGCTCACCGTCGGCAGCCAGCAAAACCCGTGTGGGAAGCTGCTCGGACGAAGCAAAGTAAGTCTCGAGCGAATCCGCCAGCGACTCCCCGGCCAGGGGCACGATCCCCTGGTAGCGAGTGTGCTTCTCATCTGCCTCGATCGTCACGGCGAAGCGCCCCTCGGTTCCGACGAGACGCCGAAAGACCGCGCCCCCCTTCGAGTCCGAGGAGATCTCCTCCACCGCCGCATCGTCAAAACGCGCGACAGCACGCAATCGAAAATCATGCGTGCACTGAGCAACGAGCAGCCTCACGGCCCCGTTACCCTGCAGCTGCAAAGTCAGCGTTCCGGTGAACTTCAGAGTCGCCGCGAGCAGAACGGAAGCGGCCACGGCCTGCCCCAGCAGGTCCCGGACCGGCTCGGGATAGTCCTTATGAGCGCGCAGCTCGCGCCACGCTCCCTCGAGGCGCACCCAGTGCCCGCGAACAGGCCGATTCTCGACGATAAAGCGACGAACCTCGTCGCCAGGGAGTGATGGAGATTGCATGCGCCACACAATGAGGCACCCGTTCGCGCAACTCAACGGGGGCGCCTGGCCTCGGCCGAACAGGCGGGGGCGCCTGGCGTTGGCCGGACAGGCGGACCTTCATCAACCCTGCAGCTTCTTCTTCAACAGCTCATTCAGCTGCGCCGGATTGGCCTTGCCCTGCGTCGCCTTCATCACCTGCCCGACGAAGAACCCGAACAGCTTGTCCTTCCCCGAACGGTAGTCCGCCAGCTGTCCCGGATTTTTCGCCATGACCTCATCGATCGCACGCTCGATCGCGGAGCTGTCCGTGATCTGCTTGAGTCCCTTCTCCTCGATGATGGCATCCGCGTCCGCGCCGCTGGCCCACATCGCCTCGAATACCTCCTTGGCGATCTTTCCGGAGATCGTCTGTTCGGCGATCCGCTTTAGAAGCCCCGCGAGCTGCGTGGCCGGGAGCTTGCCGCCGTTGATCTCGAGGCCGTCCTTGTTCAAGGCCGCCGCAAGCTCACCCATGACCCAGTTGGCAGCGAGCTTCGGCTCGTTGGGAACCTCGCGCGCGACGTCCTCGTAATATGCAGCGAGCTCGCGGCTCGCCGTGAGCACGCCGGCGTCGTACGCCGAAAGCCCATACTGCGAGGAAAAACGCACCGCCTTCTGATCCGGCAGCTCGGGCAGACTCGCCCGCACGTCCGCGATGAGCGACTCGTCCAGCACCACCGGCAGCAGATCCGGATCCGGGAAGTAGCGATAGTCGTTCGCCTCCTCCTTGGATCGCATCGAGCGCGTCTCCCCCTTGTCAGGGTCGTACAGACGCGTCTCCTGCTTCACCTTGCCGCCGGACTCGATGAGATCGATCTGCCGCTCAACCTCGTAGTTGATCGCTTTCTCCACGAAGCGGAAGGAATTGAGATTCTTGATCTCCGCGCGCGTGCCGAACTTTTCAGCGCCCCTGCGCCGCACCGACACATTGGCGTCGCAGCGAAACGAGCCCTCCTGCATGTTGCCGTCGCAGATCTCCAGATAGCGCACGAGCGTGTGCACCTTCTTCATGTACGCGACGGCTTCCTTCGCCGAGCGCATATCCGGCTCCGAGACGATCTCCACGAGCGGCGTGCCGGCGCGGTTGAGATCGATTCCGGAGACGCCGGGCAGCCCTTCGTGCAGCGATTTGCCGGCATCCTCCTCGAGATGAGCCCGGGTGACGCCAACCCGTTTCTTGGTGCCATCCTCGAGCACGATCTCGATCGCGCCCTGGCCGACGATCGGCAGCTCGTACTGGCTGATCTGGTAGCCCTTCGGCAGGTCGGGATAGAAGTAGTTCTTGCGCGCGAACACCGAATGCGCCGCAATCCGCGCGCCGATGGCGAGCCCGAATTTCACGGCCATACGCACCGCTTCGGCATTCAACACCGGCAGCACGCCCGGATAACCGAGATCGACGAGATTCGCCTGTGCATTGGGAGGAGCGCCGTACGCGATGGGCGATCCCGAGAAGATCTTCGATTTCGTCGCCAGCTGGGCATGAATCTCCAGCCCGATGACGGTCTCCCACGCGGAAGCCTCGGTCGTGGTCCGCTCAGGTCGGCTCGCCTCAGACACACTCATGCGTAACGCTCCGGTACGCGCGAATGCCACTCCGTCTCGCGCTGATACAGATGAGCCACGTTCAGCAGCTTCGCCTCGCTGAAGTGCGGGCCGACGAGCTGCAGCCCGACCGGCAAACCCTGCACGAACCCGCAGGGAATCGACATCGCCGGCAGACCGGCGAGATTCGCGCCGATCGTATAAATGTCGTTGAGATACATCGTGATCGGATCGGACGTCTTGGCACCGATCGCGAATGCGGTGGTCGGTGTCGTCGGCCCCATCAGCACGTCCACCTCGCCGAAAGCGCGCGTGAAGTCGGTGGTGATGAGTTGGCGCACCTTCTGCGCTTTAAGATAGTACGCGTCGTAGTAACCGGCCGACAGCACGTAGGTGCCGGTCATGATTCTGCGTTTCACCTCGGCGCCAAAGCCCTCGCCTCGCGAGCGCTTATAGAGGTCCAGCAGATCGCGCGGATCCTTGCAGCGGTGCCCGAAACGCACGCCGTCGAAACGTGCGAGGTTGGACGAGCATTCGGCGGGTGCGACGACGTAGTACGCGGGCACCGACAAAGGCAGATTCGGCAGGCTCACCTCACGCAAGCTCGCACCGAGCTTCTCGTAAGTCGCCAACGCCTCACGGATACGGCGCTCGTTCTCGGGATCGAGACCTTTGTCGAAGAACTCCTTCAGCAGGCCGATCTTCAGTCCCGCGAGCGGAGCGTCCAGACTCGCCGCGTAGTCGGGGACCGGTGTGTCGACACTCGTGGAATCATTTGCATCGAAGCCGGCCATCTCACGCAGGATCAGCGCTGCATCTTCCGCTGTCGCGGTGATGATGCCGCCCTGATCGAGGCTGGAGGCGAACGCGATCATTCCGTAGCGCGAGACACGTCCGTACGTGGGCTTGAGGCCCGTGACTCCGCACAGTGCGGCGGGCTGCCGGATGGAGCCACCGGTATCGGTCGCGGTCGCTGCCGGCGCAAGGCGCGCGGCGACCGCGGCGGCGGAGCCGCCCGACGAGCCACCCGGCACGAGATCGGTATTCCATGGATTGCGCACCGGTCCGTAGAAGCTCGTCTCGTTCGAGGAGCCCATCGCGAACTCATCCATGTTCGCCTTGCCGAGCATCACCACGCCGGCAGCCTTGAGCTTCGCGACCAGAGTGGCGTCATACGGCGACACGAAGTTATCGAGCATCCGCGAGCCGCAGGTGGTCTTCACCCCCGCCGTGCAAAAAATATCTTTGTGGGCGATCGGCACGCCCGCGAGCCTGCCGCCACGCGCGGCGGCGAGATCGCGGTCCGCGGCCTCCGCCGCAGCCATCGCTTGATCCCGCGTGACCGAGATGAAGGCGTTCAGCGCTGGTTGGCTTGCTTCGATGCGATCCAGATACAACCGCGTGAGCTCCGCGCTCGAGAACTCCTTCGCACGCAGGCCGGCAGCCAGCTGCGCCAGCGTTTTTCTATGAATGCCATTGCTCATGATCCGCACTCGGAATCTTCATGACCCGCGGCGCGCGCCGACCCGCCGGATGCAGCGGTGCCACGCGCCGATAAAAAGGTGACGGCCATCACTCAATTACCTTCGGAACCAGGTAAAGCCCCGCTGCGACCTGCGGTGCGTTCTGCTGATAAAGCTCGTGGTGGTCCTGCTCGGTGATGGCATCGGCCCGCAGGCGTTGCGACAGGCCCGGCAGCGGGTGTGCCATCGGGGCGACGCTCGCCGTGTCCGCACGGTCAAGCTCGCCGACCAAGTCGAGAATGCGCGACAGGCTTTCCTGGTACACGGGAACCTCGTGCGGCTGCAGCTCGAGGCGCGCCAGGTGGGCGATGTTTTCAATCTGTTCGCGTGTCAGAGACATGTGATTTCGGTGCGCGCCCAGCGGCGCAATGAGAAAAGCAGCCCAAAATCATACATGTTGCCTTGCTGAATGTCCTGTCGGTTGCTAGATTACGCGCCACTTTTGGGGGTCCCCCGCCGCACTTTCCGGTCGCTTCATGTTCAAACGCTTGCGCGGCTATTTTTCCAGTGATCTCTCGATCGATCTGGGCACGGCCAACACACTCATATACGTCCGCGACAAGGGCATTGTGCTCAATGAGCCCTCTGTCGTCGCGGTGCAGGACGAGCCCGGACGGGGCGGCAAGATCATTGTCGCCGTCGGCTCCGAGGCCAAAAACATGCTCGGCCGCACGCCCGGGCACATCACCGCGGTGCGTCCGATGAAGGACGGCGTCATTGCCGACTTCACGTACACCGAGAAGATGCTGCAGCATTTCATCAACAAAGTGCATGGCAACCGTGTGTTGAAGCCCTCGCCGCGCGTGCTCGTGTGCGTGCCCTTCGGCTCGACCCAGGTCGAGCGACGCGCGATTCGCGAGTCCGCGGAAGGCGCGGGCGCGCGTAACGTCGCGATCGTGAGCGAGCCGATGGCCGCCGCCGTAGGCGCCGGTCTTCCGGTGCACGAGGCTCGCGGCTCGATGGTGCTCGACATCGGCGGCGGCACGTCGGAAGTCGCGGTGCTGTCGCTGAATGGCATCGTTTACGCGAACTCGGCGCGCATCGGCGGCGATCGCTTCGACGAAGCGATCATGAACTACGTGCGCCGCAATTACGGCATCCTCATTGGTGAGGCCACTGCCGAGCGGATCAAGATCGAGATCGGCTCCGCGTACCCGGGCCAGCAGGTGCGCGAGCTCTCCGTGAAGGGCCGCAACCTCTCCGAAGGCGTGCCCCGCAGCTTCACCCTCAACAGCAACGAAATTCTCGAGGCGCTGCAGGAGCCCCTGCAGAGTATCGTGAGCGCCGTGAAACAAGCACTCGAACAAACTCCTCCGGAGCTTGGAGCGGACGTCGCCGAGCGCGGCATCGTGCTCACCGGCGGTGGCGCGCTCCTGCGCGACATCGACAAGCTCCTCACCGAGGAGACCGGCCTCCCCGTCGTCGTGGCGGATGACCCTCTCACGTGCGTAGCACGCGGCGGTGGGCGCATTCTCGAGCTGATGGACGAGCTGGGCCCCGGTCACTTCGGTCTTGAGTAAGAACCAGCATGCTGTTCGCGTCCCCGGGCACAAGCCACGCCTCCGGGCCAGGGCGCCGAGGCTCGAGCGGCTGAACGTGCTGATCGGTCGGCCTGCTGAGGCGGCCGCAGGCCGCTTCAGCCCATAGGCGAACATGGCCGCCTTCGGCACTGGGGGCAGTAGAGCGCAGGTCCGCGGACCCTCGCCCGGCTTCCGCTTCACCCTGTATGCGATCCTTTCCATCGTGGTCATGTTTCTGGACCAGCGCCACGGCTGGCTGGAGCAGGCGCGCTTCGTCCTGCAGGGGGCGGCTTACCCCATCCAGCTTGCGGTGAGCTCACCCTCGGCCGCCTGGAAGTGGCTGCACGAAAGCTTCGAGACCCGGGACGCCCTGCGCGCCGAGAACCAGCGGTTGCAGAAACAGCAGCGTGAGCTCGAGCTACGTACGATGCGCTACGAGGCGCTTGCACGCGAAAACGGCGAGCTGCGTGGCTTGCGCGATGCGCTGCCACCCGTTGCCCAGCGCTGGCTGGCCGCGGAGATCGTCAACATCCAGCTAAACAGCCTGCGCCAGCGGGTGCTCATCAACCGGGGCACGACCAATGGCGTCTTCAAAGCGCAGGCGGTGCTGGATGACAAAGGCCTGATAGGGCAGACCACGCACGTCGGGCCGTGGAGCGCAGAGGTCATTCTCATCACCGACCCCGAGCACGCTGTTCCCGTGGCCATCCAGCGGACCGGCCTGCGTACCATTGCCGTGGGAGCGGGAGATGCGGCGTCCCTGGCACTGCCGTACCTTCCCGGGAATGCCGATATCAAAACAGGCGACATGCTCGTAACCTCCGGTCTGGGCGGAGTATTTCCCGCGGGCTACCCCGTAGCACGCGTCACGGAGGTCCACCGTGATGCCGTCCAGCCGCTCGCCCAGGTACGGGCGATTCCGTTCGCAAGGATCGATACCGATACCGAGGTCGTACTCGTCTGGTTTCGACCGGAGCATCCGGCGGCACCCGCACCCGCGTCTGCCACGGGAGATCTGAAGGTCGGGAATGCGGCTCTGCAGCCGCAACCTGCGCCACCCCCACGCCCGAAACCCGCCGTCCCGGACGCCACGAGAACGCCCGCGCCCCCGGTGCCGACCCCGGGCTCCCCGGCTTCGCCGCCTGCTGCCCCTGTTTCCACGCCTGCGTCCCCCGCTCCGAGTGCGGGACGACCGCCAGCACCACCCAATACATCGAACTCGACGGCCCCGGCGCCGTCGAAGAAAGGGACGCCTGCACCCGCTGCCGCGCCAGCGGGCGTTGCGCCGAAAGGGGCGCTGTCCGCGCCCACTAACTCGAAGGAACCCGCCGCCGGTGACGCAGCTCCAACCGTTGCGCCCAAGAGGCCGAACAGCCCCACGCCAGCACCGCCCGACGCCACGCCGAGGAACCCATGAGCTCCTCCGAGCCGCGTGGCCGAATGCTGTTCACCTCCCTGATTGCACTCGTATTGACGGTGCTGCCGCTGCCGCCGTGGCTCGATCTCGTGCGACCTGCATTCCTGGTGCTCACTGTCCTGTATTGGTCGATCGCCGCGCCGCGGGCCGGCGGCATCGGGCTGGGCTGGTTCTCGGGGCTGCTATTGGATGTCTTTCAAGGGCCGGTGCTGGGCCAGCACGCCATGGCGCTATCGCTAGTCACCTACATCACCTCCCGCGAACATCAGAAAATCCGCTCCAAGCCAGCGTTTCAGCAGGCGCTCATCGTCTTCGCCGCCCTCGTCATGTACGAGGTCGTCGTATTTGCGATCGACGGTTGGACCGGCCATCCGCTCACGAGCCCGCTTCGCTGGATCCATCCGCTCACCGGCGCGCTGATCTGGCCTCTGGCAGCGGCTATCCTCGGCCACCGCAACGGACGGCGCTCATGAGTGAGCGAACGGCTTTCGGCCGCGAGTCCTGAGCATGCCCGCCGGCCGCATCAAGGATCACTGGGGCGAGCAGCGTCTCTTCGAGATGCGGGCGTTGGTGGCCGGCACGCTCATGGTGCTGCTGACATTGACGCTTCTCGGCCGCCTGTTTCTTCTGCAGGTCATCCATCACGAGTACTACGCCGACCTGTCGCAGGGAAACCGCGTCCGAACCGAGCCGATCCCCGCCGCGCGGGGCCTGATCCTCGACCGGAATAATGAAGTCATCGCCGGCAATCAACCCGCCTACCAGCTCGAGCTCGTCCCCGAGGAAGTGCCGGACCTGCGCGGCACTCTCAAGGCGCTCGTCGGGCTCGAACTCATTCGCGCGGAGGACGTCGAGGAGCTGATGCGGACCATCAAGTCGCGGCGAACGTTCGACAGCGTTCCGATACGCCTGCGCATGTCCGACGAGGACGTGGCCCGCTTTGCCGTCCGGCGCTTCGAGTTTCCCGGTCTGGACATCAAGACGCGGCAGACCCGTTTTTATCCCAGCGCCGATCTTGCCGTACATGCGCTGGGCTACGTCGGCGCGATCAGCGAAACGGATCTCGAGCGCATCGATCGCGCGGCCTACGCCGGTACGACTCTCATCGGCAAGCTCGGAGTGGAAAGCGCCTATGAGCCGCAATTGCACGGCACGAACGGCTTCCGCGAACTCCTCGTCAATGCGCAAGGCCGTTCAGTAGAGCGCCAGGGCGCCTTTGTGCCCAATCTGCGCATAAAGGCACCCGCGTCCGGCGACGACGTGCTCCTCTCCATCGATCTGAAAGTGCAGCGAGTAGCCGAAACAGCGTTGGCCGGACATCGTGGCGCGGTAGTCGCACTCGATCCGAACAACGGCGACATCCTGGCACTCGTGAGCCTGCCCGGCTTCGATCCCAACATGTTCGGCCGCGGAATCACCTCCGTTGAATACCGCGCCCTGAGTAACGACATCGATCGGCCCCTGTTCAACCGCGCGATGCGCGGAACGTATCCACCGGGATCGACCGTTAAGCCGGTCATCGCGCTCGCGGCGCTCACTTATCACATGGTGGATCCGGAGATGCGCCATTACTGCGCCGGCTCGTTCCATCTCCAGGGCAGCGCTCATATTTTCCGCGAATACCACAACGAGCGTCATGGATACGTCGACCTCGACGATGCCATCGCGCGCTCCTGCGATGTCTACTTCTACTCGCTCGCCAACACCCTCGGCGTGGACCGGATCTCCACTTTCATGGCGCCCTTCGGTTTCGGAAAACCCACCGGAATCGACATCAGCGGCGAGAAGCCCGGCCTGCTGCCCTCACGCGAATGGAAGGCGAAGGCCTTCGCCCGTCCGGCGGACCAGATCTGGTTCCCCGGCGAGACCGTGAATTTCGGCATCGGACAGGGCTATCTCAATGTCACTCCGCTGCAGCTTGCGCATTACGCCGGCATCATGGGCATGCGCGGAAAAGTGTGGAAGCCGCGCCTCATAGCAGCGCTGCGCGACCCCCAGACGGGGGAAATCCATCGCATCCCTCCGGTCTCCCAGGGAGATATCGCCGGCGTCAGCCCCGACGACTGGGCGCGCGTCATCCACGGAATGATCGGCGTCACGACACACGGTACCGCGGCGGCGATCGGAGCAAAGGCGCCCTATCCCTTCGGCGGCAAGACCGGCACCGCGCAGGTCTTCACGGTCGGACAAAACGAGAAATACAACGCGAAGAACCTCGATGAGCGCCTTCGCGACCATTCGTGGTTCATTGCCTTTGCTCCGGCCGACGCGCCACGCATCGCGGTCGCGGTGATCCAGGAAAACGGCGGCGCGGGTGCGAGCGCGGCCGCGCCCATTGCGCGTAAGGTTCTGGACGCCTATCTGTTGGGACCGGATGGAAAGCTCAAGCCCGCCGACGCAGCTGCGGAAACTTTCCCCGACCAGCACCCGCAACAGGCCCCGGACCCAACGGCTCAGACTCCGGCGCCACTCACGACGGCCCAACCTCCGGCGGCGCCGCCTGTTGCGAAGCCGGCCGGTACACTGCTGCCCCCGGCCCCACAAGCGCGCTCCGCCACGGCACCCCGCCAGAAACAGGCCGCATGATCTACGAAGAAATCAACACAGGTTCCCGTACGCGCCGTACGCTGACAGGCGCGGCGCGCGTGCTGTTTGAGCTCAACGTCGACGGGCCGCTGGTTGTCGGGCTGGCGCTAATTGCCGTTTATGGTCTCATTGTGCTGTACAGCGCCTCGGGACAGAACGTCGACACCATCGTGCGCACTGTCGTGCGCCTCGGCCTTGGAACGGTCGCGATGCTCGTGCTGGCTCGTGTGAACCCTAACTTTTTGCGGCGTACGACACCGTGGCTGTATGCCATCGGCGTCATCCTGTTATTCATCGTCGCGGCGGTTGGCCACATCGGAATGGGCGCGCAGCGCTGGCTGAATCTCGGGATCGTGCGGTTCCAACCGTCGGAGCTCATGAAGCTGGCGGTGCCCATGATGTGCGCGTGGTATCTACACGAGCGAGCCTTGCCTCCGAGTTTCTTGTCGCTGACACTGCTCGGAACTCTCATTCTCGTCCCTGTGGGTCTCGTCGCGGTACAGCCGGACCTCGGCACGGCCGCGCTGATTGCGATCGCGGGCGCTCTCGTCATCGTCATGGCCGGCCTGCAGGTGCGCATCATGGCGATTTTCGCGGCGCTTGCGGCGGTCGGAGCGTGGTTCGGCTGGGCGTTCATGCACGACTACCAGCGCAAGCGGGTGCTCACCTTCCTCGACCCGCAGACGGACCCGCTTGGCGCCGGCTATCACATCATTCAATCGCAGATCGCGATCGGCTCGGGCGGCGTTTTCGGCAAAGGCTGGATGAACGGCAGCCAGGCGCAGCTGGAGTTCCTCCCCGAGCGCTCCACGGATTTCATCTTCGCCGTGATCGGCGAAGAGTTCGGCCTCCTCGGATTGGGGCTGCTGCTGCTGCTCTACATGTTCGTGGTGGGCCGCTCGATCTTTCTCGCCATGCAGACCCAAGATACGTTTGCGCGGCTGCTCGCCGGAAGTCTCGCGCTAACCTTCTTCGTCTACGTGTTCATCAATGCAGGAATGGTCACGGGCCTCCTCCCGGTCGTGGGCGTACCCCTCCCTCTCGTCAGCTACGGCGGAACCTCGGTGGTGACCCTGCTGGCCGGGTTCGGTATTCTGATGGCGCTCTATTCTCACCGGAAGCTCGTAAGCTCCTAAGCCAGGGCTGCGCCGGAGTTCCCCGGGGGCTCGGAGTGACCCACACATTCACCGGCGCGCAGCGCGTCGAGGGCGTTTGGAAATTTGACCCGCAAAAGCCTCGCCATTCTCCTCGCAGCCGCTCTCGCGCCCGTCACGGCGCAGCCGGCGCTCGCGCCCACCCGGAGTGGCTTCGATCTCAAGCGCCCGGAAATCGTGAGCTTCGTGAACGAGGTAGCCGCCCGCGACCCCCTCAAGCGCAAGGCGGTGCTGCGACTGCTGGCAAAGGCGCAGCCACAGCCCAAGATCATCGAACTCATCACACGCCCGGCCGAGAAGGTCACTCCCTGGTGGGAATACCACGATCGGTTCCTCACGGAAGAAAGAATCGCACAGGGTGCGCAGTTCTGGGCCGAGCACCGCGAGTCGCTCGAGCGCATCTCGGCCGCGCGCGGCGTACCGCCTGAATATCTGATCGCGATCATCGGTGTCGAAACACGCTATGGGCGTATGACGGGCCGTTACCGGGTACTCGATGCGCTGGCGACCCTGGCATTCGATTACCCGCCACGGCACGAGTACTTCCGCGGCGAACTGGAGCAGTTCATGCTCCTCGCGACCGAAGACAAGCTCAATCCGCTCACCACTACCGGCTCCTACGCGGGCGCGATGGGCGCGCCGCAGTTCATGCCTTCCACGTACCGGCGCTACGCGATCGACGACAACACCGACAAGAAGCGCGACCTGTGGGGCGATTGGGACGACATCATCGCGAGCGTCGCGAACTACCTGCAGGAGCACGGCTGGGAAGCAGGCGGTCCGGTGCTCGCCGAAGCCAGGCTCGACCCCGATCCGACGTTTCAGATCGATCCGCACAAGCTCGATCTCAATGAGACGGTCGATAGCCTCAACGCCCACGGTGTAAAAATCGATACGGCCCTGCCCGGAGATACGCCGGCTGTGCTCATCTACGCCGAGCAGCAGGACGGTCCGGCCTATCGCGTGGGTTTCAAGAACTTCTACGTCATCACCCGTTATAACGGCAGCGCCCGGTACGCCATGTCCGTGCACGATCTTGCACGGGCCATCGTTCAACGCGTCCATGGCGCGCAGCCGTGAAGACTGTGCGCGTTAGCGATCTCGGCCGGGCGAGCCTCCTTGCGAGCATGGCTTGTGCGGTGGCCGGATGCTCAACGCTCGGTCGCCCGACAACGGCGCCTTCGGTACCGGTTGCGTTACCGCCAGCCCCCGTCGACTTTCAATCCCTTCCCGACGCGGTTCCGCGCCCCGAGCCACGTAGCGCGCACGGCAACCCGCCGTTTTACGACGTTTTGGGGAAACGCTATTTTGTGCTTGGTGCGGCTGATGGCTATGTGGAGCGCGGCGTTGCCTCGTGGTACGGTCCGACGTTCCACGGTGTAAGCACATCCAGCGGCGAACGTTACGATATGTATGGCATGACGGCGGCTCATAAGACGCTTCCCCTCCCGACTTATGCGCGAGTGACAAATCTGCGTAACGGCCGCAGCATCACCGTCCGGATCAACGACCGGGGACCCTTCGTCGCGAACCGGCTGATTGACCTCTCGTACACCGCGGCCGCAAAGCTCGACATGCTCCGCGAAGGCACGACACTGGTCGAAGTGCGAGCGCTCCTGCCCGGACAACCTGATAATCTCACACGTGTTTCGGAGACTCCTCCGCCGGTGCTCTACGTACAGGCAGGAGCATTCGCAGATCAGGCCAACGCGCAGCGGGTAATCGCCCGCTTGCGCAAGGCCGGCCTGACCACCGCCTTTATTCCACCGCCGCCGGATGACAAGCCGGCGCTGTACCGGGTGCGCGTTGGACCGATCGGCAACGTAGCCGAATTCGATCGACTCGCGGCGAAACTCGCGGCGCTTGGCTTGGCCGGCGCCCGCCTAGCGATGGACTGAGTCCGTACGAGCGGAGCCGCCACCATGCTCCATCCACCGCGTCACCCCCTGTGGATACTCGCTTTCACCTGCGCCCTGGTGGCGATACTTGCCGTCGGGTTCGTCAGCTATACGGAAATGAGCGTGCTGGCAAGCTCCAACGCACGCGTGCAACGCTCATACGACGTGTTGCAGACTCTCCATGATCTCAACACCGCGCTCACCGATACCGAAACGAACCAGCGCGGCTTTCTTCTGACTCAGGACGCGTCATACCTCGACCAGTATGATGCCGCGATCGCGCAGATCCGGCTGGCTCTCACCGAGTTGCGTCGCCTGAGCACCAACGAGCGCACGACCGAAGACGCCATCGGTCACCTGGCGCAACTCGCCGGCGCAAAACTGGACGAGATGCAGCACGCCATTCACTCCTGGGAGAAGGGGCAGCGGCATGGAGCCCTGGCCCAGCTCGCGGCAGGAACAGGCAGGCAGATCATGGACGACTTCCGCCGCAACACCCTGCAGCTCGAGGCCGATCAGCGGCAACTGCTCCATGGACAGCGGCAGCGCGAATACCACGCACGGCTCGCGAGCGAGGCGGTGCTGGTGGCGACGATCCTGTTGAGTCTGTTTTTCGTCGGCGCCGCCACCCTCGTCAGCCGCCGCTTCGACGAGCGGCGCCGCTGGCTTGAAAGAGAAATTGCCGAGCGGCAGCGTTCCGAAGAGCGCCGCGAGGCGCTGCTGACGAGTGAGCGCGCAGCACGCTCTGAAGCGGAGCGCGCTACGCGACTCAAGGACGAGTTCGTCGCAACCATGAGTCATGAGCTGCGCACGCCCCTGAATGCCATTGTCGGTTGGGCGAGCATCCTGCGTAGAGATCGGCGTCCTGACACGGTGGGCCAGGGCGTCGAAGTCATCGAGCGCAACGCCAAGCTGCAAGCCCGCATGGTGGAGGATTTGCTCGACATGAGCCGCATTCTCTCCGGCAAGCTGGCCATGGACCTGCAGCGGATGGACCTGTCGCTCGTCATCGAGGCGGCAATCGCTGCAGTGAGGCCCGCCGCCGACGCCAAGGGCCTGCGGCTCCAAACCACGATCCAGCCCACCCGGTCGGTCACCGGGGACTCCGGGCGGCTGCAGCAGGTCGTATGGAATCTGCTGACCAACGCGATCAAGTTCACTCCCGACCGCGGCACGATCGCCATCCTCGTGCACGAGGTCGAAAGCGAGGGCGCCCCTAGCGTCGAAATCAGCGTCCGCGACTCCGGACAAGGAATCGACCCTAAATTCCTGCCCTTTGTCTTCGACCGGTTCCGGCAGGCCGACGCGTCCACTACGCGCCGTCACGGCGGCCTCGGTCTCGGACTCTCCATCGTCAAGAGCCTCGTGGAGATGCACGGAGGTACGGTCGATGTCCAAAGTCTCGGCGAAGGCCAAGGCACGACGTTCACGGTGCGTCTGCCGCTGGCGCTGAGTAACGCGCACGCTGCCGCGGACACACCCGCCGGAATTCCACGGCGGCAAAGCATGGAGGAACCCTCGGCGCTTGCCGGTCTACGAGTACTAGTGGTCGATGACGAGGTAGATGCTCGGACTCTTGCGCGTAGGGTGCTCGAAGAGTGCGGCGCGGAAGTGGTAACCGTGAGCTCGGCAGCGGACGCGCTCGCGGCACTGGCCGGAGAGAGCGGGGTGAGCGTCGTGGTAAGCGATATCGGCATGCCGGAGCGCGACGGCTACGACTTGATCACCCAGATGCGCGCCATGCCGGGAAGCGCGGGACGGATCCCTGCGATTGCGCTTACCGCGCTCGCACGGGATGAGGATCGCAAGCACGCTCTGCTGGCGGGCTACCAGGTGCATCTCAGCAAACCCGTCGATCCCGCGGAGTTGGTGGCTGTCATCGGCACCCTCGCAGGCCCCGAGAGGCATGCAAGCCCCAGAAGCCCGTCTGAGGCAATCCCTCCATTAGTAGGCCACGCTCCAGGGAATTCGATAGAATCGCCGCCTTCCTGACACTCACCATGCTCGCCTGACGGCGAATTCGGGGGATTTCTACGGATGTTTCGCTCGTCCACCGTTCTGCTCGCACTTTCGTCCCTGGTCACACTCTCCACGCTCCTTGCGGATCCGGCACGAGCCGCAGCACCGATTCCAAAGCCGCCGGATGTCAACGCGCGCGCCTACCTGCTCTCCGACCATTTCAGCGGACGTGTGCTCGCGCAGGATCACGCCGACGAGAGGATGGAGCCGGCAAGCCTCACCAAGCTCATGACATCCTATGTCGTCTTCACGGCTCTGAAGGAAGGACGCCTGAAGCTCACCGACCTGGTCACCATCAGCGAGCATGCGTGGCGAGCGGAAGGCTCGCGCACTTTTGTGCAGGTGGGCACCCAGGTCCCGGTCGACATTCTGATCAAAGGCATGATCGTGCAGTCGGGAAATGACGCGACGATCGCGCTCGCCGAGCGTGTGGGCGGCACCGAGCCGGCGTTCGCGCAGATGATGAACGCCTACGCCAAGCGCCTCGGGATGAAGTCGAGCAACTTCGAGAACAGTGATGGCCTGCCCTCGCCGAACCACTTCACGACCGCGCGCGACATGACGGCGCTCGCGAATGCGCTCATTCGGGATTTTCCCGAATACTACCCGCTCTTCAGCCTGCATGAATTTCTCGGGAACAACATCAAGCAGCAGAACCGCAACGGGCTGCTCGGGCGCGATCCGACCGTCGACGGCCTGAAGACGGGACACACTGACAGTGCCGGCTTCTGCCTGGTCACGTCCGCAAAGCGCGACAACATGCGACTGGTGTCGGTCGTCATGGGCGCGCCGAGCGTCAAAGCGCGTGAGGACGCGAGCTCGGCGTTGCTGAACTACGGCTATACCTTCTACGAGACCACCAGGCTGAAGCAGGCCCGCGAGTCCGTGTTGAAACCTCGCGTCTACAAGTCTTCCACGGAGTTTGCCGCGGTTGGAATTCCAAATGACATCATCGTCACCGTAGGGCGCGGACAGGTCGCCAGCCTCACGACAGCCGCCAAGCTCACCAGGGAGCCGTTGATCGCGCCGCTTCCTGCCGGCAAGCCCGTCGGTGAGCTCACGGTGACGGATGGCGCCGGGGAAGTCATTGCACGCTCACCACTGGTGCCGTTGGTAACGGTCGTGGAAGGCGGCTTGTGGACCCGTATGGTTGACGACGTCGCGCTCTGGTTCCACTAAGGAGGATGGGGTGTGGCCGACCCACTTCCGATCTGCTACCTGAATGGAGCGCATCTGCCTCTGGAAGAGGCCCGCATTTCCCCGTTGGACCGCGGCTTCCTGTACGCCGATGGGGCTTACGAGGTCATGCCTGTTTACGGTGGGCGTCCCTTCCGTTTTGAGGCGCACGGCGACCGGCTCACACGCAGCCTCGCTGAGATCCGCATGCGTGACCCGCATACGCGCGATGAGTGGCGCAGGATCTTCGGAAAACTGATCGCCGAGAACGGCGGCGGGGACCAGTATGTCTACTGGCAGGTGAGTCGCGGCGCCGAGCGCGGTAGAAATCACGCGCCCTTGCCGGATATTCCCCGCACGGTGTTTGCGTTCTGCGCCCCTTTGCCGGTCGCAACACCCGAAACTCTTGAAAACGGAATCGTGTGCGTGACCGCAACGGATACGCGCTGGGCGCGTTGCGACATCAAATCCATTTCATTGCTCGCCAACGTGCTGTTGCGTCAGCTCGCGGTTGACGCCAACGCCGCGGAAATCATTCTGCTGCGCGACGGCGAACTGATGGAAGCTTCCGCATCGGCCGTGCATGTAGTCATCGCGGACGAGTTGCGCTCTCCCCCCAACTCACGGAAAATCCTCTCCGGCACCACCCGTGGTGTCATGGAAGAGATGGCAGCCCGCGCAGGCCTGCCTTTCCGGGCCACGCCCATCAGCGAAACGGAACTCCGGGGTGCCGACGAGATCTGGCTGTCCGCCGCGACGCGCGAGCTGCAGTCGGTCACGAAGCTCGATGGCCGGCGCGTCGGCTCCGGTAAACCCGGGCCCCACTGGCGGCGCGTGTATGGCGAGTTGCAGCGCTACAAGCGAGAGTTGGCGGACACACCGTGGTAGATGAACCCACATCGCTGCTGCAGTTTCCGACCGACTATCCCATCAAGGTCGTCGGCCGCCCCTCGGACGAGTTCCGCGCCCGAGTGCATGCTGTCATGCTCCGCCACGTGCCTGCGCTCGATGTCGACCAGGTGAGCGAACGATTGAGCGAGAACGCCAACTTTCTATCGATTTCCTACATGATCCGCGCCGACAGCCGCGAGCAGATCGTGGCGCTGGCCACCGATCTGAAGGCGTGCGAAGGCGTGCTGATGATCATTTGAGCGGTGCTGTCCAAGCACGGGCCCGCGCCCTATGAAGGCTTTATGAGGCTTTCTGCCTTGCCCGCCTGCGGCCGGGTCCGCCAGTGCTTATAACCTTATAACCGGTTTGTCACTGACGCTAAGGCCCAGGGGCCGGTAGCATTGCCCGTTTTGCGGTCGTCGGTACCTTAGAAAAGTATGTCCATCACGCTCGATCAGGTGACCAAGCGCTACCAGGGCGTGCCGGTCGTGAACGATGTGTCCCTAGACATCGGCGACGGCGAATTTTTCGTGCTGCTGGGCCCCAGCGGCAGCGGCAAGAGCACCCTGCTGCGCGCGATCGCGGGGCTTTCCGGCGTGGATCATGGGCGGATCGCCTTGCACGGACGGGATGTCACGCATGTTTCGGCCCGGGAGCGCGGCGTCGGCCTCGTCTTTCAAAACTATGCCTTGTTCCGGCACATGACGGTGGCGGAGAACATCGAGTTCGCATTGCGGGTGCGACGCATGAAGGGGGCCGACCGCCGCCGGCGGCGGCAGGAGCTGCTGCGGCTCGTCGCTTTGGAAGGCATGGATCAGCGCCTGCCGGCGCAACTCTCCGGCGGCCAGCAGCAGCGGGTGGCGGTAGCACGCGCCCTGGCCCACAAGCCCGAAGTCCTGCTGCTGGACGAGCCGTTCGGAGCGCTCGACGCGAAGATTCGCGAGGAGCTACGCCGGACCATTCGGCAGGTGCAGCGGGAGCTCGGCATTACCACCGTGCTCGTCACTCACGACCAGGAGGAAGCGTTCGCGATGGCGGATCGCATCGGGGTCATGAATCTGGGACGCCTTCTCGAGATGGGCCGGCCGAACGAGCTCTACACGCGTCCGGCCACCCGCTTCGTGGCTACGTTCCTCGGTGCTGCAAACCTCATCCTCGCGCGGCAGACGAAGGACGGCATCCGTTTCGGCGAAAGAGCGGTGAGTGCGGTCTTGGCAAATCCCGGGTCCGGTATACGCGAACACGAAGTGGTCGCCGTCGTACGTCCCGAGGAAATCGAAGTAGCGCCCGCACGAGAGGCTCTCACATCGGGTTATCTCGCCCGCGGAGCGGTGGACGAGATCGTGTTCACCGGCGCGCTCGAGCGCATGCGAATTCGTCTCGACGGCGGTGCTGACGCCCTGCCACTCGCCTATTCGAACGGGGATGGAAGTCCATACCTCGAAGTGACACGCACGCAGCACGAGCAGCGCGCATTCGAGGTCACGCGTGGCCAAAGCGTCGCGATCGGCGTCCGTCGCGTGCACGTTTTGCCGACACCGCTATCCAGCTTTACGGTCTGCGCGGCGAATGAAGCGCTGCTGCTGGCCCTGACGCAGCAACCCATGCTCATGGAACTTGCCTCGCGCATGAAAACGCGCATTTCCACCCGGTTGGAACCCATGTTAGGCGTGCCGGGCGCTCAGTGTGGAGACGCCGCGGCATTCTCCGGCACGACTGTCATCGCTTCGCAACCAGACGTCGCGCACCAGGCAGAGTGGCTTCTGGAGCGGGGCGCGGATGAAGTCCTGGTACTTCCCGCGAATGCGCAGTCCCCGCAACGGGTGCTCATTCATTGGGCGGACGAAGCGGTACGCAGCGCGACTCTTGCCGTGTCGGCCAGCGTGCTGCGCCATGTCTCGGCCGAAGCAGTGTATATCGGCATTCTTCCGCAGCTGACACCTACAGCGCAGCGGCCGCACGGGATGCGGGCCCTCCTCGATGCGCGCTCGGAAGCGCAGGCGGTGCCCGGTCTGGAAAGGAGAACCGAGCTGCGGTTCGGAGAGGTCGCCCCCGAGCTCAGGCGGCAACTCGGGGAGTCCCCCGGCCAGATGTTGATTCTGGGCGTGTGCGACGTGTCGCGGCTGGCCGAGCCCTTCGGCTCGCTGCTGGAGTCCGCCCGCTGGCCCGTGCTGATCGTGCGCCGCGAAAATCGCGAAAACGAGGATTTGGGGCCGTGAGCAGGATCCGCCAGCCCAGCGTATTACCCGGCTTCGGATTGACCTTCGGGTTCACGACGTTCTTTCTGAGCGCACTGGTTCTGTTGCCGCTCGCTGCACTGGTGCTCATGGCCGCCTCCATGAACTGGAGCGACTTCGTGCATGTCGTGTTGAGTCCGCGGGCCATCGGATCGTACCGCCTGTCGTTCGGTGCCTCCTTTCTCGCCGCCTCCATCAATCTCGTATTCGGCTTCATCATCGCGTGGACGCTCGTGCGCTATGAGTTCCCCGGCCGGAAACTGCTCGACGCGCTCATCGACATGCCGT
>JAQGOC010000090.1 GCA_028293805.1 Gammaproteobacteria bacterium
GCGCGGACTGACCGTCTCCCACACGACGATCCTGCGTTGGGTGATTCGTTACGTACCGCCATTTGAGAAGCGATGGAATCGCTGGGCACGACGCGTGAACTCCTCCTGGCGGGTCGACGAGACTTAATCAGTGTTCGAGGCAAGTGGCATTACCTCTATCGCGCCGTGGACAAGCACGGCAAGACAGTGGACTTCCTGCTCCGTCCGGATCGCGGCATCGTCGCCGCGCAGGCGTTCTTCCGGAAAGCCTTGGCCACGAATTCGCAACCGTGGCCGCGTAAGGTGACGCTCGATGGTCACGTGCCGAGTCACCGGGCATTGGGGCTTCTACGACGCGAGGATCCGAAGTGGAAGTACGTTGTGGTGAGGAGCTGTCGCTATCTCAACAACATCGTCGGTGCGCCAGGGAAAGTCTGGCGCTTCCAGCGGGTGAAAATCCCGCACCGGCAAGGGGCTAGCCACCCCACCGGGAATCGAGCCTTGGGCTTATGGAGGTAACGACATGAGCTAAGCGTAGGCAGAGGGACGGACGGGCTGTAACGAGAAGTGAAGTGATTGAGCCTCGTAATGTTGTCATCCGCAGGCCGACAGTGTCGATATTCTGGAAGGCAATAGTAGGCAGTCGCAAAAAGGCGATGACTGCCGGAGACTGCGGCGGGGTCTAAGAGCACGGCACGTCCGTAAACGGAAGCGTCAGGAACCTGGGAGATCCATCGCTGTCTCGGCCGCCTGCGGGCTGAGTAAGCTGACCGATAGGGAACCTTCTAAGGAAGGCTGAAGCAGTGATGGAAGTCGGACTCGCCCATACGGTACTCGGAGCGCGGCAAAGCCGCGTACAGGGGGAAGGGGCGAGGCAGAGTGAGACTGGGCCCTGCGGGTAACTTTTGATAGTTACTTTGCGGAAGACATCCGAAGACCCGATTCGTGCACCTGGATTGTCACGACCATCAGAGTCTCCAATCCACGCTGAACTGGACTCAAGCTAATGTCCACGCGGAGCTCGGAACCATCCTTGCATAGAGCGAACAGCTCAAGGCCCGCTCCCATCGGCCGCGAACGACGATCATCTGTGAAGTTCAGGCGATAAGCGATGTGCGCGAGGCGATGCCGGACGGGAATGAGCAACTCGACCCTCTGGCCGGTGAGCTCGCCAACGGCATACTTGAGTACGTGGCACGCGGGATCGCTGGCGAACAGTACGGTGCCAGACTCACCAACAACGATCGTGGCGTCTGTCGCGTGCGCGAGGACTCTTTCCAGGGTCGCAGGGAATGCGTTGATGGGGGTATCGATCGATCAGCCAACGTGTATCAGGGTCGTCCGGACGGGTCAAGCGCGGCAATAAGGGGATACACCTATTGTGAGTTGGCCGCTGCGGATTCTCAAATTGCTGCTTGGGCTCGCGCGGCAAGGAGACGGCGGGCGTGAGGGACCGGATCCTCAAGCCCCTCAGCGGCCTACGGTGCGGGAGACGCTCAAGAAACTCGCGAGCTGAGCGGCTCGACTGACCCTGACTACATTTCGAGGAAGAGTTTATGGAGCCGGCGCGACTCATCGTGGCTCAGATTGGTGAGTACTTCCTCTCGAGAGGTTCAGGCTTCCCAAAGGCGTAGCCCTGAGCGTAGTCCACTCCGAGCAACCGCAGCTTGTTTGCGAACTCGTGACTCTCGACATACTCCGCGACGGTGTCGCGCCCTCTTGCAGGGGTCAGACCGTCGATGCGGCGATGTTTAAAGGAGGCGCGCCTCGCAGTTCACGCCGATCGAGTTGGCGGCTCTCCATCGAAGTCGGCCACGGCCGCCTCCGCGAGTTCCTTCGGGCGGGCTCCGGAGAGTTCAAGCCCGCGCAGGAAGTCCGCGGCTTCCGGCGACGCCGACGTGATCAATCCCCTACGCTGTGCGGGCGAGAGGAATATCGCAGTATCGGATTTATTGTCGTCTGGGAAGGTCTGCCATGGGAGGCCCCCGTCATTGCATTACACGCTCGGCCGATTTCGGCTGCCACTTGTCCTGATAGTGCCGGAGCGGACTGGCGGAACATTCCGATCCTTATGTGGCGGGGGTATGATCCGGCTATGAGAAATTTAAGCTCGATGCTTCTTGCAATGTTGATTACCGCATCTGCGGCGGCCGCAGACCTGCCTGGGACGGCTGAGCGAGCCGCCATCAAGGCCGCTCGTCTCCAGCAGAATGCGGCAATCGCCCGCCACAATGTGGACGAGATCGCTGCCTTTTGGACCGACGACGTGACGATCTGCCGAGGTCTCGGTATTCAGCTCGCGGGCAAGCCCGCATACCGGAAGCTGTTTGAAGAAGACGATCCGGTGTCGCCGGATCAGATCGTGTACGAACGCAGTCCAACCTCCATTGACGTCGGCTCCGCCTGGCCGCTCGCGTTCGAAACAGGTGTCTGGAAAGGTCGTCTCGGCAACAGCAAGGGGCCGGTCGTGATCCGGGGACGCTATTCAGCGCAGTGGGTCAAACGGGCAGGCAAGTGGCTCATCCGTTCCGAGGTGTTCGTGGCGCTCGCGGGTTCGGGTGCGGGGCTTCAAATGAAGGCAGCGCCCTGAATTGCCGCCGCCCGGATCGCGCCAGCTGAACCGATTCCACAGGCTGTAGGTCTGATTGTGGTCTCGAGCCGCTCGCCTTGCAGCTCACGGGAGTGCAAGTTCATTTTCATGTTGACCGGTACCGGACCTCGACCGGCTGGTTCACATTCACCACCAGGTGGCGTACAGGGCGATCAGAATAACGATGACACCTGCGGAGGCGAGGTTGAAAGCCGGCGGTGTCCCGTACTTCACGCCCTCCAGACTGACCGGGCTGCGTTGCTCCGGATGCGGCCAGAGCAACGACACGGCGACAGCGGCGCAGAGGGCTAGCAGGAATACGATGCCGACCCGGTCCATGAAGGGCAATGCGGGCCAGCCGAGCTTGAACATCAATGACAGCACGGCCGAGCCGATCGCCGCGGTCAACGCGGAGGCAGTCGTCGCCCGCTTCCAAAACATGCCGAGCAGGAAAATCACTACGATCCCGGGGGTGAAGAAGCCGGTGAACTCCTGGATGTACTGAAAGGCCTGATCGAAGCGGCCGAGCAGAGGTCTCGCCGTGACGACGGCGAGCGCGACCGCAACGACTGCCGCGATCCGGCCAACGGCAACCCGATCAGTATGGCCTGCGGCGGAGTTGAGATGAGCATAGACATAGAGGGTGAAGATCGTCGCCGTGCTGTTGATCTTCGATTCCAGCGAGGCGATGATCGCAGCGATGAGAGCCGCGAACACCAGGCCTTTGAACCCTGCCGGCAGCAGGGTCATCATTTGGGGATAGGCCTCATCGGGTCTCGCCAGGTGCGGTACCAGCACCAGCGCCGCAAGCCCCGGCAACACGACGATCACGGGCATCAGCAGCTTCAGATACGCGGCGAAAGCGATGCCGGTCTGCGCTGCCTTCAGGTCGCGGGCCGCGAGCGCACGCTGGATGATGTACTGATTGAAGCCCCAGTACGACAGATTCATGATCCACATGCCGCCGATGAGCACCGAGATCCCGGGCAGCTGCGCATAGTTCGGATTGTCGGACGTGAGAATCAGGTTGAACTTCTGCGGGAACTGCGCCAACAGGATGTGGAAGCCGTGCCACGCCCCCGCGCCGCCGGCGATCCGGTCGAGTGACATGTAGGCGATGATCAGGCCGCCCGTGACGAGTAGCGCGACTTGCACGATGTCCGTGAGCGCCACGGCTTTCAGCCCGCCATAGAGTTGATAGGTGAGCGCGAAACCGCCGATCGCCACCAGCGCGTACATCTGATCGACCCCGGTCACCGTGTGAATGGCCAGCGACCCGAGCCACAGGATCGAAGTCAGATTCACGAACACGTAGACGCCAAGCCAGAATACGGCCATCAGCGAACGCACACTCGGGCCGTAACGCTGCTCCAGGAACTGCGGCATGGTGTAGATGCCGCTCTTGAGAAAGATGGGTACGAAGAACTTGCCGACGATCAGCAGCGTGAGCGCCCCCATCCATTCGTATGAGGCGATGGCGAGCCCGATGGCGTAGCCCGAACCGGACATGCCGATGATCTGCTCCGCCGAGATATTGGCGGCGACCAGCGATGCACCGATGGCCCACCATGGCAGACTCCTGCCGGCGAGAAAGTAGCCCGCGCTGTCCTTCTTATGTCCGGTGTTCTCGCGCGAGACGAATTGCGCAAGTCCGAAGATGGCGACCGCGTAGACGGGCAGGACTGCAAGATCGACCAGCGTTAGGCTCACTATTCCCCCTC
>JAQGOC010000109.1 GCA_028293805.1 Gammaproteobacteria bacterium
CGCAAGGCGAAAAACTGGGCGGAGTCGGATCGGATTCGCGATGACCTCGCCAAGGCGGGCGTCATCCTGGAAGACAAGCCGGGCGGTACGACGAGCTGGCGCCGGGCCTAGGCGCCAACGCGGGCGGGTGAGCGTGCGGGCCGCTTGCGTCACTGACCAGCCCGCTGCGCGAAGCTGACCGCGTACGCCGGCGGGCGCGCCGCCAGAATCGGGTCTGCGGAAGCCTCGATGCCGGGTGTCAGTGACAGCGGATTGTACAGAAGCGCTTTCTGCTCCTTGGCCTGCTCTTTCTCGGTCGCCGTCAGGCTGATGACTCCCAGCTCGACGATCTCGCGATCCGGCGGCCACACTGCAGTGGCATCGTTGGTCACATCCCCTTCCTTGGAGACTTGTGCCACCAGCCGGAATTTCACAGGTCCGGCAGCGATCCGCTTGGGCAGCTCGTCAATCAGGTAATTCGGGTCGGCCTTCGTGGTTTCCGCAGCGGCGAGCGCATGCTCGCCGGCGACGGGCAGGACCTGGTAGCGGGCAAAGTGGCTGACGCCCTTGGCATTCGTGAACTTGAATGCATTGACGCCGTAGAACGCGAGCGATCCAAAGCTCTGTGGCGGCGGCTTCGGCGTGCTGACGAATTTCAGTGCCGCCGGATGAGTGCCCAGGAACTGTTCCACCGGCGTTGGTTTCGGCACGCCCGGGCCGCTCTTTGAGATGGCAGTCAGGAGCGCAAGGAAGTCCTGGGGTGTTCCCACGGGAAACCCATTCGTCGAGATGCTGACGATGTCAGTGGAACCACCATCAGGCAGCTTGAAGCGGATTGCCATGCCATGCGGGCTGGCGTCCGGGCTCGCATCGGGAATGTTCGGCACTCCTGTCGTATCGGAGAATCGCACGAGCACGGGCACGGTCTTCGCAAAGTGCGGGGCCGAGCTGAACGAGGGCGCGGTCTTGGCCGGCGTAAAGGTGCCGGTTACGAGGATCCCCTTGGCGTGGTTCGCACGAAAGCCCGCATGGGGGCCGCCGGCGAGTGTGTTCAGCGCATTGACCAGGGCAACCGGAAGAGGTTTCTGATCAGCCGGCGCGTCGGCGGCGAACGCGGCAGGGATTGCGGCGAGAGCGATGGCGTTGAGGGCCAGCGCGAGAACTGCTGGCGCAGCCGGGAATACGCCACGACTGCCGGGCGCAGCCCGGAAAGGACGAGCTGAATGCATGGTAACTTCCTGCGAGTTGGGTTCGTTCCGGGGGCCTCATGGCCCAGGCGAAGCGTAAGTCGCTCACCGGGAAGTTTTCTTGAACAAAACGGCTGCCCGTGGCGCGAACGTGGCAGCGTGTTCCAGTCCTGTCGCCCTGTCCGCAGCGCACAGGTCTGCCATCAACCTGTAAAAACGGCGCGCCGCAAATCCCGATCGTGCCGCTCGGAAAACGCCACGCCGACAGTGGCCGCCGATTTGCGGACGTGCTCCTGCCACGCATCGAACGAGTTCCAGCGCTTGCGGCTGTACGAATTCCTGCGCGCCGACGTTGCCGGTTGCGCTGCCGCTGCATCTCGAGGTGCCACTGAGTTGGATGACATACGATGTTCTGCCGGTTTGGTTGAGACGGCCCAAGATACTTCCGCAGCAGCCACGCGCGTAAGACTATTGGCGTTTGAAAACGGTAACGGCGCGGGTCGTGGGTGACAACCGGGTGACATCCGATCAGGTCATGTGCATATGAGAAACCGTCGTTTGCCGGAACTGCCTTCGGAAGGTTACTTTGCATCCCGGCTCCTCGGCGCGGCTCCTTGAGGCGGCAGATCCCCCTCTGCGGCGGTCGGATTCGCCGCGCCGGGGAAGCCACCGATACAATGCGCCGTCAAAGCCATTGCGACCCCGATCAGCGGCAGGAAGACGACTGCACTCATCTTGTGGACTGCCAGCACACCCGCCAGCAGCGCACCCGCCAGGTAAGATGCGACCAGCGTGATCTGAACTCTGACCTCGTGCAACGCTGTTGAGTCGGCGGTAGCGATTGCGTCAGTGATGCCTCCAATGAGGCGGGTCAGCGTGGTCGTGAAGACGATGGTTGACAGAGTGGTCATCTGGCCCACCACGGCCTGCAGGCCCATCGCGACGGCGAGAACGGCGATCTGCAGACGTATTCCCGGTACAAACGCGGTCTGCGCGCTCCACAGCGCATAGCACGCAAACAACAGCAGCAATCCTGTTTCAGCACCCAACAGAAGGTTGATCGTGCTCCGTTCCGAGCGGCCACGGCGCAGGCCGAAGCCGATGACGCAGCCCGCCACGAATCCAGCCAGCGCAATGACCGAGCCGACCGCAGACAGTGTATTGCCTCGAGCAACATGGTAGGCGAGCAAGGCGAAGTTGCCTGTCATGGCCGACGCAAACACACCGCCCAGGTTGGCGAAGCCGATGATGTCGACGGCGCCGGCAGCGAACGCCGTGCAGAACAGAATCCATTCGATGCGCGTGATGCCGGTGCTTTTGTGCGCTTGCTGGAGCATGCGCCATTGTAGACATTGGCGCGAATATGACAAAAGCCAGGGCGTGGCCGCCGGGCGGCTGTGAACTGGTCGGCTCAGGGAAACCTTCACGTGCGGCGCAACCGGGGAATTGTCTGAAGCGGGTCGCGCCGCGGTTGCTGTTGGCGAGTTATAGTTGGGTCATGGAAACGCACATTGATCTCGAGGGCCTGCACTTCGCGGAGCTCATTAGGCTGGGAACGCTCGCCGCCGAGGCGATGGCACTTTCCCAGGAATACGACCGGGCCCGGTCCCGCGTCTACTGCGAGCTGGTTGCCGCCTGCAACGTGGAAGTGCTTGTGCGCCGGAACAGAGCGGCGCGTCATTGCGGCACGGCGCTCGCGATCTCAACGCCGCGGCAGGGATTCGCGTCCCCGGCTTGAAGTTGCTGCCGCCATCGGCCGCGCCGCGGATCAGCAGTCATCGTGCGTGGAGGGCTCATCGCAGCGGCTGACCGTCCTGTTTGTAGACGGTGCCTTCCTTCATTACGAACGCCACGTTCTCGAGTACCCGCACGTCGGTGAGAGGATCGCCGACGACCGCGATGATGTCGGCTGATTTGCCGGCTTTGATCGAGCCGAAGAGCTCGGAGTGGCCGATGAGATCCGCGGCATTCACCGTGGCCGACTGAATGGCCTGCAGCGGCGTCATGCCGTACTTGACCATGAAGGCGAGCTGTCGCGCGTTGATTCCGTGAGGGCAGACGCCTGCGTCCGTGCCAAAGGTCATTTTCACCCCG
>JAQGOC010000112.1 GCA_028293805.1 Gammaproteobacteria bacterium
TGCTCGACAGTCAAGGCAGCGTGAATGCAGACGTGGCGCGGGAGATGGTGCTCGGCGCGCTGCGACGATCGCCTGCGAACATCGCGATTTCGGTGACTGGTGTCCTGGGGCCTGATCCGGACGAGGATGGCAATCCGCCCGGACTCGTCTATTTTGCAGTATGTCGCAGTGACCAGGCACCCCTCGTGGTACAACGGAACTACGATGCCTCGGACCCTGATTCGGTCAGACGTGAAGTGATCATCGAGGCGTTGCGGATGTTGCAACGGAGCGCCTCAGAGTAGGTGGCGCCGTCAGAATTTTGTCCAGGGTGATGGGCAACTCCCGGATACGCTTACCTGTTGCGTTGTAGACGGCATTCGCGACGGCCGCAGCCGTTCCCGTGATGCCAATCTCTCCTATTCCGTGCAGTCCGAGCGGTGCCTGGGGATCCGGAATGTCATTCCAGATAACCTCGATCTGGGGTATGTCCAGGTGAACCGGAACGTGGTACTCCGCCAGGGACGCATTGACGAACCGTCCGCTTCGCTCATCGAAGAAACTCTCTTCAGTCAGTGCCATGCCGATACCCATGATGATGCCGCCGCGGAACTGGCTGCCCGCTGTCTTGGGGTTGAGGATACGGCCGGTGTCGAAGGAGCCCAGCCAGCGGGAGATGCGGATTTCGCCGCTGACCTCGTTCACACGCACCTCGCAGAATTGCGCACCGAAAGACTGCATGGAGTACTTCTTCATCTCCGCAGGCATGGGAGCCTTAGCCGTGCACTCCAGGTAGTCGCGGCCTGCACGCTGCAGGATCGCTCGATAGGACTCGCCGCGTGTTGGATTGTCAAGCCGATACAGGCCTCCATCGCGCGCGCCGACGTCAGCCGCCCTGGAGCCCGCCAGGGGTGAGTCCTTTCCACACAGTCTCAACAGTTTCTCCACCAACTCCTGTACGGCGGCGGTCACCGCGGCAACGATGCTGACCGTTTGATTGGACCCACCCGCAACCGGGCTATCCGGAAAGTGCGTGTCGCCGTATTCGAATGAGACACGCTCAACCGGCAGCGCCAGGCGTTCCGCCGCGTGCTGCACCTGTACCGTCGCAGTGCCCATTCCCATCTCATGTGCCGCCGCTTGCACGACGGCACGGCCGTCGGCCGTAATGCGCAGGCGAGCAGAACCGCCGGGCATCCGGTAATAGGGGTAGTAGGCTGTAGCGACGCCCTGCCCGATCTGCCAGGCGCCATCTCTTTGTGATCCCGGTGCGGGATTGCGCTGCGCCCAACCGAAACGTTCCGCACCGCGCCGATAGGCTTCGAGGAGATTGCGACTCGAAAACGGAATGTTCCTGGTCGGGTCCTTCTGTGGCTCGATGCGTCGTCGCAGCTCAATGGGGTCCAAGCTACACTCGATGGCCAACTCGTCTAGCGCGGATTCGAGCGCGAAGGTCCCAATCGACTCCCCTGGCGCCCGCATCGAGGTATTGGCCACCATGTCGAGCTCAACGACCTTCTGTTGAATCAACATGTGCTCCGCTGCGTAGAGATGCCGGGCAGGGAATGTGAACTGTTCCGGGAAGGCGTTGTGTGAGACGACGCCGGTTATTCCCGTATGAATGAGCCCGGCCAACGTGCCATCCCTATTGGCACCCAGCGCTACGCGCTGCTCAGAGAGCGTACGGCCGCCCGTAATCCGAAAGACTTCCTCGCGCGTCAGGACGATCCGTACGGCCCGGGCAGTCAGTTTTGCCGCGGCAATGCAAAGGAACGTGTGGTTCCACACACATTTGTTTCCAAACGCACCCCCAACAAAAGGAGCCATCACCCGGACCTTCTCAGGCTCGAGTGCGAATGACTTTGCGATGGTGTCACGTGTTGCGGCCAGCGCCTGCGATGCGTCGTGGACGGTGAGCGTGCCGTCACTCCCCCATTTCGCCGCAGTCGCATGCAACTCGATCGCGTTATGGTTGTAGCGGGGCGTGCGGTAGAGTTGATCGACGCGAAACGCCGACCGGCGCAGCGCATCCTCCGCACCGCCAACGGTGATGTCGGGGGGCTCACCGAGAATATCTTTCGGCGGCTTGGCTTCGGGCTTCCTCGCGTCGAAGGACAAAGCGGCCGTCTCGGGTTCGTACTCGACGCGAATCAGAGAAGCCGCGTAGTCGGCCGCTTCCTGTGATTCAGCAACGACCAGAGCGACTGGCTCGCCGTTCCAATGGACTCGATTATCCTGCATCACGGGCAGATTGCTCGTTGCCGCGCTGTCGCGATAGGTAAACATCTGGGGAGGCGCGTGCATCCGAGGCGCATTCTCGTGCGTCATGACGGTAATGACGCCAATCGCGCGCCGCGCATCGTCGCTGTGGATTCGCAGGATGCGACCTTTGGCAATCGTACTCAGCACAAGCGATGCATAGGCGAGATTCTCGAGAGGAACTTCAGCCGCAAAACGTGCCGCGCCCGAGACTTTCAACGGCCCGTCGAGCCGCGACAGGGGCTGACCGACGATATGCCAGGTCTCTATCAGCGGGTCGGGGCCCTTGTCGGGCATGACCTTCGCCAGCGCTTCCGTCACTTTCTGCAGGACGCTCATGGCTCATCTCCAGGTCGTCGAGTCAACTCCTTCAAAGTATCGACGACGACTCTCTTGGCCAGATCAATCTTGAACGCGTTGTGAGCACGCCCAACGGCCAGCTGCAATTCCGCCTCGGCTGCCTGCCGAAAGCGCTCCTCGGTCGCGGGGGCTCCTTGAAGCACCCCTTCGGCCACGCTCGCGCGCCACGGCCTATGCGCGACGCCGCCGAGCGCCAGCCGCGCCGCGAGGATCGAGTCACCGCTCTCGTTCAGCTGCACGGCTGCCGCCACTGATACGAGCGCAAATGCGTAGCTCGCCCGGTCACGGACCTTGCGATAAACCGACCGCGTCGCCGGAGGCAGCGGCGGAATTTCAACTGCGGTGATCAGCTCGCCTGGCGCGAGCTCAGTCTCCACATCAGGCGTGTCGCCGGGCAGTCGATGTAAGTCAGTGAGCTTCAATCGGCGCGGGCCGCTTGGGCCCTCGATGTGAACGATCGCATCAAGTGCCGCAAGCGCGACACACATGTCGGATGGGTGGGTGGCGATGCAGTGAGCAGAAGTGCCCAGGATTGCATGGATCCGGTTGAATCCGTCGAGGGCATCGCAGCCACTTCCCCGGACGCGTTTGTTACACCGTGCAGCGCTGTCATAAAAGTAATAACAACGGGTCCGCTGCATGAGGTTGCCGCCTACTGTCGCCATGTTGCGGATCTGTGCCGATGCGCCATTCACGATCGCTTGTGTGAGCATCGGAAAGCGTTCGCGTATGTCGCGATGACTGGCCACTGCCGTATTCTTGGCACCCGCGCCCAACAGGATTGCGCCGTCCTCGCGCCGCTGGATGGCCTGGGAAATTCCGCTGACGTCGATAATCGTTCCAGGCTGCTCGATGTCTTCCCGCATGAGGTCTACGAGGTTCGTACCCCCGGCAAGATAGCGGGGATTGCGGCCGTTGCATTTCGAGAAGAGCCTGATGGCGGCGGCGGGGTCAGTTGCCCGCTCATAGCTGAATTCATTCATGGCGCGCGCTCCAAGGTCGGCGCAAAAGTCTTCTGAACGGCCTGGACGATTCCGTTGTAGGCGCCGCAGCGGCACAGATTGCCGCTCAGGCGCTCGCGGATCTCATCGGAGTTGAATTCGATTTCCCCTGCGCGCAGGTCTGCCGTGCAGGCGCTCGGAACACCGCGCTTGATCTCACCCGCCAGCCCCAAGGCCGAGCAGATCTGACCCGGGGTGCAGTAGCCGCACTGCAAGCCATCGCACTCAATGAACGCCTGCTGCAGCGGATGCAGATCCCGCGCTGAGCCGATTCCCTCGATGGTGATGACGGAGCGGGTTTGATACTGCACAGCCAACGCCAGGCACGAATTGATGCGCTCGCCGTCAACGAGCACGGTACAGGCGCCACAGGCGCCTTGATCGCAGCCCTTTTTCGTACCCGTCAGTCCAAGGTGGTCGCGCAGAAGGTCGAGTAAGGAAGTCCTGACGTCGCAATCTACGGTCTGCAATCGGCCATTGATAGTGAACTGCATGGCTGCGCTCCGGCGGCGTTGGTCTTAAGGGTTGATGGAGGTCAAACGCACCGTTCGGGGGTTCCGTTCCAGCAGATATGCACAAGTATCTTCTGGCGCGAGTGCGAACGGGGCAGTAAGGAATTTCGGCTGGCCTGGAGGAATCTCCGCACGGACCGCTACCGCCGACATCGCGGCAGCAGCCATTGCGGCGGGACGCAGGAATCTCAGAGGTGACGGGTCTCGCGAGCCTTCCATCGAAGCGACATGCAGGAGAGGCCGGCATCGAGTTTGCCGATAGCGCACACTGGCAAGGCCCTGGCTGTGTAGCCATGGTTCCGCAGCAGGCCGACGGTCAGGGGAAACTCATCGCCGACGAGCACGGTGTCGTTCAATCGCAGCGAGTTGGCGGCGCGCTTCTCACTGTCCGGCACGATCAGCGTGCGGTAGTTGTCAAACAGGCCTGAGGTCGCCAGAGC
>JAQGOC010000114.1 GCA_028293805.1 Gammaproteobacteria bacterium
GCTGTCTAGCGCGATGCCGTCCATAGCCACCCGGTCGAAAGGCGGTGCGTCCCTCTCAGCGTAGATGTTCTCCCGCAGAACCGCGCCCGCGCACTGCGCGAGTGGCAGAGACTCGATCGGCAGACACTGCAGATGCTGCCCGATCAGTTCGTCCGCCTGGGTGGGGGTCAGCACTGGCCGCTCCCTACTTTTTCTTGTCCTTGGGGGTGTCCTTACCCTTGTTCTTGAACACCTTGATCTGCTCGTTGAAGCGCGCAACGATGCTCTCTTCCTGGTCGATGGCCGCGTTGTTCTTCTTGTTCATGACACTTTCGATCTGCGCGGTCTGCTTCGCTTTCTCCTCCGGCGTCATGTCGGTCGTCTTGGCGAGCGCCGCGTCATGTTCCAGTCTGAGGCAGTCCGTGTAGGCCTTGATCGCATGATCGTAGGTCTGCATAGCCTTCTGCGCAGCCTGCATCTCCTCGAGCGTCGCCGTACTGCCATCCGGAATCTTGTTCGGCGGCGGCGGATAGCTGCAGTCGGCGTACGCCGGTCCCGCGGTCAGGGCGGCAACTGCCGCAATGGAGAAGAGCACTTTCATACCGTGATCCTGAGTGAATGTTCGGACCACTATCTTAGTAGCGCGGCGTTGCTTTCGGCTACTCGCGTTGCCGGGCGGGAGCCCGCCGTGGTGCGCGGTACAGGAAGCAGTCGGGCGTGTGATCGTTCACTACACCGACCGCCTGCAGGTAGGCGTAAAGAATTGTAGTGCCCACGAACCGAAAGCCGCGTTTTTTGAGGTCCTTGGAAATCCGGTCGCTCAGTTCGGTGCGGGTGGGAATGCCCTTGCGCGTGCCTTTGATCACCGGCTTTCCGTCCACGAACGACCATAGATAATGGTCGAATGAGCCAAACTCACGCTGCACCGCAAGGAACGCCTGCGCGTTGGTCACCGTGGAGTCGATCTTGAGGCGGTTGCGCACGATCCCCGCGTCCAGCAGCAACGCCGCTTTTCGAGCCGCATCGAAGCGCGCCACTTTCTTCGGATCGAAGTCGGCGAAGGCGCGCTGGTAATGGGCTCGCTTGCGCAGGATTGTCGACCATGAAAGGCCGGCCTGCGCGCCTTCGAGCGTCAGCATCTCGAAGAGTAGCCGGTCGTCGTGCACCGGCCGGGCCCATTCCTTGTCGTGATACCGGATGTAGTCGGGATCGGTGCTTCCGGCCCACCCGCAGCGTTTCTTCCCGGCACTTTGTTTCACGGTCGGTCGCTGTCCCGGTTCAGCAGCTTGGCCGCGTAAGTCTCGTCGATCAGATGGAAGCGGCCTTCGCTCTGCTCGTATTCGTAGACCTCGGCTTCCTTTATGTCGAACCACCAGCCGTGCAGCCGCAATTTCCCTTGTTGCAGCCGTTCCTGGACGCCGGGATAGGTTTTGAGGTGCTCGAGCTGCTCGAGGACGCTGAGCTGTGACAGCTGATTGTGCCGCTCCAGATGAGCACCCAGGCGGGCGCCGGCATTGAGCTGCCGCAGGCTGCCCGCGCCGTGCTTGATCCACCCTTTGAACGCGGGGTTCGGGTCATCCTCCCCGTGCCGGTGCGCGAGCGCGCCGATTGCGCCGCATTCGGAATGGCCGCACACGACGACTTCCGTGATCGGCAGAGTCTGTAGGGCGAACTCGATGGCCGCCGCTTCCGAGCCGTACCCGGACAGGGATTCCCGTTCGCTGTAGGGCGGAATCAGATTGCCGACATTGCGGATCACGAACAGATCCCCCGGGTCGGACGATGCGAACAGGTTGGGGACCACCCGGCTGTCCGAGCAGGCGATGAACAGCGTATCGGGCCGTTGGCCCAGGGCGAGCAGGGCGAAGGTGTCCTTGACTGCGGGCCGCACGTTCTTGCGGAAATCCACGATGCCATTGATCAGTTTTTTCATAGGAGATATTCGCTCGAGCGTTCGAAAGTCGAGGCCCCGGTACCGAGGCCGCCTGCCGGCGCGTGGAGGCGCACCAATTTTATTTTATAGGAGTCGGCGCCCGGCGAGACACTCCTGCTCCCGGCGGGCGCGGGAGAGCCGCCACCTTAGCGCTTGTGGCAAAAGCTAAGATGTGCGTAATCAAGCGGTTAGGGTTTAAAAACTGAGCCGGACGCCGCCAAAATACGTGCGCGGCGGGCTCGGGCTGTAGGAGCGGGGGTTCGACAGGTTCAGATTCGGGGGCAGGCCGGCGAAATCCGTGAAGCTGCCGAACGTCGAGTAGGTCTTGTCGAAGGCGTTGTTGACGCCTCCAAAGACCTGCAGCGCCGTGGAAACCTGGTAGGAGCTGTGGAAGCTGACGACCGTGAAGGAGGGCAGCTGCGGCTCCTGGTTCGATTGGTCCCCGGAAAGATAAACGCTGCTCGAGTAACGCACGTCGGCGCCGATCTTCCACTGGCGCACGGGGGTGTAATCGACGCCGACCGTCAGCCGGTTTCGGGGCGTCAAGGCAATCCGATTGCCGGAATGCACGTGGATGTTGCCGTAGGCGTCCGCCGCGGGACTGTTCGAGGTCAGGGTGAGACTGTCGCGAAACGTCGCATCCACCAGACTGTAATTAATGTCGGCCACCCAGCGACGGGAGGCGAAGGTGAGACCGGTCTCGATGCCTTGCCGGCGGGTCGTGCCGGCATTGTCGAAAAAGCCGTAACCGTTGATGGGAGTCGACAGCAGGATGATGTCGTTCTGACTGTCGGTGCGATACAGGCTGAGATACCACTTCAGGCTGCTGGACTGCGCGGGGTTCGTGCGACGGCCGCGCAGTCCGATCTCGTACGTCCGGGCGACTACCTGGCGCAGCTCGGGATCCGAGACGAGGAATGCTTCGAGCAGGCAGGGCGACGCCGGATCGGCGCAACCCAGTTCCCCGGCGGTGGGTGCGCGGTTCGACTCCGAGTAGCCGGCGTAACCCGTCACACCCTCGGAGAATTTATAGGTCATGCCGGTGCCGGGATTGAAGCGGCCGTAGCTGTGGCTGCTGTTGAGAGCCGTACCCAGAAGGTCATTGATGTCGACCCGGGCGCGGTTGTAGCGTCCCGATACCGACCAGGCGAACTGGTCGGTTACGCTCAGCGTGTCGGTGAAGTAGGCGCCGTAGTAATCGGTAGTGGGTCTCACGGACACGGGCTCTTCGATCGGCGGTGATGCGGTGTCGCTGCGGCCCTGGTCGATGATGACTCCCGCACCGACGATTTCGAGGCTCGGCAGCAGGGCGCCGAGCTCGCCGGCCGCGGAGTAATGCGTGCTGCTGTGGTCGACCGACGCGCCGAGTACGAGGCTGTTTTCGCGACCGTGCAGGCGCGCCGTCAAGGTTGCCTGCAGGGCACCGCCGACGGTGCTGGTTGCCGTACTGGTGCGGTCGATCTCGCCCGGGGTCGCGTGGCCGGCCAGCACGCTGGTCGGCACTTGATTGCCCTCGTTATCGAACAGGACGTCGCCGGGATAGTTTGCGTTGCCTCCCAGGCAGAAAAAGCCGTCGTTGTTGCCGCAGGTATCGACGGCAGTCGTGTTACCGTCCACATGGTGCTGGACGAAGTGGCGGTAATACGCGTTACCCGCCATCAGGAACGTGTCGTTTGTTCTGGTGCTGCCATTGAGCTGTACGAGTTGCATCTCGTCGTGCATCGTTTGCGGATAGGTGAAGGTGGACTTGGGGTCCGCTGCGAGCATCTCCACCGGCGTGGGTCCCGTCGAGCCGATGTTGTTGCTCGCGATGGTCACGGAGGCATGCAGCGTGCTCCGCCCGTCTTCGAAACCCAGGTCGGCATACCCCTGGCGCAGATTCGTCGGCGACCGATAGCGGAAGCCGCCGTCTTTTACGCCACCCAGCGCGCCGTAGAATGCGAACTTGTCAGCGCGTACGCCGTAGGCCCCGTACCCGGTGGTGTTGGCGAAGTTGCCATGCGACACCTGGATGTCGGTACCTGGTGAGGTAAAGCCGTCCTTCATGTCCATTGTCACAGCTCCCCCGAGCGCATTGAGTCCAAACACGGGGTTGTTGCTTTGAACGGTGAACCGGTTCACCGCGAACTGCGGGACAAGATCCCAGTTGACGGCGTCCCCGAGCGCCTCGTTGATGCGCGTGCCATTCTGATAAATGGCAAGGCCCTCCGCGATGCCGGACACGGGGGAGGCCTCGAAGCCGCGATAGACGAAGTCGGGCTGGAAAGGGTTGCCCTGCTCGTCGTTGAGGCTGACGCTCGCCATGCGACGCGCCGCGGCGGCCGGGACGAGGTCCGAGTGATGGTCGGGGTCCAGATCGTTCGGGCCGAGCGTCTGGACATTGCTCGGCACCTTGTCGAGGTCGACGCCGCTGCCCGGTAATGGCGTGGTGCCGACAATGACGACCTCGGCCACGCTCTTTGTCTGGCCCGGTTCAGGGCTTTCGTCCGCAGACGCCGCAGACGCCGCGCGCGACAGGCCCACCGCTGCGATCACGCATGCCGCATAGCGCCAGGTGCCACGGTGATTCATCGTCATCGCAGGATGGGTTGAGTTCAGCAGCGGCCGCATTTGAGCAATGCCGCGTGGCCTGAGTCCAGGGAGAAACTCCCGATGTGGCGCCGGCGGCGGCGCGCAAAAGCTGGCGCGCCCGGAGAGATTCGAACTCCCGACCCTCAGGTTCGAAGCCTGATGCTCTATCCAACTGAGCTACGGGCGCAGAACGCTGATTCTACTGAAAATCCCATCAGGCGGGTAATCGTCGTGGGCGCTGAGCCTCGGGCGGCGCGCAGCGCATTGGATCACGAATAGGCGGCAGACACCGTTCGGCTTGGATCATAATCCGCGGCTTGCGGTCATCGCTGATGCGGGAACCGATCGGGGTGGGCATGACGGATCCATTGGGAACGACGGCCGAGCTGTGCGACGTGGTGGTGATAGGCGGAGGTCCTGCCGGTAGTACCGCCGCGGCACTGCTGGCGCGGCGCGGCTACAAGGTGGTTGCGCTGGAGAAGGCGCGCCACCCGCGTTTTCATATAGGCGAATCGCTGCTGCCGATGAATCTTCCGCTGTTCGAGCGCCTTGGCGTGCTGGAGAAAGTGCGCGCGATTGGCGTGTTCAAGCCCGGCGCCGATTTCGAAGCGGATAACGAACGGGGGTACAACACCTACGCGTTCGCCCGTGCCATCGGCAACAGTCCGCCGCATGCATACCAGGTATGGCGGCAGGATTTCGACAAGATGCTTTACGAGCATGCGCGCGAGTGTGGCGCAGATGCGCGCGAGGGCCACGAGGTCGTCCATGTCGAGCACGACGGTCCGCGTGAAGCGCGAGTAGAGGTGCGCACGGATGACGGCCGCAATTACCGCATCCAGGCTCGTTATGTCGTCGATGCCAGCGGCCGCGATGCATTCCTGGGTGCGAAAAAGAAACTGCGACGCAAGAATGACCAGCATCAGAGCGCTGCGATTTTCGGCCACTTTCGCGGTGCCGAACAGCGCGCGGGCGAGGACGCGGGCAACATCAGCATCTACGGCTTCGACCATGGCTGGATGTGGATGATTCCGCTCCCCGAGGGGGTGATGAGCGTCGGCGCGGTGTGCCGGCCGGATTACCTCAAGCAACGCAAAGGCCGCACGCTGGAATTCCTGCTCGATACACTGAAGCTGAACCCGGCGCTCTGGCAACGCCTGGAGAACGCCGAGCTGATCGGCAGCGAGGTGCGCGTCACCGGCAATTATTCGTACGACTCGACCCGCATGGGCGGCCCGGGCTGGGTGTTGGTCGGCGATGCCTTCGCGTTTCTCGATCCCGTGTTCTCCTCGGGCGTCTATCTGGCCATGAGCGGTGCGGAGCATGCGGTGGCCGTGGTGGATACTGCGTTGCGCGAACCGGCCCGTGAGTTGGCGCTGTTGCGCAAGCTGGAGCGGCGCCAGCGCGCCGGCATGGCCCGCTTCTCGTTCTTCATCTATCGCTTCAATGGTCCGGTGATGCGGCAGATGTTCCGCCATCCGCGCAACACGTGGCAGGTCGAGCAGGGCGTGATCTCGATGCTCGCCGGCGATCTGTTCGATACGCCGAAGGTGCTCTGGCGCCTGAAGTTGTTCAAGCTGATCTATGCGATCTGCGCCTTGCGCGACTGGGGGCGCTGGCGTGCCGAGCACAAGTACCGGTTGGCGCAGGCACGCTCGCAGTTCACCGGCGGCAACACCCCTTTGGACAAGGCCTGAGCGCGGCATAGATCAAACCCACTTCTCGCGGCTCAGCCTTTGACCGACCCGGAGACGCTACAGGCGTGTATGCGGCGCGCTTCAAAAGGCGGGGGTGCTGGCGAAACGCCGAATCCGGCTCGCCGGCCGCTTACGTGCGGCGGTCCGACGCTAGCGGTGGCGGTTGCCGAACGCGCGCAGCCCTTCGAGGAAGGCGTCTACTTCGGGCTCCGTGCCGATCGTGATTCGGCACC
>JAQGOC010000156.1 GCA_028293805.1 Gammaproteobacteria bacterium
GGCGCTCGGACAGGCTTCGGCCTCCATCGCTCAGCGTGCCTACGCCTCAGGTCAGGGCGGTGCCGAAGGTGGTGCCGGCGCGGCCGGTGCCGGAGGGGCGGGTGCTGGGGGGCCGCAGGGCGGCCCGGGCGCGCGCGACGACGTGGTGGACGCCGAGTTCGAAGAAGTGAAAGACAAGGACCGGAAAGCTTCGTAAGCTTCCCGCGAGCCCTGGTCTTTACCTGAACCGTATCGGACGACCCGGACCGGCGCAATGCCGGTCCGGGTGTTCCGGCTAACTGACTAACGCATGTCCAAGCGCGACTATTACAAGGTACTCGACGTACCCAGATCGGCCACAGAGGCGGAGATCAAGAAGGCATACCGCCGCCTCGCCATGAAGCATCACCCCGACCGCAATCCGAACGACAAGGACTCCGAGGAGCTGTTCAAGGAGGCGAAGGAAGCCTGCGAAACCCTGACCGACGCGCAAAAGCGCGCCATCTACGATCAACATGGGCACGCCGGCATCGAAGCGGCCTCGCGCGGCGGAGGTGGACGTTCGGGTGGCCCCGGTGACGCCTTCAGCGACATATTCGGCGATGTCTTCGGTGACATCTTCGGGACCGCTCGCCGCGGTGGCGGCGGCCGCGCACAGGTGTTTCGCGGCGCGGACCTGCGCTTCGAGCTCGAGCTCGAGCTGGATCAGGCCGTGTTCGGCTACTCCACCGAAATCGAGGTCCCGAAACTCTCCGAATGCGAGACCTGCAACGGCAGCGGTGCCGCCAAGGGCAGTACCGCCGCCGCTTGCGATACTTGCGGCGGGTCCGGGCAGATCCGCATCTCGCAGGGCTTTTTTCAGCTGCAACAAACGTGTCCGCGCTGCCGTGGCGGCGGCACGATCGTCAAGAACCCTTGCGATACCTGTCTCGGACAAGGACGCGTGCGCCGCACGCGCAAGCTATCGGTCAAGGTACCCGCGGGGGTAGATACGGGCGACCGCATCCGCCTGGGCGGGGAGGGCGAAGCCGGGCGGAATGGCGGCCCCCCTGGAGATCTCTACGTCGAGATCAGCGTTCGCGAGCACTCCATTTTCGAGCGAGACGGCGAGCACCTGAGCTGCGAAGTGCCGATCAGCTTCGCGTCTGCCGCGCTAGGGGGCACTGTTGAAGTGCCGACCCTCGACGGCGGTGTCACGTTGAAGATCCCCGCTGAGACGCAGTCGGGCCGTGTCTTCCGCCTACGCGACAAGGGCGTGAAGCCTGTGCGTGGCGGAGCGCGTGGCGATCTCTTTTGCCGCGTCGTGATAGAGACCCCCGTCAACCTCTCGGCCGAACAGCGGGAGCTCATTCGCAAGCTCGATGAAACGCTCAAGGGCGATACGAATCGCCACGCCCCGCGCGAGAAGGGCTTCTTCGAGGGTGTGAAGCGGTTTTTCTCGGGAGGCGCCGCGTGACGCGCCTCGAGCCAGTCACTCCGCACGGCTCCCACGAGACGGCTGCGCCTGGGCCTCGCCCAACATTTGATGTCCCTCGAGGCTCGTCTTACTCCGTTTGCTCCGTGCGCGACCCTTCGCGTACCTCGTGAGGGCGGGTCACAGGCCGTGACGAGAGCGGTCATCATCGGTGTTACGGGTCGTATGGGTCGTGCGCTAGTGCGCGCGGCGTCCACGACGCTTGCATCGGCGCCAGATGGCCTACGGATAACCGGTGCTATTGCTTCCCCAGGCAGTTCGTCCCTGGGCCAGGATGCCGGCGAATTAGCGGGTGTCGGTGCACTCGGCGTGCCGGTGTCGGCCGATTTGCGCGCTGCCCTTGCGCAAGCCGACGTGGCGATCGACTTCTCCCAGCTGCAGGCCACCGGCGCCAATCTCGCCACCTGCCGCGCTGCCCGTAAGGCTTTGCTGATTGGCACCACCGGTTTCGGCGACGATATCACGGCGACATTCGCCGCCGCCGCGACCGACATCCCCCTGCTCGTCGCGCCTAATACCAGCGTGGGCGTGACGCTGCTTGTCGAGCTCGTGCGCGCGGCTGCGAAGGCTTTGCCGCTCGATTTCGACATCGGGATCCTCGAAGCTCACCACAAGATGAAGGTCGACGCGCCGTCCGGGACCGCCCTTGCGCTTGGCCGAACCGCCGCGGAGGCTCGCGGCCTTCCGGATCCCATGCTCACGAGGGCGGCGCTTACGAATCGAATCGGCGAGCGGCGAAGGGGCGACATCGGTTTCGCGGTCGTCCGCGCGGGGGACATTGTCGGAGAGCACACGGTGATGTTCGCGGGCGAGGGCGAGCAGCTCTGTCTCACCCACCGCGCCACCGATCGCGCCATCTTCGCAAAGGGCGCCCTCCAGGCCGGCCTCTGGCTGGCCTCGCAGCCGCCTGGGCTCTATAACATGCGCGACTTTTTGGGATTGAAAACAGAAGCTTAGGAGAGACTCTGCGGATTTACGCATGGTTTTCGGCAAGGCCGAGCCGGGGGATTTTTCCGTGGACACACCGGGTTCGCGCCCGTAAACTTTCGCCGTAATCCGAGTACGGGTTAGTCCGTTAGTCCATGCAAGGCGGGAGGATGTTCGATGAGAACTCCTCCCGCTTTGTATATGCGCGAGCGAGTGATAAAGAAGGGCATTTAATGAGCGTACCCGCGGTGCTTGCGCTGGCGGACGGAACGATCTTCCGCGGCCAGTCGATTGGAGCCAAAGGCAACACCACCGGCGAAGTCGTTTTCAATACCGCGTTGACGGGCTATCAGGAGATTCTCACCGACCCGTCCTACGCACGTCAGATCGTCACACTGACCTGTCCGCACATCGGCAACACGGGCACGACGCCCGAAGACCTCGAGTCTCCACAGATCTATTCCGCGGGTCTCATCATCCGCGACCTGCCGATCCTGCCGAGCAGCTGGCGCTCGAACGAATCGCTCTCCGAATTCCTGGAGCGCGGGCGCGTTGTCGCCATCGCCAACATTGATACGCGCAAGCTCACGCGCCTGCTGCGAGAGAAGGGTGCGCAGGCCGGCTGCATCATGACGGGCGAGCAGGTTGATAACGCCGCCGCCGTGAAGGCCGCGCGTAAGTTTCCTGGCCTCAAGGGCATGGATCTCGCGAAGGTTGTCTCGACGAAGCGCAGCTTCCAGTGGAACGAGGGCGGCGTATGGCCGGAGACCGGTCGCGCGCCGATCCGATCGCACCAGCGATTGCACGTGGTAGCCTACGATTTCGGCATCAAGCGCAACATCATGCGCCTGCTTGCGGACTTCGGCTGCCGCTTGACAGTGGTGCCTGCGCAGACGAGCGCTGAGGAAGTCCTGGCGCTCGCGCCGGACGGTGTTTTCCTCTCGAACGGTCCCGGTGATCCGGAGCCATGCGATTACGCCATCAACGCGACACGCAAATTGCTCGAGACCGACCTTCCGGTTTTCGGCATCTGCCTGGGCCACCAGATACTGGGGCTCGCGAGCGGCGCGCAGACCGTGAAAATGAAGGCCGGGCATCACGGCGCCAACCATCCTGTGCAGGATCTCGACTCCGGCCGCGTCTTCATCACGAGTCAGAACCACGGGTTCGCGGTCGATGAGGCGACGCTGCCCGAGAACGTCAAAGCGACCCACCGCTCGCTGTTCGATGGCTCCTTGCAGGGCCTCGCATTCAAAGACCGGCCCGCGTTCGGCTTCCAGGGACACCCGGAAGCGAGCCCCGGGCCGCACGACCTGAAGCCGCTCTTCGAACGTTTCAACCATCTCATGCTGCGCCGCCTGCAGACCCAGCTGAAGGTGGCGGAGGACAACGCACGTAAGCAGGCCGGCGGCCGGTAGCCAACGCGTGTAGGGGGTGCGACGAGCGCGCCGTTGCACGCATGGCTGCGCCTGCTTCGATTCGACCCCATCCGCTTAGATCTGCCTGATTGGAACAATGCCCAAACGAACCGACCTCCACAGCATCCTCATCATCGGCGCCGGCCCGATCATCATCGGCCAGGCCTGCGAATTCGATTATTCCGGCGCCCAGGCCTGCAAGGCCCTGCGCGAGGAAGGCTATCGCGTCATTCTCGTGAATTCGAATCCCGCGACGATCATGACGGACCCGGAGATGGCGGATGCCATCTACATCGAGCCCATCAACTGGAAGACCATCGCCCGGATCATCGAGAAGGAGCGGCCCGACGCTCTGCTGCCCACCATGGGTGGCCAGACGGCCCTCAACACTGCGCTCGATCTCGTCCGCGAGGGTGTGCTCGAGAAATACTCTGTGCAGCTCATCGCCGCCTCGCGTGCCGCCATCGACATGGCGGAGGACCGCGAGTTGTTCCGTAACGCGATGCGCGAGATCGGACTCGAAACTCCGCGATCGCAGATTGCCCGCAGCCTCGATGAGGCCCTCGCGATCGCCGGTGAGAGCGGCTACCCGGTAGTGATCCGCCCGTCGTTTACGATGGGCGGCACCGGCGGCGGCATCGCCTACAACCGCGAAGAGCTCGAAGCGATCGTGACCCGGGGCCTGGAGGCTTCCCCGACCGGCGAGGTGCTGATCGAGGAGTCGGTCATCGGTTGGAAGGAATTCGAGATGGAGGTGGTGCGCGACCACAAGGACAACTGCATCATCGTCTGCTCCATCGAGAATTTCGACGCCATGGGCGTGCACACGGGCGACTCCATAACCGTGGCTCCGGCCCTGACGCTCACCGACAAGGAGTACCAGCGCATGCGCGATGCCTCCATCGCGGTGTTGCGCAAGATCGGCGTGGATACGGGCGGTTCCAACGTGCAGTTCGCGGTCAATCCGCGCGACGGCCGCCTGCTCGTCATCGAAATGAATCCTCGCGTATCACGCTCTTCGGCGCTGGCATCGAAGGCGACGGGGTTCCCGATCGCCAAGATTGCCGCGAAGCTCGCCGTGGGCTACACGCTCGATGAGCTCAAGAACGACATCACGGGCGGCGCGACGCCCGCATCGTTCGAGCCCTCGATCGACTACGTGGTCACGAAGATCCCGCGTTTCACGTTCGAGAAATTCCCGGCCGCCAACGATCGCCTGACGACGCAGATGAAGTCGGTCGGGGAGGTCATGGCGATCGGCCGCACATTCCAGGAGTCGCTGCAGAAGGCGTTGCGCGGGCTGGAGACGGGACTGGATGGCCTGACTCCGAAGCTGACATTGCCGCTGACCGATGAAGCGCAGGACAAGCTCGCCTATGAGCTGCGTGCGCCGGGCGCCGATCGCCTGTTGTATACGGCCGATGCATTCCGCGCGGGCTGGTCGCTCGAGCGCATTGGCGCGCTCACGCACATCGATCCGTGGTTTCTCGCGCAGATCGAGGATCTCGTCAAGGAAGAGACACGGGTGCGCGCGGAGGGCCTGGGCGCGCTCACGGCCGAGCGCCTGCGCGCCCTCAAGCGCAAGGGCTTCTCCGACAGCCGGCTCGGCAAACTCGTCGACCTGCCCGAGAAGGGCATTCGCTCGAAGCGGCACGAGCTCGGCATCGTACCGGTCTACAAGCGCGTCGATACGTGCGCGGCGGAGTTTGCGACGTCGACGGCCTACCTCTACTCCACGTATGAGGAGGAATGCGAGGCGAATCCGACGAATCGCCGCAAGATCATGATTCTGGGCGGCGGCCCGAACCGCATCGGCCAGGGCATCGAATTCGACTACTGCTGCGTACACGCGGCATTGCAGTTACGCGAGGATGGCTTCGAGACCATCATGGTCAACTGCAACCCGGAGACGGTCTCGACGGACTACGACACTTCCGACCGGCTGTACTTCGAGCCGCTGACGCTCGAGGACGTGCTGGAGGTCCTCGCGAAGGAAAAACCCGAAGGCGTGATCGTGCAGTTCGGCGGCCAGACACCTCTCAAGCTGTCCCGCGCGCTGGAGGCGGCCGGAGCGCCGATCATCGGCACGTCGCCGGATTCGATCGACATCGCCGAGGATCGCGAGCGCTTTCAGGTGCTGGTGCGCAATCTGGGTCTGAAGCAGCCCGCCAACGCGACCGCCCGCACCGAGGACCAGGCGGTGCAGCTCGCCCGGGAAGTCGGCTTTCCGCTCGTCGTTCGCCCTTCCTATGTGCTGGGCGGCCGGGCGATGGAGATCGTGTTCAACGAAGACGATCTGCGCACGTACATGACGCACGCGGTGCAGGTGTCGAACGACAGCCCCGTCTTGTTGGATCGCTTCCTCGACGTCGCGATCGAGGTCGACGTGGACGCCGTCTGCGACGGAGAGGACGTTCTGATCGGCGGCATCATGGAGCACGTGGAGCAGGCCGGCGTTCACTCGGGCGATTCCGGGTGTTCCCTGCCCCCTAACAGCCTCAGCACTGAAGTGCAGATGGAACTGCGGGAGCAGACGCGCAAGCTGGCCAAGGCGCTGAACGTCGTCGGGCTCATGAATATTCAGTTCGCCATCCAGAATGGAGTGATTTATGTTCTCGAAGTGAACCCGCGCGCCTCGCGTACGGTGCCGTTCGTCTCCAAGGCAACGGGCTCACCGCTCGCGAAGATAGCTGCGCGGGTCATGACGGGGCGCAAGCTCAAGGACCTGGGTGCGACCGTGGAACGGGTGCCGGTCTTCTACTCGGTGAAGGAGTCGGTCTTCCCGTTCAACAAATTCCCGGAGGCCGACCCGATCCTGGGCCCGGAAATGAAGTCGACGGGCGAGGTGATGGGGACGGGGCGAACCTTCGGCGAGGCCTACGCCAAGGCGCAGACCGCTTCGGGCGTGATCCTGCCGCGCAACGGCGTATGCTTCATCAGTGTGCGCGACCGCGACAAGGCCGGAGCCGTCGGGCTTGCCCGCAAGCTCATCGAGCGCGGCTTCGAAGTACTCGCCACCGAGGGGACGGCACAGGTGCTGGCCGAGGCTGGGGTCGCCTGCCGCCGTGTCAACAAGGTTCGCGAGGGACGACCGCATATCGTGGACATGATCAAGAACGACGAAATCGACCTGATCGTCAACACCACCGAAGGAAAACAGGCCATCCGGGAATCGAATTCGATCCGCCGCGAGGCGGTGTACCGCCGTGTGACGTATTACACGACGCTCGCCGCGGGACTGGCCACCTGCGAAGCGCTCGATCATCTTGACGAGGTCGAAGTCAATCGCCTGCAGGATCTGCATAAAGAGGCGCTACGTGCATGAAACGCACTCCCATGACGATGCGCGGCGCCGAGGCGCTGCGCGCTGAGTTGAAACGGCTCAAGACCGAAGCGCGGCCCAACGTCATCAAGGCGATCGCCGAAGCCCGGGGGCACGGCGACTTGTCCGAGAACGCGGAATACCATGCCGCGCGCGAGCAGCAGGGCTTCATCGAGGGCCGTATCGGGGAAATCGAA
>JAQGOC010000069.1 GCA_028293805.1 Gammaproteobacteria bacterium
AGTATGGGCTCCGGCGGCACTGCTGCCGGAGCCCATGCGACTCGCTCGTCGCTAGGCCGGTGGTCAGCGCTGGGTGGACCTGCGCGTCCTTATTGAGGCCGCTCGAGCATGCTCAGACTCACCTTCAGAGCGCTTCACGGCGAAGCGGCCATGGTGATGACTCGCGCCGCCTATTTCCGTATTTGCGAAGACTCGACCCTACGCGGTCCCGACAATTCGGTTGCGGCAATCTACGCCGACCACTGCTGGCTCCTCGGCTCGCGCCGCTTCCGCTCCTTCGATTGCGAAGGCCCCGTCTATCTTCGAGTCAAGAACGGCGTCGGCAACATTGCCCAGACCGGCCCCTACGATTTCGTACGAGCCGCCGAAGGCTCCCTCTATACCCAGGACACCTGCCTGGGCACGTACTTCCCCGGCCTCGAGCCTCCCAGCGCGCAGGATCACTGGCGCGAAATCGCCCTGCTTTCCGCCGCGAGCCCCGGCTTGAAGTAAGGCGGTCGCGCCTTGCGAGGCGCCCAATCAACCCGCCAGGTTCACTGATCGTACCGACGTCGTCGGCGCGATCCCGTCAATGCGCCACCTCTCCAACTGTTTGGCCAACAGGAGCCACGCGCGCCTTCGCTGCCGTGATCGCGAATACGCAAATCAACACGTACGCGACCATCGGCAAAAGAAACGCCGTGTGCAGTCCAGCAGAGTCGGCAATCAAACCCGTGAGAGGCGGGAGCACCGCTCCTCCGACGATCGCCATGCACAGCAGACCGGAAGTTGCCGCCGGCGAGGCGGTGCTTCGCTCCAGCGTGAGCGTGAAAATGTTCGGAAACATGATCGAATTGAACAAGCCGATGGCCAGTGCGCAAGCCGCTGCGATGACGCCCGCGCCCTGACTGACGATCAGGCACAGAAGGGCGGCAATGAATGCCACGATGCTGAGCAGGCGCACGGCACGCAGACGAGTCAATAGCGCGCTGCCCGCGAAGCGTCCTACCATCGCCCCGAGCCAATACAGGCTGAGAAGCTTGCCTCCCCTCTCCAAAGACACGCCCAGCACGTCCGGTTGGTGCAGGAAATTGATGAGCGTGCTGCCGATCGAGACTTCCGCCCCGACGTACAGAATGATCGCACCCTCTCCCAGGACGGCCCAGTTGGACCGTAGTGCCGCGAACAGGGAGTCCTCAGTCTGCGCCGGCGGCGGCGCGACCGTCAGCCGCCGCTGCGAACGCCAGATGAACAGCGCCAGTACGGCGATCATTCCCGCAATCAAAAGAAACGACGTATCGATGTTTCGCAGGGAAACGGCACGCACGGCCGCCGCGTTCGCCGCGCCGCTGTCAGCGGCAAACACGCCGCCCCGTAACATCAGCATCGACCCCAGATAGGGCGCGATGACGGTGCCCAGGGAATTGAATGCCTGGGACAACGTCAGGCGGAAATGAGAGCGCTCCGGCGGCCCGAGCGCCGCGGCGAGCGGATTGGCGGCGACCTGTAGCACGGTGATACCGCTGGCGATCACGAACAGGGCCACCAGCACCCCCTCGTAGTGCTGAACCTTGGTCGCAAGCGGAATGATCAGGCAACCGGCGATCATCGCCAGCAGCGCGCAGAGCACCGACCGCCCATAGCCCAGCCGGGCAACGAGCGCTGCCGCCGGCATCGAGACGATGCCGTAGGCCAGAAAAAACGCGAACTGGGTCAGCATGGACTGGGCGTACGACAGGCTGAAGATCGCCCGCACCGACGGGATCAGCGGATCGATCATCGCGGTAATGAAGCCCCAGGCAAAAAACAGCGTCGTGACCGCTATCAAGGCGGCTCTTGGATCGGATTTTCCGGGTTGCATCGGCTCACTGCTCCATTCAAGGGATGGTGGCTCGCACAGCTCCATGCGGCACCGAAGGATAGCAGCGTGCGCGACCTGGCAAGCCATTTGCAGCGTCTACGGTCTATGCCCTCCTCTCCCGCCCCTACCGGCGGGCCGCCCGAGGGGGGCGAAAGCAACTTTATACCCCGGAGGCAAGCAGGGACCGGGCGCCTCGGCTACGGCCCAGGTCCGGGAAATGCTTACCTCGTCGGGAACAACCCGGCACAAAGCTACGTTAAGGGAACGCCATGCGGAGACTCTCTTTTGGTGTATTGCTGATCGCGCTGTCGACGCTGGTACTGGAGCTGATGTTGACGCGCGTCTTCGACGTCACACTCACTCCCAACCTGTCCTACTTCGTCGTCTCGCTGGCAGTATTTTCCTTCGGTCTGGCGGGCATTTACGCCACTCTGCGGCCAGTCCCCGTCGACCGCGAGATCCGCGGCGCACTGGTCGGGTGCAGCGTGGGATTCGCGGCGGCGGCTCTGTTGCTGCAGCCCGTCATCAACGCCCTGCCCCTGGATTACCAGAGAATCATTCAGGCGCCGCTCACCACGCTCGCGGCGTTCGGGGCCCTGTATCTGGCCCTGCTCGTGCCGTTCTTCCTCGCCGGCTACATCCTCATCGCCATTTTTTCCAAGTACGCCCCGAAAATTCAAAAGTTGTACTTCTGGGACTTGATCGGGGCTGGCTTGGGGACGGTGCTGGTCATTCCTTTCATTTCGCGAATCGGGCCCGGGGGCCTCATCGTCTGCGCAGCCGCTCTCGCCCTGCTCGCCGCCGCGCTCTTCAGCGAGTCGCGCACCGCCTCTCGGGTGTGCGTGCTGGCGGCGGTCCTCGTAGCAGCCGTGCCGATCGTCCGCGGACACAATTACATCGATTTCCGCTACCACATGGATAAGCGCGGCATCATCAAAGCTGTGGCCTCGGGCAAGGACGAGCTGGTCCGCTGGGATCCCATTTCGAAGATCGATGTCATCGACGAGACGTTCACCCCGGACATCGCCACACCCTGGCACAAGGGCGGCGACCGCAAGGCCATTCAGTACGACGGCGGCAATCAGACCAGCTATTTCTACAAATTCGACGGCAACCTGAAGGCGCTGCGCGAGCTGATGGATCGCGACCGCTCGCGGGTGAACGAGAATTTCTGGCAAATCGGCGTGCTGGCTTCGCACTATCTCAAGCGCGATTCCGGACAAAGCGTCCTCATCATCGGCAGCGCCGGGGGCCAGGAGACAAAGGCTTCGCTCATTTACGGGGCGAAGTACGTCGACACCGTCGAGCTCGTGCCCACCGTCGTCGAGCTCGCCACAGGCGCCTATTCGCCGTACATCGGCAACATCTTCCACAACCCGGCTGTCCATCCACACGCCGGAGAGGGCCGCAGCTTCCTCCGGCAGGCGGATCGGAAGTACGACATCATCCAGATCTACAGCAATCACACGAGCTCGAGCATCGCGCAGGGAAGCGGCGCTTTGTCGCCCGTGTATCTGCAGACGGCCGAAGCGTATCAGGAGTATTTCTCCCACCTGACGGCGAACGGCGTCCTTCACATCAATCACTACGCCTTTCCGCGGATGATCTCGACGGCGGCGCTGGCATGGAAGCGCATGGGCCGGACCGACTTTCAGCAGCACGTGGCACTGTTCTTTTCGCCGTCGGAACTGACATTACCGACGCTCCTGATCAAGATGGAACCGTGGACCCCGGCCGAAATCGCGCAGCTCAGCGCTTACCTCGCGCCGCCGGAAGTCGATGCGAAAGATCGCCTCGTGCTCATGGAGAATCCGCTCGACCCCAGCCAGAGTTTTCTCTCACCCGACTTCTATTCCGGCGACTTCCCGCGTGAGCTGGCGGAGCGGATGCCCGTGGACTTCACGCCGCGCACGGACGACAACCCGTATTTCGCCGAATTCCGCAAGCACATCCGGCCGCAGCAGCCGGATCCCAAGAACTTCGTCGATCCGGGGACGGCGTATATGTTGAACGCCTCGCTCATCCGCGGCATCCCGATGGACCAGGCGCATCTGTATGTCACTGCGGGTGCGTCCGCGCTGTTCGCGTTGCTGTTCATATTCGTGCCGCTGAGATTCTCCAGGGTCGGGCGGCAGGAAGGTGCCGCCGCCCTGCCGTTGTTGGTCTACTTCTCCTGCCTGGGCGCCGGCTTCATTACTCTCGAGCTGGTCTTCATTCAGAAGTTCATGCACCTCATCGGCAGTCCGTTGTATACGTACTCGACAGTCATTTTCACGATGCTGCTCAGCGCAGGCATCGGCAGCGCCGCTTCCGAGAAGTTCGGGATCAGCAGCCGGCAGCGCTGGGCCACTCCGTTCATCGCGGTGATCGCGATCGGGCTGGCTCTCGTAGGGCTCTATCCGGCGATCGCGCATCTCGCGCTGGCGTTGCCGATCGGCGGCCGGATTCTAGTCTCCGGACTCATGATCTTCCCGCTGGGCTTCTTCCTCGGAATGCCGTTCCCGCTGGGCATTCTGGCGATAGCGCATCAACCCCGCGGAGCCATTGCCTGGGCGTGGGGAATGAATGGACTCTTCACGGTGATAGGCGGTCTGGCCAGCGTGTTCATGGGCCTGGAATGGGGCTTCAATGTCGCCGTCATCGTGGCGCTCGTGCTGTACGGATGTGCGCTCGCGGTGTTCAAAAAGATGCGGGACGCCGTCCCGCAAGGCGCCACCGTTCCGCAGACAGTGGAAGGCAAGGACACGCGGCCTACGCCGGTCGATGCGCCCTGGCAGGCGGGGGCAACGGCGAGAAGTAGCCGATCACGAGCGTAAGCAGTCCCACGCCCACGAACGAGACGATTCGTTCTACGGTGCCTACGCGCGAAAGATCCACCACAAAGAGCTTCACGATCGCGACGGCCAGCAAGGCTGCGCCGGTAAGCCACACGACGCGTGTAGAGCGTCGTGTGGCTATCAGCATTGTTGCCAGTGCCAGTGCCGTCCAGAAGATCGTCAATGCCGTCTGGACGAGAGTCGAACTCAGCATTCTGTCGAAATCGAAGGGCACGCCGGCCCAATGATGCAAGGTTCGCAATAGCGCGGCATTGAGCCAGACGAATGTCAGCGCTGCGAGGGTCGCCAGCATGGTTGTTTCGTTCGCCCGAAGGTAAGATGGATCGTACGCCGACTTCAGGTGCAGCCAGAATCGGCCCAACACCAGCAGCACCAGAACTTGCGCCAGATCGAGCGGGTTCAGCAGCGGCACATAAGGCAGCGGGTATGGATCGCCCTGCAGGGACACGTTCGTCACCAGGCTCCACGTGGCCAGATACGTCGCAAACCCAGCACCGGCGAAGGTCACATAGGCATCACGGTGAACGCGTATCGGCCACGAGACCCGCTTTGCGAGGCGCGCAAGCGCGAAGAGCACGACGGCCGGAACCAACACCCAACCTATGGCGGGCCATGATCCGCGACCCGCAACGCCTTGATTAATGGCCCACGCTGCTTCCCAGGTGAGAAGCCCAACCAGCAACCAGGCGGATATGACGTGCAATGCGTTCGCAAGCCCATCACCGGGCGGCCCTTCGTGTCGACGGCAGATGAGATAGAACCCGGCAAACGCGAAGGGCCAGGATAACCAGCCGCCTCGTGCAAAAGGATGGTGCACCTCCAGGACTGCCACCACCGCAAACAGCACGAGTGCAGGCAACAGCCACAACGCCGGCAAGCGAGCGAGATGCAACGCGGTGCGGCGGCACAGCTCGCTCGAGGCGAGAGCGGTTGCAGTCACGAACGCAAGCGCGCACGACGTGTCGTATGTTTCCGGCACATGGCGATAAATTTCGAGCAAGCCGCTGATCAGCCAGGACAACAGCCCCAGAAAGAACAGAATGGCGGCGGAAAGCTCTTCGAATGATTTCAGGCGCCTGGCGTATTTCTGCAAGACCGCGGCGGAAAACACGGACGCCACGCCCACCATCGCACCCGCGAGAAACGGGCCGTTGAAGACCGGAACGGCGCCGTAGGGCAGATCGATGCCGCCCCACAAGGCAATTCCGCTGGCGACTTGCAGGAGTGCGCCGAACACTCGTGACAGCACGCGATTTTGGCGGCATCCGATCCAGACGAGCGCCGCGCCCTCGAGCGCCCACGTCGCCGCGCTCCTGCGGCCATCCAATGTCAATGGTACGGCCACCGTGAGAAACACGACCCCGAGAGCCATGAAGGCTTCGACCAGGAGACGCTGCGAGTCGCGTTTCCGGCGATGAAGCATCCACGCAAGTAGGAAATAAAGCGCACCGATGGCAACGGCACTTGCCGCCAGCGCGAGAGGTTTGTCATGGAGCATCGCTGATTGGGTGCCGAAGACCGCGATCGGCGTACCGAATACCAGTGTTCCGTCAACATAGCCGCGCAACTCGGGCGGCTGCCGCATCGAGAAAAGAATCGCGATGGCGAGATAGAATATGAAGAACAGCACCAGAAACGGCTCGGTGCTGGCAAACAGATCCGGGTGATATCGCAGGACGCCCCACGCAGTCCCGACGACGAACGTGAAAACAAAACCCGCAAAGTTGAGGCCACGCCAGGCCTTGGACCAGGCAATACCCAGGATGCTGGCATTCAGGACGGCGTAGTAACTGAAGAGAACGACGTGGCTGCCCTCGCCGGTCGAGGCAAGGATCGGCGCGAGAAAGCCGCCCGTCACCGCTAGCAGCGCGAATGCCTGCGAGCTTTGCAACACGGCGAGCGCGGCAGACAACGCGGCGAGCACTACGAGCAGTGTGAAAGATGCCGTGGGCGGCAGTAGTGAATACAAGCGCAACGCCGCGAAGACGGTCAGGTAGAGGATGCCCACCCCGCCGCCCTGAAGCGCCAGGGCATAGTCGGGCCGCTTTTTGCGCAAGCTCCAGCCCAGAACTAGCAACGCAATGCCGCCGCCGGCAACGCCGCTCAGGCGCAATTGCATCGGGACGTGCGAGTGCTCGGCGATGTAGCGCAACAGAAACGCCACGCCGAAGAAAAGTATGACGATGCCGACGCGGACGAGCGTGTTGCCGCCTGTGAAGTACTCACGAATCACACGAAGAATGGGAGACTCGGTCCGGGGCGAAAAAGAGGATGACTGCCTGGAATCTGCGGGAGGCGTCTCCGAACGGGCTTGCCAGTGTGGCTCAGAGGCTCTTTCCGCAGCGGCTACTGTTATTGGCGCTGCTGACGCTGTCCCAGCTCCTGACGCAGACCCAGGTGACGAGCGTGGCGTTGAAGCCGCACTTGCCTCCTGCCTCGTTGCTGGTATGGGTGCTGGTGTCATTGCTGGCGCCGGCGCTGCTCCTGTCGCTCGGGCCGACTCCTCGGCGGATTGCGCCGGCGCCTCTTGCCGCTGCCGCGCAAGCTGAGTCTTGAGGACAGCCGACTCCTGCTCGAGCGCCTTTAAGCGACTCCGCAGGACAGACAGCTCCGCCAGCGCATAGCCAGCAAAACCACCGAGCAGCACATCGAGCACGCCTCGCGACCCGCCGGCGAGCGCAAAGCCGAACATCGCCCCGAAGATCACCAGCACGATGCGCATTGTCCCTGTTCCCCGCCTGAGCGGCGATCGCCGCTACGTGTTGGCGAGATCCCGCGCAGTGAGATCGAGGCAACGCCAGGCTTTCTCGATGAGCTCGTCGATATGCGCGCGCTCCATGATCAGCGGCGGCGAAACGATCATCGTGTCGCGCACGGCCCGCATGACCAGGCCGTTCGAGAAGCAGTGATCGCGGCAGATCGTTCCGACATCACCACGGTTCGGGAAGAACCGCCGCGTCGCCTTGTCCGCCACGAGCTCCAGCGCACCGATAAAGCCTATGCCCCGCGCCTCGCCGACCAGAGGATGCTCGGCGAGCTCGCGCCACCGCCGTTGCAGATAAGGGCCGGTTTCGGTCCGCACGCGCTCTATGATCCCCTCCTCCTGCAGGATGCGGATGTTGCGGATGGCAACCGCGCAGGCCACCGGATGTCCGGAGTAGGTATAGCCGTGGTGGAATTCGCCACCCTTCTCGATGAGCACTTCGGCCATGCGGTCGCCGACCATGACGGCACCCAGGGGCTGATAGCCCGAGGTGATGCCCTTGGCCAGGGTCATGATGTCGGGCCGGAATCCGAAGTGTTGGCTGCCGAACCAGGACCCGAGCCGCCCGAAGCCGCAGATCACCTCATCCGCGATCAACAGGATTCCATAGTGATCGCAGATCCGCTGTATCTCGGGCCAGTAAGTCTGCGGCGGAATGATCACGCCGCCGGCGCCCTGCACGGGCTCGCCGATGAAGGCGGCGACGTTCTTCGGCCCGAGCTCTTCGATCTTCCGGGCCAGACCGCTGGCGGCCTGGATCCCATATTCCTCGGGCGACAGATCACCCCCGTTCTCGTACCAATAGGGCTGCTCGATGTGGACGATTCCGGGAATCGGCAGCCCGCCCTGCTCATGCATCGGACGCATGCCGCCGAGACTCGCTGCCGCGATCGTGCTGCCGTGATACGCGTTCTCGCGACTAATGATGGTGTGGCGCCCAGGCTCGCCGTTCACGTCCCAATAGCGGCGTACCATGCGCACGATCGTATCGTTGGCTTCCGAGCCCGAGCCGGCATAGAACACGCGGCTGAACTGCGGCGGAGTGACTTCAGCGAGCAGACTCGCGAGCTCGATTGCCGGCGGATGGGCGCTCTTGAAGAAGCTGTTGTAATACGGCAGCTCCAGCATCTGGTTGTAGGCGGCTTCCGCCAGTTCCCGCCGCCCGTAGCCGAGATTCACACACCACAATCCGGCCATGCCATCCAGGATGCGATGACCTTCCGAGTCGCGAAGATACACACCCTCAGCGCTCGTGATGATGCGCGACCCTTGCGCCGCGAGTTGCTTGAAATCCGTGAACGGATGCAGGTAGTGCTGGGAGTCCGCGGCCTGCCACTCGCCCGTCGTGCGGGGAGCGATTAAGTTGTGCTTTGTACTCATGCAGCACAAGGTATCCCAATGTTCCGGCAAGCGCTACGCCAGCGCATTTCGTGCCCGGAAACCCGGTTTGCGGGTACAAAAGGCGTCGCCGTTTCTGCGCGGCGGGGCTCACACCGCATTCATCCCCTGAGGAAAATGCCGGTTAAATCAACCGTCACGTCCGGCAGCATTGCAAGAGTGACCAAACCAGGCGTCTTGTCCGCAGAGACTTCCGTGTATGCCGCGCCGGCAGGCGAGCGAAAAAAGTGGATCTGCTCGTCCTTGAGATCGACGATCCAGAATTCCGGGATGCCGCGACGTGCGTACAAGGGCTGTTTGATTTGCAGATCGTGGCGCAGTGTCGTCTCGCTTACCTCGACGATGAGCAATATGTCGGCAGCCGTGGCATGCGAGACCATGTAGTCGTCGTGCCGGGGTTTCAGCACGGCGACATCCGGCTGGGGCTCTGATAAGACATCCAGCCGGACGGGATGTTGAACCGCCACGCTCGCCCGATCACCGACCGCGCGCGTCAGCAGGCGATTGAGCCGGATGACGGTACCCCCATGCCGACTTCCTATCGGTGCCATGTCGATGATCTCTCCATCGATCAATTCGACGCGCGCATCCGGCGCCAACAGACCGACTTCCGCCATTCGGTAATATTCGTCAACCGTGATCCGGTGGCGGGGAATGCCGTCTTCTCGCATGACAGTGTTCATGAGGTTTCCGGAAGATATGAGCAGTCTACAGCGTCGAGAACCTTCAATACACCGCACCAGCCGCCCCGGTTCCATGGCGCTCAGAGTGACATGGCGTACCGGCCCCGTCTGCGTCGTCAGGTTCCGTGTTTATGCATAAACTCTCGGGTCGTCCGCGTCCACCCCATAACTGCCGCGATTATGTTTGGATTAAACCTATGCATCAGCGCCAGTGGAGACACTCCAGCGAGCGCCAAGCACGCGCAGTCACGGCGCGCAACGCAATATGAGCGTTTACAAAGGGAACCACACGGCTTCACCAAGCGTCGGTTCCGATGGCATTCATCCCGTGAGGAAAATACCGGTTAAATCAACCGTCACATCCGGCAGCATTGCAAGAGTGACCAAACCAGGCGTCTTGTCCGCAGAGACTTCAGTGTACGTCTCACCGGAAGGCGAGCGAAAAAAGTGGATCTGCTCGGCGTCGAGATCGATGATCCAGACTTCGGGGATGCCGTGACGTGCGTACAAAGACGCTTTGACCGTCAAGTCGTGGTGCAAAGACGTGTCGCTCACCTCAACAATCAGGACGACGTCCTCCGCGGTCGGATGCGCTGTCTTGTAGTAGTCCTGTCGCCGTTTCACCACGGACACATCGGGTTGCGGCTCTGACCAATTACTCAGTCGAACGGGCAACTTCGAGCGCACCATCGCCCGCGCACCCACCGCGGCATATAGCAACTCAAGAAGCTGGGTCTCGGTGCCGCCATGCCGACTTCCTATCGGTGCCATGTCGATGATCTCTCCATCGATCAGCTCGACGCGCGCATCCGGCGCCAACAGACCGACTTCCGCCATTCGGTAATATTCGTCGACCGTGATCCGGTGGCGGGAGATGTCGTCTTCTCGCATGACAGTGTTCATGAAGATTCCGAAGATGAGAGGAGTCTACAAGGTCGACAACCTTCAATACACCGCACCAGCCGCCTCAGTTCCATGGCACTCACTGTGGCATGGCGTACCGCCTGTGTCTGCGTCGTCAGGTTCCGTATCTATGCAGAAACTCGTGTGGCTGTGCGCCATGGACAGCGTGCAACAGTGGCGACGATGTTTCGGAAGCGGTGCCGCGGCTCCTCTAATGCGGCGGCTTCTCTAGTGCCGCGGCTCCTCCAGCGCCGCGCCTCGCCTAACGCCGCGCCTCATACCGCACCTCGTCTCACGCCGCGGCTCGCCTAACGCCGTGGCTGCTCTACGCGCGCGCGGCGTCTCTAACGTTGCTGCTGGTCGCGACGCCCCTGCGGGCCAGGACCGCCACGATCCTCACGACTCGGGCCGGGCGCGCGCTGTTGGGGCGCAGGTGCCGCGGCGCGAGGCACGGGCGCAGGTGGCGGCGGCGGTGCCGCGGAGCGAGGCACGGGCGCGGGTGGCGGAGGTGGTGCATTGAAGTGAGGCACGGGTGCCGGCGGCGGAGGCGGCGCCGCGAAGCGAGGCACGGGCGCTGGCGGCGGCGACGGCGGCACGGACATAGGACGGTTCCCTTCGATCGTGCGATTCTCCATCGGCGGCCGCGAGTACACGTTCACCGGAGGGCGAGCCTCCTCCATGCGATTCGGTTGGACCGGAGGCGGGGGTGGCGCAGTGCTGAACGATCTGCTGTTTGGCCGCTCCGCGGAGCGATCAATGTTAGGCGCCGCCTCCTGTGGCGGCGGTGCGGTCTGGAAGGTCTGCGGGCGATCGCCCCCCCGCCAGCCACCACGATTCGGCGTGAAGCCGTTCTGCGCGGGCATCCCGCCAACCTCGCGGCCCGGAGGGCGATCATCCCGAGGTCCCTGCGCACGCGGTAGATTGCTGTTCTCCAGGACGTGCTCGCGCTGCGTGATCGCCTGCGAATCGACGCCCGGCGCTGCGGAGGCTGGCGGTGCTGAGTTCTCCGGGCGCGGCTGCTGCACAGCCGGTCCGGGGCGCCCGAGGGTAGGACCACGTCCTCCCTGCCACCCGGACGTACCGGGGGGACGATCGGCGCGGGGGTCGCCCGCCCCCTGTGGCGTCGGGCTGTCCGGACGGGTAAAGCGGTTTCCACGTTCTGCCTGTTGAGCCGGCTGCCCGAAACGGTCGAAGCCAGGCCCATGTCCCTGCTGCGGACCTGGCTGAGCCGGGCCTGCGGCGCCGGGCTCACGCCCGCCTGGTAGGGCAGACGCCGCCGGACGATCCAAGCCCGGTCCCCGCCCCTGTTGCTGCCCAGGCTGACCCGGGGCCGCTGCGCCGGGTTCGCGGCCTCCCTGCAGTGCGGACTCGCCAGGACGAGCAGAGCCGGGCCCACGCCCTCCCTGCTCCACTGGCGACCCCGGCCGATTGAAGCCCGGGCCACCACGTCCCATTTGTTGGGGCGGAGTGACTACCCTCACCTGCGCGCTTGGCGC
>JAQGOC010000194.1 GCA_028293805.1 Gammaproteobacteria bacterium
ATATGCAGGCGGCCGTCGCGCGCCTGGCTCAGGGCGACACGCATGATCTCGGGCGTGACGCCTTCGACCTTGATGTCCATCTGCAGTGCCGTGATGCCCTCTTTGGTGCCGGCCACTTTGAAGTCCATGTCGCCGAGATGATCCTCGTCGCCCAGAATATCCGTGAGGACTTTGAACCGGCTGCCCTCGAGCACCAGTCCCATCGCCACACCGGCCACCGGCGCCTTGATCGGCACTCCGGCATCCATGAGGGACAGCACCGTGCCGCACACGCTCGCCAGGGAGCTCGAGCCGTTCGACTCGAGAATTTCCGACACCACGCGGATCACGTAGGGGAAGGTTTCCATGTCGGGCATGACGGCTTTCACGCCGCGCCGGGCGAGGTTGCCGTGGCCGATCTCACGGCGCTTCGGCGAACCCATCATGCCGGTCTCACCGACCGAGAACGGGGGGAAGTTATAATGCAACATGAACGGCTCGCGGCGTTCGCCGCTGAGGCCGTCGATGATCTGCGAATCGCGCGTGGTGCCGAGAGTCGTGACGACGAGCGCCTGCGTCTCGCCACGGGTGAACAGCGCCGAGCCGTGAGTTCGCGGTAAGACGCCTACTTTCACGGTGATCGGGCGGACAGTGGTCGCATCGCGGCCGTCGATACGCGGCTCGCCGTTGAGAACGCGCTGGCGGACGATGTTGCTTTCGAGTTTGTGCAGCACGGCGCCGACCTGGTCGGCCTTCCACCGCGGCGCTTCGCCGCCCGTGAGTGTCGCGATCGTCTGCGCCTTGATCTCGGCGACGCGCGCTTGGCGCTGCATCTTCTCAGTGATCGAATACGCCTGCGCGAGAGCGGCCTGCGCATGCAGCGCTACCGCGCTGACCAGCTCCGCGTCCTCCGCGATCGGCTCCCAGGTCCAACGCGACTTGCCCGCTTCGCTCGCGAGCTCCTTGATTGCGCGGATGGCGACCTGCATCTGCTCGTGGCCGAAAACCACGGAGCCGAGCATGACCTCTTCCGACAGGCCCTTGGCCTCCGACTCGACCATGAGCACCGCGTGCTCGGTGCCGGCGACGACCAGATGCAGGTCGGACTCCGACAGATCCTTGTTCGTCGGATTCAGCGTGTAGTGCCCGTCCTTCCAGCCGACGCGCGCGGCGCCGATGGGGCCGTTGAAAGGGAGGCCGGAAATCGCGAGGGCCGCCGACGCGCCCAACAACGACGGAATGTCCGGATCGATCTCGGGATCGACGGAAACGACCGTGGCCACGACTTGCACATCGTTATGGAAACCGTCCGGGAACAGCGGGCGGATCGGCCGGTCGATGAGCCGCGACGTGAGCGTCTCCTTCTCGGTAGGCCGGCCTTCACGCTTGAAAAAGCCGCCCGGGATGCGGCCCGCGGCGTAGGTCTTCTCGATGTAGTTCACGGTAAGGGGGAAAAAATCCCGCCCCGGCGTGGCCACAGCCTTCGCACAAGCGGTAACGAGCACCACGGTATCGCCCATGGAGACACGTACGGCGCCATCGGCCTGGCGGGCCATCTCGCCCGTCTCGATCGTGACCGTGTTGGAGCCGTATGGAAATGACTTGCTGACAACGCTCAAGCTTCAATCCTCGAGGTGAAAAACGGGGGGGTGAAAACACAAGGGCCGCACGTGCAGTGACGGCGGCCCTTTGGTTTCAGCGGCGAAGGCCCAGGCGCTCGACGAGCTCCTGGTACTTCTGCGGTTGAGTCGATTTAAGGTAATCGAGGAGCTTGCGGCGTTGGTTCACGAGCTTCACCAGTCCACGCCGCGACGAATGGTCGCTCTTGTGTGCCGTGAAATGCCCGCCGAGCCCATTGATCCGCTCGGACAGAAGCGCTACCTGTACTTCGGGGGAGCCGGTATCGGCCGGCCCGCGACGGAACTGCGCGAGGATTCCGTCTTTCTTCTCGCTGGTTAAAGCCATTGCGCGATTGATCCTAAATGCTTGGTGCTAAATGCCCTTTTGGGAAGCGCGGAATTGTACCCGCCAAGGAGCCCCCGCCACAAGTTTGAAACGGACTTTTACGTGGCCGGCGCGCCGTTGTGCCCCTGGGGAAGGGCCCCTGCAGGGCGTATAATTCGCCCGGCGAAGGCCGATTCGTCTGCGGCCGATCCGCTCGAGGTAAAAACCATGTTGAGAACATTTGTGACCGGCGCCTGCCTTGCGGCTTTGCTGGCCGCGTGCGCCACGAACAGAGAAGCTGCGACGCCAGCTAAGGCGGCCGCCGCACCCTCCTCGTGCCTCACCGAAACCGGCCCGCGGGTGCCGCTCAAATCAGGCCGGTGCGCGGCCTACGGGCGGTCTTATTCCGGGGCGCAGATCAATCAGACCGGCCAGCAGAACGCCGGTGAGGCGCTACAGATGCTGGATCCGTCGATCACGACACATCGCTAACCCGTTCCGTCAGGGACGAACAGCCGCCGCGGCTGGATGCTCCCGCCGCCGTCCGACTCGCCGATGCCCAGAAACCGGCCTTCTGTATCGTAAAGCCGGATGCGCGGCGCGGCGCCGACCCCCGGCCCTGCGGAATCCGCCGGGACGGCAACGGCCTGTCCGTGCGTGAGCCGGATGACCTGTGCGGGGTCGAGTGACACCTTGGGAAGATGGCCCAAGGGCCAGTCCGCCGGCAGCACCTTCGGCCAGGCACCCTGCTCGCGCGCCTGGGCGATCGACTCCAACGTTTCCATCGGCTCGGCACCGAAGGGCTCGACATGAACCCGACGCAGGGCCGTGACATGCCCGCAGGTCCCTAGCGCTCTGGCCAGGTCCTCCGCCAGCGTACGGACATAAGTACCTTTCGAGCACAGCGTCTCGAGCTCTATGCTGCCGGCCTCGAATCCGAGCACCGCCAGCTCGAAGAGCTCGATCTCGCGCGCCGGGCGATCCACTTCCACTCCGGCGCGTGCCAGCTTGTAGAGCGGCTGGCCGTCGCGCTTCAGAGCGGAATACATCGGGGGAATCTGAGTCTGTCTGCCGAGAAAGCGCTGCCGCGTGGCATCTATTGTCCCGGCGTCGAGCGCCGGTACCGGAGCGGTTTCCACCACCCCGCCTTCCGTGTCCCCGGTCGCCGTGCGAGCGCCCAAACCGACCGTGAAGCGGTAACGCTTGCGCCCGGAAACGACATCGCCCGCAATCTTCGTCGCTTCGCCCAGGCAGATGGGCAGCATGCCGGTGGCCAGCGGATCGAGGCTGCCCACGTGGCCTGCCTTGTCTGCGCCGAGCATGCGACGTACGCGTTGTAATGCCGCGTTCGACGACAGCCCCGCGGGCTTGTCGAGCAGCAGGATACCGCTGTGCATCAGATTGATCGCGCCAGTTAAGACTGATCCGTATCGGGCGGGCGCGTGTCGGAGGCATTCTTCGACGCCTCATCATCCGCAGCGCCACCGGCACGATCGCTCTCAACGGCACGATTGATGAGGCCAGTGAGGTGCGCGGCTTTATCTACAGTGTCATCGATTACGAATTCCAGCCGCGGCGCATGGCGCAAGCGCAGACGGCGGCCGATTTCGCCGCGCAGATAGCCGCCCGCGCTGGTGAGCCCGATTCGCACCTCTTCCGCGGGATTCCGTGAAGCGAACGGAATGAAGAACACCTTCGCAACACCCATGTCGGCCGCCAGACTCACGGCCGTAATGGTGACATTCCCCACGCGTGGGTCCTTCACCCCACGCGAGATGAGCTCGGAGAGCACGCGCTGGATCTCCGACTCGATCCGCCGTGTGCGTGCTTCCGCCATTAGATGCGCCGGGCGCCGCTACGCCGGGCTGCGTCACCCCGGACGTCGCTACGCCGCACCTGCGAAGACACCCAGGGAGACGTCATTCCAACGTCCTTGCGACCTCGACTCTCGAGAAGCACTCGATCTGGTCGTTGG
>JAQGOC010000209.1 GCA_028293805.1 Gammaproteobacteria bacterium
CCCACTGGCCGCGCCCGTAATGTCATGGCCGTGTAACCGGTCTATAACCGGCGCGCAGTGTCTCAGAAGCAATCATTCGTTCTGCACGAGGGGTACCCGCGCCTATAGTTCCGCCCACTATGGGAGAACTTTTGAACCTCGAGCTCGAACAGAAAGCCGTCGCGGTCCGTGAGCGACTGGCTGCCGCGGTCAGCGACTATGGCCGCGTCGTCTACTCGAACAGCCTCGGCGCCGAGGCCATGGTGCTGACCGATATCATCTGGTCGAACGCGCCTGAAATAGACATATTCAGCATCGACACGGGTCGCCTTCCGGAGGAGACCTACGAGCTCCTCGAGAAGCTGCAGCGGCGCTACAAGCGCAACCTGCGCGTGGTCTACCCGGACGCAGAGGCGCTCGAGGGACTCGTTGCGGCACAAGGCGTCAATGGCTTCTACCACAGCCTGGAGGCACGTCAGGCGTGCTGCCGTATCCGCAAGGTAGAGCCGTTCAAACGCGCGATCGAGGGGTATGGAGCGTGGGTGACGGGCGTGCGCCACGAGCAATCGGCCACGCGCGCCCTGGCGGAGCCGGTGGAATGGGACGCCGAAAACGGCCTGTACAAGATCAGCCCGATTCTCGACTGGACGGAAGAGCAGATCTGGCAGTACATCCGGGCCCGCAAGCTGCCGTACAATTCGCTGCACGACCGCCAGTATCCGAGCATCGGCTGCTCTCCTTGCACGCGCGCGATTCAGCCGGGCGAGAGCCGCCGTGCGGGCCGCTGGTGGTGGGAACAACCCGAATCCCGTGAATGCGGCCTGCACCCCCGAGTTCGCCATGCGGCCGCGCAAGCCTGAAATACGGATGGGCGTGCATGGATTATCTGCCCCTGTTCTTGCAATTGCGCTCGCAGCCGGCCGTCGTCGTAGGCGGCGGGCGCGTCGCGGTTCGCAAAGTGGACCTGCTGTTGAAAACCGGGGCGCGAGTGACTGTCGTTGCCCCGGAGCTGCGCGAAGAGCTGCATAAGCTCGCAGCGAGCGGCGCGCTGCGGCATATTTCCGCGGAGTTCGAGGCGGCCCAGCTTGATGGCGCCGTCATTGTCATCGCCGCGACGAATGATCACGAGGTCAATACCGCCGTTTCCGCCGCTTCTCGCGCGCGGCGAATTCCGGTCAACGTCGTTGACGACCCTGCCCTCTCGACGTTCATCTTTCCCGCCATAGTCGATCGTTCGCCGATCATTGTCGCCGTGAGCTCCGGCGGAGAGTCGCCTGTCCTGGCGCGCCGCGTTCGGGAGCAGATCGAGGCCATTCTTCCCGCGAAGCTCGGTGCGCTTGCGCGCTTCATGGGCGAAAGGCGCAAGGCCGTACAACGTGCGTTGGGTATCGCCGCGCGGCGTCCATTTTGGGAACGCATTGTGGGCGGCCTCGTCGGTACGCGGGTGCTGGCGGGCGACGGAGCCGGTGCGCGGAAAGCTTTCGAAAGCGAACTGCGCACATCGCAGTTGACTACCTCCCCTGTCACCGGCGGTAACGAGTTGGGCGAGGTCTATCTGATCGGCGCCGGCCCTGGCGATCCCGATTTGCTCACGCTGCGCGCGCTGCAACTGCTGCAGCAGGCGGACGTCGTGCTGTACGACCGACTCGTTCCGGATGCCGTGCTGGACCGATCACGTCGTGACGCCGAACGTATTTTCGTGGGTAAGGGCGGCACTGCACGTCTCACCCGCGCTGCGCAGGCCGCCAGTGAGCGGGCAACGCCCGCGCAAGAGGCCGGCGATCACGCCGTGCAGGAACACATCCATGAACTGCTAGTGCACTTTGCGCGCAAGGGTCTGCGAGTGGCCCGCTTGAAAGGCGGGGACCCGTTCGTGTTCGGCCGTGGCGGCGAAGAGATCGAGGTGTTGATCAAGCACGGCATTCCGTACATCAGCGTTCCGGGCATTACGGCGGCGCTCGGTGCCGCTTCATATGCGGGAATTCCCCTCACGCACCGACGGCTCGCGCAGAGCGTAACGTTTGTTGCCGGTCATGTGCTCGAGGACGACTCGCTCGACTGGCGTTCGCTTGCCGGTCCGCGCCAGACGGTCGTTTTCTACATGGGCGTGTCACATCTCGACCGTATTGTGGCGAAGCTCCGGGAGGCAGGAGCGCCGGCCAGCCGGCCCGCTGCCGTAGTCGAGCGTGCCACTCTCCCGGAACAGCGGACAGTGGCTGGAACGCTCGAGACGATTGCACACAGGGCTCGGAAAGCCAACGTCAAAGCTCCTGCTCTGTTGATTGTTGGGGAAGTGACAGCTTTCGCCGCGCCGGACACCGTGCTCGCTGCCGACGCTCGCAAGGACGGATCATTGTCACATGGAGCTCTCGTATGAGCATTACTGACGGATTTGCCGGCTCTGTGGGCAATACGCCGCTGATAAGACTTCGAGGCGTCAGCGAGGAGACGGGCTGCGAGATTCTCGGCAAGGCCGAGTTCATGAACCCCGGCGGTTCGGTGAAAGACCGTGCGGCGCGCGCCATTGTTGCCGCCGCCGAACGTCGCGGCCAACTCCCGCCGCGCGGTACCGTTGTCGAAGGCACGGCGGGCAATACGGGCATCGGTCTGGCGCATGTCTGTAATGCGCGCGGCTATCGTTGCGTGATCGTCATGCCTGACAATCAGGCACCGGAGAAATATCGGCTGCTGGAGACGCTCGGAGCGGAGGTGCACAAGGTGCCCACCGTTCCGTACAGCAACCCGAATCAATACCAGAAAGTCGCGCAGCGGCTGGCGGCCTCGCTGCCGAACGCCATCTGGTCGAACCAGTTCGACAACATCGAGAACCGTCAGGCGCACGTAGAGACCACCGGCCCTGAAATATGGGCCCAGACGAACGGCCGAATTGACGCGTTCGTGGCCGCGAGCGGCACCGGTGGCACATTCGCGGGTGTGTCGGAATACCTGAAGTCGCGCCGGCGTGCGATTCGTTGCGTGTTGGCCGACCCTCCGGGCAGCAGCCTGTACGAATACATCCGCAGCGGTACGCTCAAGTCGACCGGATCAGGTTCGATTACCGAAGGTATCGGGATTGGCCGCGTCACGGCCAATCTGAAGGACGCTCCGATCGACGACGCCCTGCATGTCGAGGATTCCGACACAGTCCGGTTCGTCTACCGGCTGTTGCGTGAGGAAGGTCTATTCCTGGGCAGCACCAGCGGCATCAACGTGGCTGCGGCCGTGCGAGTGGCGCTCGAGCTTGGCCGAGGCCACACCATCGTCACCGTGCTATGCGATGGCGGAGCGAAGTATCAGTCCCGTCTCTTCAATCGCGAATGGCTGGAGCAGAAAGGGCTCGCCGCGCATGCAGGAACGTCAGCATCGCGACCACCCATCGCGCTGGAGAAGGTGATCGTCGCGTCCTGATGAGCACCGCGCCGGGCGCGGTCAGGCGGCCGATTTCTCCGCCTGACCGTTTTTACCTGCCTTCGCGCTCCCCGACTTTTCCGTCCCGGCCTTTGCCGAAACGACGGGCTCACCGAGTGCCACCTCGAGCGCTTCGGACGCGCGCTCGACCCACACGAACTCGAGCAGTGAACGCGTGCTCTGCGGGATGTCTTCCAGATCGCGGCGGTTACGCGCCGGCAGAATGACCTTCCGGATCCCCGCGCGGGCCGCGGCGATCGTCTTTTCCTTGATGCCGCCAACCGGCAGCACGAGTCCTCTGAGGCTGATCTCTCCTGTCATGGCCACGTCCGGACGGACTGACTTGCCCTTGAGCAGCGAAGTCAGCGAGATGTACATCGCGACGCCGGCGCTCGGTCCGTCCTTGGGAATCGCTCCCGCCGGAACGTGCACATGGATATCGCTATTCTCGAAGCATTTCGGATCGATGCCCAGCTCGGACGTCTGCGATTTGACGAGACTCAGGGCCGTCTGCGCGCTTTCCTTCATTACATCGCCCAGTTGTCCCGTGAGGATCACCTTCCCGGAACCTCCGGGGGTGCGCGCCGATTCGATGAACAGGATGTCGCCGCCGACAGGTGTCCACGCGAGGCCGGTCGCCACACCAGGCACAGACGTGCGCTGCGCCACTTCGTTTTCAAATCGCGGGGGCCCGAGAACCGCCGGCACGTCATCTGCGTCGAAGCGCACGGTCGTTGCCTCTCCTGCGGCGATTCGCATGGCCGCGTGCCGCAGCAGAGCACCGATCTCACGCTCGAGGTTGCGGACGCCCGACTCACGGGTGTAGTCACTGATGACCCGGCTCAACGCCTCATCGGTGATCGTGACCTGCTCCGGGGTGAGCCCATTGGCCTTGAGCTGGCGTTGCACGAGGTAGCGCTTCGCGATCTGCAGCTTCTCCTCCTGCGTATAGCCGGTGAGCTGAATGATCTCCATGCGATCACGCAGCGGCCCGGGGATGGTATCGAGCTGGTTGGCGGTCGCGACGAACAGCACCCGGCTCAGATCGAAAGGCAGCGCGATGTAGTTGTCGCGGAACGTGGAGTTCTGTTCGGGGTCGAGCACCTCCAGCAGCGCCGACGACGGGTCGCCCTGGTGGCTGGCGCTGAGTTTGTCGATCTCATCCAGCATGAACACCGGATTGCGCGTACCGGCCTTGCGCAGGCCCTGAATGATGTTGCCCGGGAGCGCGCCGATGTACGTGCGACGATGACCGCGGATTTCCGCCTCATCGTGCACACCGCCGAGGCTCGCTCGCACGAACTTCAGGCCGAGTGCCCGCGCGATACTCTGCCCGAGGGAGGTTTTGCCCACGCCGGGCGGACCCACGAAGCACAGAATGGGGCTGCGGCCTTCCGGGTTGAGCTTGCGCACGGCGAGGAACTCGAGGATGCGCCGCTTCACTTTCTCGACACCGTAGTGATCCTCGTCCAGCACGCGCCGCGCGCGTTCGATATCGATGTCCTCGACATCGAGCTTGCCCCACGGCAGAGCAACGAGCCAATCGAGATAACTGCGCGTCATGCCGTACTCGGGACTCGCCTCGTTCATGCGCTGCAGCCGCTTGAGCTCCTTGCGGGCGTGCTCCTCCACTTCGGGAGGCATCGCCGCGGCGACTATGGCCTTCTCGAGCTCGGCTGTCTCGCTGTCTGGACCATCCGATTCACCCAGCTCTTTCTGCAACTGGTGCAGTTGCTCGCGCAGCACCGCCTCGCGCTGGCGCTCGCCGAAGGCGGTCTGCGTCTGTTGGGTGATGTCGCGAGTGATCTTGAGCACCTCCATCCGGTGCGCCAGCAGCTTCAACACTTTGTCGAGCCGCTCCCTGAGATCGATCGTCTCGAGCATCTCCTGCTTTTCGGCAGGCTTCACATCCATGAAGCTCACGATGAGATCGGCAAGCTGGCCCGGGGATTCGATTGCCTGCACCGTACGGGCGAGGTCAGTGGGCACCTGCGGCAGCAGCGTCAGGGTTTCCATGGCGCGCTGTTTGAGAGCGTCGAGGCGAGCCTCGATCTGCGGACCCTTATTGTCCGCGTCCGGTAACGCCTGGATGCGCGCGGCCAGGAATGGCGATTCCCGCACGATCTGCAACATGCGGAAACGACTCTCACCCTGACAGACGAGATGATGCGTGCCATCCGGCCCGGTCACATAGCGCACGACCGAGGCGAGGACACCGATTTCGTAGAGATCGGTGGCAGACGGCCGCTCGACGGCCGGATCTCGTTGCAACAGCAGGCCGACCTTGCGGCCGGTCCGTACCGCTTCCTGAGCGGCGGCGATGCTTTCTTCCCGTCCCAGCGCCACAGGCAACACGATGCCGGGAAACAGCACGAGGTTGCGCGTCGCGATGATCGGCACTGCATCGTCAGGCAGCTCGACGCGGGATGTTGCCGCAGTTTTTTCAGTTTCATCCATAGTGTTACTCACGTGCTCGACTGGCCGCGGCCCAGGTCAGGCGCACTTCCAGGCAACCATTCACATAACCGGTATCGGCAACTTGCATTCGCGCGCCCTTCAGGGCGATCCGTCGTAGAAAACGCCCATGTGGTATCTCGAGGCGCCTGATGACGGAGTCGCGAGTCCTGAGCGTCAGGGGACGCATCGCACTGACAGTCAGGGCATTCGCTTCGAGCGTGATCTCGATGTCCTCCGGCGGGATTCCCGGCAATGCGAAGAGCAGCGACAGGCCGTCGCTCGTCTCGTGCACGTCGACCGGCGGTTCCCACACGGCCGCGTCCACGCCCGGGCCCGTATAGCGGAGGAATTGCCGCTGTAGCCGCTCCGCGTGATCCAGGACCTCACACGCCCGGATCCACATCCAGCCGTAATGTCGCTCGGTACTCATTCATTCTCCGGCATCTGTTCGCCTCACCCCAGCGGGCTTCGCAAGGGGCGTGCCTCCGACATGCGGGCGAACCTACGGGATGCAAGGGAAGTCAAGCCTCCGGTAGAATCGGGAGCCAGGCGCCAGTGCCCGCCGCCCACGCTGCTACCAAGCGTACTCAGTGATGCCGGCCCGCCTGAAAGCCAATGCCGCTGGCCGCACGGCAGGCAGTCATGCGAAAGTCCGCCCGCCGTAATAAGAAGGCTTTGGCTCGTCCCAACCTGCGCCCATGAGTGACTTTCCCAGCTCCGCCGAGCTCGACGCACTGCGCCTGAGTCTCGAGGTGGCCGCCCGCAGCGTGGGGTTCAGTCTGCCGCTGGCGGTGCTGGCTGCCTGGGTGCTGACTCGGGCCCGATTTCCAGGGCGCCCGGTTCTGGACGCCTTCGTTCACCTCCCGTTGGTCCTGCCGCCCGTCGCGGTTGGCTATGTACTGCTCATCCTGTTCGGCGTCCACGGTGTGATAGGAGGGTGGTTGCGCGACCGTCTCGGCATCCAGCTCGCGTTCACGACCGCGGGAGCCGCGCTCGCGACTGCCGTGATGACGTTCCCTCTGATGGTCCGTGCCATCCGCATGGCATTGGAAAACGTCGACCTTGGGCTGGAGGCCGCGGCACGCACGCTGGGAGCCGGTCCCTGGGATCGCTTCTTCACGATCACCCTGCCCCTGATGCTGCCCGGCATTCTGGCCGGCGCCGTCACAGCCTTCGCTGCGGGCCTGGGTGAGTTTGGAGCGGTCATCACCTTCGCATCCAACATTCCGGGAGCGACCCGCACACTGCCGCTCGCTCTTTACACGGCGATCCAATCGCCCGGCGGGGACGCGCCGGCCACGAGGCTCGCAATTCTATCGATCGTGTTAGGGCTTCTTGGGCTGTTGGCTGCCGAGTTGCTGGCGCGTCGCATGCGTCGGTTCCTGGGTCGTTAGATGCTGCGGGTCGCGGTTCTCAAACAGCAGGGCCGTTTTACGCTGCGGGCGCGGTTCGAGGCGCCTACACCCGGCATCGTCGCCTTCTTCGGCCGCTCCGGCTGCGGCAAGACAACTCTGGTCAACATCATCTCGGGTCTGCTGACCCCGGACGAAGGCAGCGTTCGGCTCGACGACTCCGTGCTCACCGACACGGGCTCGGGCATCGCCGTGCCGGTGGAAACCCGCCGCATCGGTTATGTGTTCCAGGATCCGCGGCTCTTTCCGCATTTCAGCGTTCTGGGGAATCTTCGCTACGGCCAGAAGCGTGCAGCCCCGGCCACGCACTCGATAAGCTTCGACGAAGTCGTCGCCCTGCTCGGGCTTGCGGCGTTGCTGGACCGTCAGCCCCAGCAACTCTCGGGCGGCGAACGCCAGCGTGTGGCCCTCGGCCGCGCTCTTCTCTCGCAACCACGCCTGCTGCTACTCGACGAGCCCCTCGCCTCCCTCGATGTCGCGCGCAGGGAAGAAGTGCTGCCGTACCTGGAAGCGCTGCGGGACCGGCTCTCCATTCCCATGGTGTATGTCAGTCATCAGTTCGACGAAGTGCTGCGACTGGCCAACCATGTGGTTTTGATGGACTCCGGAACCGTAGTCGCCCAGGGTACCTTGGGAGAAGTAAGCCTGCGGCCCGAGCTGCGGGCCCTCGTCGGACCCGACGGCGTCGGAGCCGTGCTCGACGGAGTTGTCACGAAGACAGACCCGGGCCGCGGGATGGCTGACCTTCAGCTCGGGAACGGCACCTTGTACGTGAGCCTGCGGGATGTTGGCGTCGGCGCACGAGTCCGCGTCCAGCTACTCGCGCGCGACATCATTCTTGCTACGGAGCTGCCTCGTGGGCTCAGCGTGCAGAACACGCTAAAGGGCATCGTTACCGAAGTCTCGGATGACGACCAGGACGCCGTTTTGGTGAAAGTCGATGTCGGCGGCGCGATCGTGCTCGCACGCATCACACAGAACGCTCTGGACACACTGCACCTGAGCGCTGGCAGGTCCGTCTGGGTGCTGATCAAAGCCGTCTCGACGCGCGGCCACGCCTTTCGAATGTAGCCGCAGATTACCTCACGCGTCCGGAATAGCCTTCTCGCTCACGATTGTCAGGACGTCATAGCCGGCAACCGTCTCGCCATTCTGGTTGGTTATCTCGGTGTCCCAGCGGACTTCGCCATGGCCGGCCGCGGGGCGCAGAGACTTCTCCTTGCAGGTGAGGCGCACTTTGATGCGATCGCCAGGTTTGACTGGCTTGGTGAACCGCAGGCCATCGATACCATAGTTCGCGAGTACGGGGCCGTAAGGCGGATCGACGAAGAGCCCCGCCGCCGCCGAGACCAGGAAATATCCATGGGCGACACGGCTGCCAAAGAGGGGATTGCGGGCGGCCGCGGCTTCGTCCATGTGGGCGTAAAACCTGTCGCCCGAGAGCTCCGCGAAGCGCTCGATGTCATCGATGGTGACCTCCCGCTCACCGGAGTTGAACGTGTCGCCGATGACGAGCTCCCCGAAAGTCTTGCGGAAAGGATGCACACCGGGATCGAGTTGCCGCGCTCCCTTCACCCAACGCCCGGTCACCGCGGCGATGACATCCGGGGTGCCCTGTATGGCTGTGCGCTGCATGTAATGCATCACGCCGCGGATGCCACCCATTTCCTCTCCGCCTCCCGCCCTGCCGGGGCCCCCGTGGACGAGATGAGGCAGCGGTGAGCCATGTCCCGTGGATTCCTTCGCGCAATCTCGATTGACCACCACCAGCCGTCCGTGGAACGGCGCAAGCCCGAGTACGAGGCGGGCGGCGACTTTGTCGTCAGCGGTAAACACCGATCCGGCGAGACTTCCTCCGCCGCGCCGGGCAAGCTCGATGGCGCCATCCAGATCCTGGTAGGGCACAACCGTACAGACCGGCCCGAAAGCCTCGACAGAATGGATCGCCTCGGCGGAACCGGTATCGCGGCAGTAAAGCAACGTAGGGGGGACGAAGGCCCCTATTTCCGCATCCGCGCCGACGAGATCGAGCTTCTTCGGATCGCCGTGAACGAGCTCAGCCTCGCGCTGGAGTTTCGCGAGCTGCTCCAGGACCTCGCGGCGCTGGCCCGCAGAGGCGACAGGGCCCATCCGCACCTGCTCGAGACGCGGATCGCCCACGGCGATCCGGCCGAGAGCCACTCGCAACGCATCGATGACATCCGATGCGCGCTCCGCGGGCACGATCGCCTTGCGGATCGCCGTGCACTTCTGTCCGGCTTTCGACGTCATCTCGCGCACCACTTCGCGGACGAACAAATCGAGCTCCGGAGTGCCGGCAGCGGCATCGGGACCGAGTATCGATGAGTTGAGCGAATCCGTTTCCGAGGTGAAGCGCACGGCATTGGCTATGACGGCCGGGTGCTGCCGCAGTCTCTGCGCCGTCGTGGCGGAGCCCGTGAACGACACGACATCCTGGCAATTGAGATGATCGAACAGATCCCCGACACCGCCGCAGATCAGCTGTAGCGCCCCATCCGGCAGAATGCCGGACTCGACGATGCGACGGAACACCTGCTCGGTCAGATAAGACGTGGCCGTGGCGGGTTTCACGATAGCCGGCACACCCGCCAACAAGGTCGGCGCCAGCTTCTCCAGCATTCCCCAGACGGGAAAGTTGAAGGCATTGATGTGTACAGCGGCCCCTTCCAGGGGCAGGCATATATGCTGCCCGACAAAGGTCCCGGCCTTTGAGATCGCTTCAACGGCCCCATCGATATAGACACGGCTGTTCGGTAACTCGCGTGTGCCTTTGCTCGCATATACGAACAGCGTGCTGATGCCGCCATCGATGTCCACCCAGGAATCGTTCTTCGTGGCGCCTGTCGCGTAGGACAATCTGTAGAACTCGTCCTTGTGCTCCATCAGCATCTTGGCGACGGCCTTGAGCAGCCCTGCCCGTTCGTGAAACGTCAGATCGCGCAGGTTAGGTCCGCCGACGCAGCGGGCGTTCCACAGCATTGCGCGGTAATCGACACCCTCAGCGGACGCGGTGGCGACGACCTCATTCGTCGTTGCATCTCGCAGTGTGACGAAGTTGCGGGTTCCCGCCTGCCATTTTCCGGACACGAAGCTTTGAAGCTGCATACTCTTCTCCTTTACTCCACGCTCACCAGTTGACCGTCGATACGGTAGGAGCGGCCGCGGAACAACGCGATCCGTTCGTCTCGCTGGTTGGTGACGGTGATTTCGTAAATGCCATTGCGCCGCGTGCGCCACAGCTCGGTCGCAACCGCCGTCAACTCGTCGCCCTCGTGTGCGGGGGCGAGAAAGTCGATCGAAGCGGTGGCGGCAACCGTGTTGTCGTTGTATGAATTGCAAGAATACGCGAATGCGGTGTCCGCCAATGTGAACACCATTCCGCCATGGCAGATATGATGGCCGTTCACCATATCGGCGCGCACAAGCATGGCCATACGCGCGTAACCGGGACGAATTTCCACGAGTCGAATGCCGAGATGCCGTGAGGTCGTGTCGTTTGCGCACAGCGCCTGCGCGGCCCGCTCCGCCAGCCGCTGCGCCTGCGCGGATTTGTTCCCATCGCTCATGGCTACCTGGACCCTATCGGCCGGTGAAATTCGGTGACCGCTTTTCCGTGAAGGCGGCGACGCCCTCTGCATAGTCCGCTGTGCGGCCCAGTTCCCGCTGGTAGTCACGCTCGGTATCGAGCTGTTGCTCTAGGGTCCGACCCCAGCTTTCGTACAGCGCCTGCTTCGTACGGGCAATACCGCGCGTGGGTGCGGCAGCCAACTGCCGCGCCAGTGCATCGACGGCCGCTGCAAGCTCCGTATCCTCCACGCTGCGCCAGATGAGCCCCCATTGGGCCGCCTGCTCTGCGCTCAGCTTCTCGCCGAGGAAAGCGAGCCCCATGGCACGCGCCGTACCGACGAGCCGCGGCAGGAACCATGTTCCGCCGGAATCGGGTACGAGGCCCAACTTGGAGAACGCCTGCACGAAGCTCGCGGATCGCGCGGCAATGACAAGGTCGCACGCCAGCGCAATATTGGCGCCCGCGCCCGCCGCCACTCCGTTCACAGCCGCAATGACCGGCAGCGGCAGGTTTCGCAGTGTCACGATGAGCGGCTTGTAGTACTTCTCGATGGACTCGCCAAGATCGACGGCCGTGCCGCCGGGCGCCACGGCACGGTCACCGAGATCCTGCCCGGCGCAAAAGCCGCGGCCCGCACCTGTGATGACGAGAACTCGTGCCTTAGAGCCATCTGCGATGGTCGCCAGTGCGCCTCGCACCTCCGCGTGCATGACGGTGTTGAAACTGTTGAGGCGATCCGGCCGGTTGAGCGTTAGCCGCGCGATGCCGTCGGCCACGTCGAAGAGAATATGCTGGTAGGTCATTTTAGTGCTCCGCGCCACGATGGGGGCTGGGCTGAATTGCTACGGCACTGGCAGGCGCGACGCTGCCGCCGCCGACATTACTTCTCGTCGTAGTCGAGCTCAAGGACCGGCGTCCGAACCCGGGATTGGCACGCGAGCACGTAGCCTTGCTCCACTTCCCATTCTTCGAGCGCGTAGTTCTGCGCCATCTCGACCTCGCCTCGGACGACTTTCGTTCTGCAGGTGGAACAGACTCCGGCGCGGCAGGAGAACGGCAGGTCGAGCCCGGCACGCGCGGCCGCGTCGAGGACGCTCTCGTCGTTCATGCGCATGGTGAAAGAACGGCGCCTGCCGTCCATGAGGATGGTGACCTCCGCAGAGTCGGCCGGCACAGGCGCCTTGTCAACTTCGCGCTGCGCGGGCGCGTCCGCAATTGCGGCGTCAGTGGCGGCCTCTGCGCTAACCGTCGTGGTGACGGTGAAATGCTCGCCGTGAATGCGACTTGGTTCCACGCCCAACTCCCGCAGGGTCGCGGACACTTCATCGATCATGTTCCCAGGCCCGCACACGAAATATTCCGCGATCTCGGCGGGAGCGAATAGCGTCTGCGCGAATTGCCGGACGCGGGGGGGCTCGATCCTGCCGTTGTAAAGATCGACCTCCTGCGGCTCGCGGCTCATGACGAAGTGCAGCGACAGTCGCTCCAGATAGCGGTCCTTCAGCGCCAGCAGCTCTTCCAGGCACATCGCGCGCGCGGTAGCGGCATTCCCGTAGAAAAGGATGACGCGGTTGCCCGCGTTGGCTTTGAGAAGCGACTGCGCGACCGAGAGAACCGGAGTAATGCCGCAGCCCGAAGCAAATGCGACGTAGGTGCCGATCTCCTGCGTCGCACGTCGGGACGTAAAGCTGCCGTTTGGCGGGAGAATGTCAATGTGGTCTCCCGTGTTCACCTGTTCCGACAAATAACGCGACATGCGGCCCGAGGGGTGGACCCGAACCACAATGCGCAGTGGCCACTCTCCCGGCGCGTTTACAAGCGAGTAGGTACGTCGAGTTTCCTCGGCATCGATTTCCGTGCGCACTACGATGTGTTGACCCGCTAATCCACGGTACTCAGCGTGCAGCTCGGCCGGCACGTCGAGGGAAATGCCCACAGCGTCCTCGGCGTCAGGATGTATTTCGGTAACGCGCAGCGAATGAAATCTCAGCATGTTCTTAGATGCACTTGAAGTAGTCGAAAGGCTCCAGGCAGGAGCTGCACCGATAATGAGCCTTGCAGGGCGTCGAGCCGAACTCGCTGACACGCTCGGTGTTGTCGCTGCGGCAGCGGGGGCAGCGCACGACAGGCGCGCGGAACAGCTGGCGCGGATTGAACACAGCCTTGTCCGGCGGAGCGATGCCGAATGCCTCCAGCCTGCGGCGGCCCGCTTCGCTCAGCCACTCGCTCGTCCACGGGGGTGACAGCACTTCCTCCAGAACGGCATCAGCATAGCCTCCAGCATCGAGCGCCTCACGAACCGTTCTGCGAATGACGTCCGTGGCAGGACAACCCGAATACGTCGGCGTGAGGCCCACGTGGAGACGTCGATCGCTCGTCCAGTGTGCGTACCGCACGATGCCCAGGTCGACGACGCTCACAACCGGAATCTCCGGGTCCATGACGTTTTCGAGAACGCTCCACACGGCGCGCTCGCGCTCGTCGAGGGGTTTCGTCACGCGGTGGGTGGCGGACATTTGCGGAGCTATCCTGAAGTTACCACTGTGCGCCGGGATAAGTACGTTGCAGATGCTGCATTTCAGTCAGCATGTGCCCGAGGTGCTCGGTATGCACACCACGCTTTCCGTGCCACGGATACGGAATGGATGCCGGACGTTGGAGGGTCGCCCCACCCAATACCTCATCGATATGTGCCGACCACCGTGGTTGCAAATCCGCCAGTCGGGGTGCGATGCCGGCAGCAGCCACCTGCTCATCAACCTCATCGGCGACGAACAGCTCGTCGGTGAAGCGCCAGATGCCCTCGAGAGCGTTCTGCGCACGCCGGTGACTCTCTTCGGTGCCGTCGCCGAGCCGGATGAGCCAGCCGGAGCTGAATCGAAAGTGGTAGCGGGTTTCCTTCACCGCCTTGGCCGCGATGGCCGCGAGCCGCGTGTCGCTGGAGCTTGCCAGCCCCTCGTAAATCTCGAGCTGCCAGGCATCCAGAAGAAATTGCCGCACGAGGGTCTGCGCGAAATCGCCGTTCGGCTGCTCCGCCAGTGTCAGGTTGGTGAACTGCGGAGCATCGCGAAAGAAAGCGAGCGCATCCTCATCCCGGCCCTTGCCTTCGATTTCCGCGGCGTAGCTCAGGAGCAGCCGCGCCTGTCCCACCAGATCCAATGCCAGATTCGCGAGTCCCAGGTCCTCCTCGAGCGCCGGCGAGTGCCCGACCCATTCACCGAGCCGCTGGCCGAGCACCAGACTGGTGTCGCCGAGTCTGAGCACATAGCGCAGGCGCGCGTCATTCGACAGCTGCGCGTTCAAGGATTGCCCCTTCATTTCGTCTGCTGCGTTCGCGGCGCTCACAGGTTCTTGACCTCGTCGGGAATCGCATAGAAGGTCGGATGGCGATAGACCTTGTCGCGTGCCGGCTCGAACAGCGCATCGGCTTCGGCCGGATCGGAAGCCATGATGTCGCTCGAGCGCACGACCCAGAGGCTCACGCCTTCCTGCCGGCGCGTGTACACATCACGGGCATGCTCGATCGCCATTCGGGCATCGCTGGCATGCACACTGCCGACATGCTTGTGTTCCAGTCCCGAGCGTGAGCGGATGAAGACTTCAAACAGCGGCCAATCCTGAGTCATCTCGTTCTCCAGCCTCAGGCAGCTTGCGCTGCGCGGGCGCGTTGCTTTTCCGCGTGCGCGGCCGCGGCTTCACGCACCCAGCCGCCTTCCGCGTGCGCGTGCCGCCTTGCTTCCAACCGCTCGCGGTTGCAGGGTCCGTTGCCCTGGAGCACGGCTTGAAACTCGCTCCAGTCGATGGTGCCGAAGCGATAGTGCTCGCTACCCTCGTCGCGATGCAGCTGCGGATCCGGGATCTTCAGTCCCAGAAACTCCGCCTGCGGCGCCGTGATGTCGATGAACTTCTGGCGCAGCTCGTCGTTGGTGAAACGCTTGATCTTCCAGCGCATCGACTGCGCCGTATGCTTGGACTGAGTGTCGCTCGGGCCAAACATCATGATCGACGGCCACCACCAGCGATTGAGCGCGTCCTGCGCCATCTGGCGCTGCTCCGCACTGCCACGCGCGAGCGCCAGCATGATCTCGAACCCCTGCCGCTGGTGAAAGCTCTCTTCCCGGCAGATGCGCACCATGGCGCGCGCATAAGGTCCGTAGGAGCAGCGGCAGATGGGAATCTGGTTCATGATCGCCGCGCCGTCGACCAGCCACCCGACCGCGCCGACATCGGCCCAGGTCAATGTCGGGTAGTTGAAGATGCTCGAGTATTTGGCGGTGCCGGCGAGCAGCTGCTCGATCATCTGCTGACGCGAAATCCCAAGCGTTTCTGCGGCGCTGTACAGGTACATGCCGTGTCCGCCTTCGTCCTGCACCTTGGCGATGAGCACGGCCTTGCGGCGCAGCGTCGGGGCGCGCGTGATCCAGTTCCCCTCCGGCAGCATGCCGACGATCTCAGAGTGGGCGTGTTGGGAAATCTGCCGGATCAGGGTCTGCCGATACGCATCCGGCATCCAGTCCTTGGGCTCGATCTTCTCGTCCGCGTCGACGCGCGCCTGGAAACGGGCCTCCAACGCGCTGCCCTGCGTCGAGCCGGCGGGCAGGCAGTCCTTCCCAAGTGAATCGAGGGCCTGTGTGTACATGAGCGCTCCGCAGATGAGTACCGCAACCGGATCGAATACAAAGTGACACAAGAATAGCACACTGGCACAACTTTCTGTGTCACAATTATGACCCTGAGAGCCCACCCCGGACTTTACCCGGCCCACCCCAGGCTTGGCCCGAGCTGCTCGAGCGGACCGCGCATACGGATGAACCCAGATTCCCGCGAACCCCTGCCCATGGCTCTCAGAGCCTTACTCCGGCAGTTCCGCAGGCAGCGGCCCCTGCGGGGTGGGTCGATTCTCATCACCATATTCGGAGACGCTATCGCGCCGCGCGGCGGCGCCGTCACACTCGGCAGCCTCATCAGCCTGGCGCAGCCGTTCGGCCTCACCGAGCGGCTCGTGCGCACATCGGCGGCACGCCTGGCGCGGGACGGCTGGCTCGTTGCCCGGCGCGACGGACGCCGCAGCGAGTACCGTCTCACTCCCACGGGGGAAGACCGCTTCGCCGAAGCTACGCGACGTATCTACGGAGAGATTCCGCACTCGTGGGACGGACAATGGACTCTGCTGGTCCTGCCGCCGCTGACCGGGCGCCGCCGTCAGGGTATCCGCGACGAATTGCGATGGCTCGGTTTTGGCCAACTGAGCCCTGGCCTGTTTGCCCATCCGAATTGGAGCCTCGAGCGCGCGCGTAGCGGGTTGAGCCGCCTGGAAGGCGCCGCCGACGCTCTGCTATTGAAAAGCTCGAGCGAGGGAATCGACATCGACCGGCGGCTCGTGGCCTCGGGTTGGGACCTCGGCGATCTGACACGCCGGTACCGGCGGTTCGTGGATACATTCACGCCCGTGGAAGCCGCCGTAGCCGCTGGCTCCGCGCCCCGGAATTCAGGCGGAGCAGCCTGCGCCAGTGAGCTCGACGGCGAGGCAGCGTTTGTCATCCGTACTCTGCTAATTCACGAGTACCGCAAGATCCACCTGCAGGACCCGCTCCTCCCACCCGCGCTGCTGCCTTCGGATTGGGTGGGAGCGGCCGCTCATGAGCTGAGCCGGCGGCTGTATTCAGCGGTGTTCCCGGCAGCCGAACGCTATCTGTCCAACACCGCCAGCACTCTTAGCGAGCCATTACCGGCCGCGAACACCTCGGTGCATGCCCGCTTCGCCGCGATAGCACGCTAAAGCGAATTTCGCTTATCGACTACCCGCTTCGCCTTTCCGGCAGAGCGTTCGATCGCACCCGGAGCGCTGACGATCACGCGGGCGGAGATGCCGATCGTGTCTTTGATGTCGCGTTGGAGCTCGATCGTAAGCCGGTTGCGCAAGGCGCTGTCACCGGCTATCCCCTCAGTGCATTCGACCTGCACGCTGAGCGCGTCGAGATGCGCGTCCCGGGTGACCTCGAGAAGGTAGTGCGGCGCCAGACCCTGCTGCTTCAACAACAGTTCCTCTATCTGGCTCGGGAACACGTTGACGCCGCGGATGATCAACATGTCGTCCGAGCGCCCCGTGATCTTGGCCATGCGCCGCATCGAGCGTGCGGTCGGCGGCAGCAGGCGGGTCAGATCGCGGGTGCGATACCGAATCACTGGCAATGCCTCCTTGGTCAAGGAGGTGAGCACGAGTTCGCCCTGCGAGCCCTGCGGCAGGACCTGCCCGGTTCTCGGATCCACGATCTCGGGGTAGAAATGATCTTCCCAGATGACGGGGCCATCCTTCGTTTCGACGCACTCGCTCGCGACGCCCGGGCCCATGACTTCCGACAGACCGTAGATATCGACCGCGTCGATTCCCATACGGGTCTCGATCTGCGTGCGCATGGCTTCCGTCCACGGCTCGGCACCGAAAATCCCGAGGCGCAGCGAGCATACGGCCGGGTCGAGCCCCTGCCGCTCGAACTCCTCGGCGATGACCAGCATGTACGAGGGCGTAACCATGATGATGTCGGGCTCGAAGTCACAGATGAGCTGCACCTGTTTCTGCGTCTGGCCGCCCGACATGGGCACCACCATGCACCCGAGATGCTCCGCTCCGTAGTGCGCGCCCAGGCCGCCCGTGAACAGACCGTAGCCGTAGGCGATGTGCATGACATCGCCGGGTCGTCCGCCGGCCGCGCGAATGGACCGGGCGACGAGCTGGGCCCAGGTTTGAATATCCTGCGCGGTGTACCCGACCACAGTCGGCTTCCCGGTCGTGCCGCTCGAGGCGTGAACGCGCACGATCCTGTCTTTCGGCACGGCGAATAGACCGAAGGGATAGGCCTCGCGCAGATCCGCCTTCGTCGTGAACGGAAAATGCTGCAGATCCGCGAGCGACTTCAGGTCGTCAGGGTGGATTCCCGCCAGCTCGCACTTGCGCCTGTAGAGCGCTACATTCTTGTAGGTATGAAACAGCGACCACTTGAGCCGCGTGAGCTGCAGGGCCCGCAGCTCATCCTCGCTGGCGCGCTCGATGTCGTCCAGTTCCGGCAGTCCGGTGCGCTGCTCTTGGGTCATGGCACCGAATCATGGCACTACAGGGGCCAGTTGGTAAGACGCTCCACGAAAGTCCGCAGGAAACGATTGGCCTGGTGGCCATCCATGACCCGGTGGTCGATGGTCAATGTGACATAGCAGCGCGGCCGGATCACGATCCGCTCCTCGCCCCCGTCGGCCACCACGACGGGCCGCTTCTCGAGCTTACCGACACCCAGGATGGCCGACTGCGGCTGATTGATGATGATCGGCGTGGCCACGAGACTGCCGCTGACGCCATGATTCGAGATCGTGAAGGTGCCCCCGCGAACGTCCGCCGGGACAAGGCGGCCCTCCCGCGCACGAGTGACCACGTCATGCAGGCCTTGGGCGGTGGCGAAGAGATCCCGCAATTGAACCTCGCGCAACACCGGAACGACGAGCCCCCCCTCCTCCAACGCCGTTGCCACCCCGATGTGCATGGAATCGAAGATCTCCAGCGCCGAATCGGTCCAACGGCTGTTTGCCTCCGGTACGGCACGCAGAGCGTCAACGGCTGCTTGCAGAAAATACGCCGTGAGCGTGAGTGGAGCGCCCCGACCCTCGAAGTCTTCGCGGTGTCGCAGGCGATGCGCAAGCACAGCCGTCATATCGGCTTCGAAGACAGTGGTGACATGAGGAGCCGTGTGGAGCAGGCTCTGCACCATGTGCTCGGCGACGCGCTTACGTACCGCCGAATGGGGAACGCGACGGCTGTTTCCGACAAGCTCGGAATTTGCCGCGATACGGGAGACTGCGGGGCCCGGCGCGGGGGCAGGCTGCGCCCCCACATGTGGCGAAGTCTGCGTAGCTGACTTGCTGCCTGACGCCGCGGCAGCCTGGCCGGAGCCTTTGGCGGAGATCGCCCTCATCACGTCTTCGACGGTGAGCCGCCCGCCCTCACCCGTGCCTCGGACGGCGGACGGCTCGAGGGAATTCTCGGAGAGCAGCCGGCGCACCGCAGGACTGAGCCGAGTCGCGATGTTAGAGCTGGCCGGCTGACCTGCGGAATCCTGACTTGGCATGTCGTGGGAGGACGTTCCGGAACGCGTCGAACGGGCGCTTTTCGTCGCGGAGTCAGTCGAACCGATCATGTTGGACGCAGCGGCTTCGCCGGAAGCTGACGGAGCATGAGCGGCGTCACTAGCGCGCGCGGCATTTCCGTGCAGGGATTGCGTCTCGAGGTCATCCATCTCAGCGGCGGTCGAGCGGCTCGTCTCAATACGCCCCAGCAGCTCGCCCGGATTGATCTCTTCCTGCTCGCCTTTCACGATCTCCCGCAGAATTCCCGAACCCGGGGACGCGACTTCAACGGTCACCTTGTCGGTCTCGATCTCGATCAGCGGCTCGTTCTCGGCGACCGTTTCGCCCACATTCTTGAGCCAGCGCAGAACTTGCGACCGCGTACCCTCCGTCTGCTCGGCGGGGGCCCGGATTTCCATTGCGGTTGTCGTCGTCATTCAAACGCTCGCGATCTGTTGAATAGTGCGCATGATGCGGTCCACGCTCGGCACGGCGGCCTCGAGCAGCACGGGGCTGTGGGGACTGGGGATATCCGGCATGGTAAGCCGCTCGATCGGGGCATCCAGATTGAAGAAGGACTCCTTCGCAAGCACCGCGGCAATTTCGGCGCCAAACCCCGCCGTGAGATTGTCTTCGTGCACGATGAGACAACGGCGGGTCTTTTCCACGGACGCCAGCACCGCCGTTCTATCCCAGGGCGATAAAGTACGCAGATCCAGAATCTCTACCTCGACGCCCGATGAGGCAGCCGCCTGCTCACAGCGTTCGACCATCGCACCCCACGTAACCACTGTCAGCTCCGTACCCGCCCTGACTTTGCGAGCCTGGCCAAACGGCACAATGTATTCGTCGCCGGGATAGGGGCGTCGCGCCCATGCACCATCCAACATCGCGCGGTGCTCGAAGAATATGGTCGGGTCATTCCCGCGCAGGGCCGAGCGCAACAGTCCGACTGCATCTTCGGCGTTCGAAGGGACGGCGACGTGCCAGCCGATTCCATGAACCCAGGCCACTTCATTCGTCTGGCTGTGCCAGGGATCGCCGCACTTGAAGAAGCCGCCGGGCATCCGCACCACCATCGGCGCGGCGAAGCGATTGTGGGTGCGCCAGCGCATCGTCCCGCAATCGTTGAGCTGCTCGGCGGCAGGATCCGCGTATTTGCGAAACTGGATTTCGGCAACGGGCAGCAGCCCCGCGATCGCCATGCCTACCGCGCGCCCGATGATGCCTTCCTCGGAAAGGCTGGTATCGAACACGCGCTCCGGACCGTATCTCTCCTGCAACCCGAGCGTTGCTCCGTGAACGCCGCCCTTGGGACCCACGTCCTCACCGAACACGACCATTCGAGGATTGGAGGCCAGCTCGACATCCAGTGTTCGCCGGATGGCGGTCAGCATGTTGATACGCGCCGCCTCGGGGCGGGGAACCGGAGTGGATGGCGGAAATACATGGGCATCGGGGGCGAGACCACCCTGCTGTTGCCGCTCGGGCGTCCCATCGACGGCGACTTCGGAGAACACATACCGGCTCACCTGCCGTGCATCGGGTTGCGGGCGGGCCAGGGCCCGTTCGATGGCGGCTTCGACATCGCTGCGCGCCTGTTGAGCGAGCCGCATCCATTCGGATTCGGTGAGCACGCCCGGCACGAGATGGCGATGCAATTTTCCGAGCGGGTCCCGCGCCCGCTCGAGAGCGATGACTTCCGGCGATTTGTAAGCCTGGGTGTCCTGTCCGGAGTGGCCGCTCAGGCGTGGCACCGTCAACCGCAGCAGCACCGGCTTGCGGCCCTCGCGGACGAGCCCGACCGCTTGCTGCGTAAGGTCGGCGGCCTCGGCCGGATTTGTCCCATCACCTTCGAGGATCGTGAGACCCGCGAAGGAGCGCAGATTCGCGGCAATGTTGCCGCCGGGCGTCTGGAGTTCGGAGGCTACGGAAATACCGAAACCGTTGTCTTCAACATAAAACAACATCGGCAGCTGCAGTGTCGTAGCCACGGTCAGAGCCGACCAGAAGCCGTTGGTAGCTACCGAGGCATCGCCGCCCAGCACGACTGCGATACTGCGCGCATAGGCCGCCTCGCCCAGCTCTTCGCGGCGGTAGCGGATCGCCTGCGCCCATCCGGCGGCGGGGGTGTATTGCGCCCCGACGCCGCCGCACGCCGGCAACACTGTGGGGCCGTTACGGCCCGGCATATTGAAGACGACACCGATGTCGCGACCGCCGCTAAAAGAGCCGGCGCGCGCCAGCGGACCCGCAGCGGCATCTTCGAGATCGACGCCCAGGGCGAGCATGAGTGGGCGGGAGCGGTAGTAGACGGTCACCCCATCGTGAGGGTCCGTCAGATGCAGGCCGAGCAGGATCTGCGCAAAGTCGTGTCCGCGGGCGGAGAACTGATACAGCACCTTGCGCTCGGGCAGGAGTTTCGACTCCTCGATGTCATCGAGTGCCCGGGAGGCGTGCAGAAGGTAGGCCACACGCTTCCAGTCCGGCTGGCGGCCCGAGTGGGGCGCGGGGCTCGAGGGGCGGGAAATCGAGGCAGCGGGTGCAGCCATGACGCACAACTCCAAAGCGGGCTTTGCGCACAGCTTATGCTCAGGCGGTGGCAATGAGCTTGCGTCCGTTGCCTGTTTTGTGGTCATCTGGGCAATAGTATTGCTCAACTGGAGTGCGATGCATGCCGAAGATGCTGGATCGGGTCGACCGGCGCATTCTGGATGCGCTGCAGGCGGATGCCCGCATCTCGAATCAGGACCTCGCAAAGCAGGTCGGGCTGTCCCCCGCCCCGTGCTGGCGGCGGTTGCGGCGGCTCGAGGAGGATGGCTTCATCGCCGGCTACGCGACGTTGCTGCACGGCCCGGCCATCGGCCTGCCGATCTCGGCGTACGCGCTGGTCACGCTGGAGAACCATCACCCGGAAACGGTTCGCCAGTTCGACCAGCTCGTCAGGGATCGGCCCGAGGTGTTGGAATGTCACTCGATGAGCGGCGCCAACGACTATCTGCTGCGTATCGTCGCCGCCAGCATGGAGGCGTACGAGCATTTCCTGTCCACACAGGTGTTGCAGCTCGCGGCGGTCCGGTCGGTCAACACCAGCTTCGTCCTGCGCACGAAGAAGTATACGACCCGCCTCCCGGTCGTGTGACCGGTGCCGTGAGGAACTGCGCTGATTCGAGACCAGCCGTCAGCCGAGCTCGCGCATATCCTCCGGCGTGAGGCGGATCGACGCCGCCGCGATGTTTTCTTCGAGGTGTTTGACGGACGCCGTGCCGGGGATCGGCAACATCACCTTGGAGCGGTGCAGAAGCCAGGCGATGGCGGCTTGACCGACGGTCACTTTATGGCGATCGGCCACACGCGCCAGGGCGCGCATGGAGCCGGACTGCGTCGCGTGACGGCCGGAGTCGAGCGGCGCCCATGGGATGAAGGCCATGGATTGGCTTTCGCAATGGGCGATGACCGGATCGGAGCGCCGGTCCTCGAGGTTGTAGCGGTTCTGAACCGACACGAGCGGGGTGACTCGCTCCGCCCGCTCGAGCTCGTCGAGGCTCACGTTGGAAATGCCGATATAGCGGATCTTGCCTTCGGCGCGTAAGCGGATGAGCTCGCCGAGCGAGTCTTCCAGCGGCACGCGCGGATCGGGCGAGTGCAGCTGGTAGACATCGATTCGATCGCGCCGCAGGCGGCGCAGGCTGCCTTCACAGGCCTCGCGCAGATGCTGCGGTTGAGCATTGCGATTCCAGATATCAGGACCCGGCCGCACCAGACCGCCCTTGGTCGCGATGACGAGCTCGGGCGGATAGGGATATAGCGCCTGTGCGATCAGAGTTTCACTCACCTCGGGGCCATATGAGTCCGCGGTGTCGATGAAGGTTACGCCCAGCTGCACGGCACGCTGCACCACGCGAATCGCGGTCGGAATATCGGCCGGCTCGCCCCAGATGCCCCGGCCGGTGATGCGCATCGCACCGTACCCGAGGCGGTTCACCGTGAGATCGGCGCCTATTTTGATCTGGCCGGCAGCGGCAGCATTGGGAGTCGCATTCATGGTGATGACATCCTGATCGGGCGCGTGCTCCCACCACGGGAGCACCGAGTGCGCCGCTGACGTAAACGGCAGACCCGAAGGAGCAGCAAGCCCTATGCCGACAGCCCCTTCAACACGCCTGCGCCGCATTGGCGATCAGGCGTTCTTGCCCAAGCTATTCCAACCCTCCCCGGACGCCGCCAGCCGCTCGAGCAACGCCGCCGGACGCCAGCGCGTACCATGACTGGGCGCGAGCCGCCGCATGGTTTCCACGACATTGGCCAAGCCGATTTCTTCGGCCCAGAACATCGGCCCGCCCCTGAAGGCGGGGAAGCCGTAGCCGTTGACGTAGACAACGTCGATGTCGCCCGCGCGAATCGCTATGCCTTCGTCCACGATCTTGGCTCCTTCGTTCACCAGTGGATGCAGCAGTCTTTCCAGAATCTCCTGGTCCGCAATCGCGCGCCGCCGTATTCCAAGCTCGCTCGAGACGCGTTCGATCAGCGACAGAACCTCCGGATCGGGAATGCGGGTACGCCCCTCATAACGGTAGAAGCCCTTGCCCGTCTTCTGCCCGAGGCGGCCCTGCTCCACCAGGCGCTGCAGGATGGGCGACCAGCGCTCGTCCGCCGGAATCCGGCGGCTTTTGCGGATCATGAAACCAACATCATTGCCCGCGAGATCGCGCACCGCGAGCGGCCCCATCGCGAAGCCGAAGCCCTCGATGACGCGGTCGATCTGCTCGGGCGTCGCGCCCTCCTCCAGCAGGAATTCCGCCTCGCCGGAGTAGAACTGCAACATGCGGTTGCCGATGAAGCCATCGCAGTTGCCCGCGAGCACGACGACCTTGCTCAATCTCTTTCCCAGGGCCATCACAGTCGCGATCGTCTGCGGCGCGGTGTGCTTGCCGCGCACGTTCTCCAGCAACTTCATGACGTTCGCCGGACTGAAGAAGTGAGTCCCGACAACCTTTTCCGGTCGCGAGGTGGCTGCGGCGATCGCATCGATATCCAAAGTGGAGGTATTCGTAGCGAGAATGGCGTGCGGTGCGGCTACGCCGTCGAGCTTTTCGAATACCTCCCGTTTCACCTTCATGTCCTCGAATACGGCTTCGACGACGATGTCCGCATCTGCGGCCGCCCCGTAATCGGTAATGCCGTGGATGAGCGACAGAGCCTCGTCGACCCGCGCCTGAGTCAAGCTGCCGCGGGCCACGGAGGCCGCGTAATTCTTCTGGATCAAGCCCAGGCCGCGGTCGAGCGCCTCGCGCGAGAGCTCCAGCAGGGCCACGGGAATGCCCGCGTTCGCGAAGTTCATCGCAATCCCGCCGCCCATCGTGCCTGCCCCGATGACCACCGCCTTGCGGATCGGCAGGGGCTTTATGTCAGAGGAGACATCGGGAATTTTGCGCGCCTCGCGCTCCGCGAAGAAAACATGCACCAGGGCCTTGCGCTGCGGACTGTCGCGGCACTCGAGGAAGCCTTCACGTTCGATGCGGAACGCTGCCTCTTTCGGTTGCGTGCACGCCGCCTCGATGCTGTCGATGATTCTGAAGGGCGCGAGCTGGCCACGCGCCTTGGCCTGAATCTTCTTGCGAAAGGCCGCAAACAGTTCCGGGCTCACCCCGGTGATCCGGTCCGCGGCGTCGCTCACGATACGCAGCGGCTTATCCTCCTGCGCGGCGCGCCGCGCAAAAGCAATCGCCTCTACGACGACATCGTCGGCCAGCGCGTCGACTAGACCGAGCTCGAGCGCGCGTGGCGCGGGAATATGCGTCCCGGAGGTCAGGGCATCGAGCGCCGCCTCCGGACCCGCGAGGCGCGTGAACCGTTGCGTTCCCCCGGCGCCCGGAATCAAACCGAGCTTTACCTCGGGCAGACCCACTTTTGCGCTGGTTGCAGCGATCCGCCAATGACACGCCAGCGCGAGCTCGAAGCCACCGCCCAGCGCGGTACCCGCGATCGCCGCGACCACCGGTTTGGGGGTCGCTTCCATCTGCGCCTGTACTTCACGCGTGATGGGCGCCTTGAGAACCAGCCCGGAAGCCATCTCGTTGAGGTCTGCGCCGGCCGGGAACGTGCCCTGCGCGCCAGCGATGACAATGGCCTTTACGAGCGGGTCCGCGCCGGCTTTCCGCAGCCCTTCCAGCAGGCCCTCGCGCACCGGATGGCTCAATGCATTCACCGGCGGATAATCGATTTCGAGAACGACGACGTCCGCCTCGGAGCGGTAATTCACAACAGTCACAGGATCCTCCAGCAGATTCGATTCGGTCCCGCAGTGGGACCGACTACACTTTACAGCCATGGACAACGCAGATGTGGTCGTGATCGGGGCGGGAGTTGTCGGGCTGGCCGTGGCACGCGCCCTTGCCCAGCGCGGACGTGAAGTCCTGATCCTCGAAGCCGCCAGCAGCTTCGGAACCGAGACCAGCTCGCGCAATAGCGAGGTCATCCACGCCGGGATTTATTACCCGCAGGGCTCTCTCAAGGCGCGTCTGTGCGTCGCCGGGCGCGGCCTTCTATACGACTTCTGCGAGCAATACGGCATTCCCTATCGGCGCTGCGGGAAGCTCATTGTAGCCACCTCAGAAGGGCAGCTCGCCCAGCTCGAGAAGATTCAGACAGCGGCGCGGGGCAATGGCGTGGATCTGGAATTCTTCACCCGCGCCCAAGCGCTCACGCTCGAGCCTCAGCTGGCCTGCGAAGCCGCGCTGCACTCCCCGATGACGGGCATCATCGATTCGCATGCCTACATGCTGGCCCTGTTGGGCCACGCTGAAAATCATGGAGCCACGTTGGTACCCGGTAGCCGCGTGACACGCATGCGGCTCGAGTCTGACGGCGTTGTCATCGGCGTAAATTCAGACGAGGCGGCCCTGCGCGCCAGGACCGTCATCAACAGTGCCGGACTGTACGCCCCGCAGGTGGCGCGCCTGATCGAAGGGTTCCCGCCAGAGCACATCCCAACACCCTACTTTGCGAAGGGCAACTATTTCACCCTGGCCGGCCGCTCGCCATTCGAGCGACTCGTGTACCCGGTGCCCGAGCCCGGAGGCTTGGGCGTGCACCTCACCCTCGACCTGGCGGGCCGTGCCCGATTCGGTCCCGACGTGCAGTGGGTAGAGCAGTGCGAGTACGCCGTGGAACCACAACGCGCCGAGCGCTTCTATGCTGCCATCCGCAGCTATTGGCCGGATCTCGCCGACGGCGCGCTACAGCCCGCATACGCTGGTATACGTCCGAAGATATCGGGCCCCGCGCAGACCGCGGCCGATTTCCGGATCGATGGCCCGCAGGTGCACGGGACGGCTCAGCTTGTCAATCTGTTCGGGATAGAGTCGCCAGGCCTTACCGCATCCCTGGCCATCGCGACGCACGTGGCGGCAATGCTCGAAACCTGAGCCGCCCGGCTCGAAACGAAGCTGGCGCTGTCTCACATTGAAAGGCGCGCACCCCGACGCGCCCTATGCGATGACCCGCCGCTCCCTCAGAGCTTCCACGATCCGGCGCGCGACCTCTTCGGCCCCAACGCCGCTCGTGTTCACCACGATCTCCGGGCTTTCCGGGACTTCGTAGGGAGAATCGATCCCGGTGAAGTTCTTGATCTTGCCTTCCTTCGCCCGCGCATACAGACCCTTCGGGTCGCGGCGCATGCATTCCTCGATCGGGGTGTCGACGTAGATCTCGAAGAACTCGTCCGCACCGACCAACTCACGCACCATGCGCCGCTCGGCGCGAAACGGCGAGATGAACGAGCAAAGCACCACTGTGCCCGCGTCGACGAACAGCTTGGCAACCTCGCCAACACGGCGGATGTTCTCGACACGATCCGCGTCCGTGAAGCCCAGGTCGCGGTTCAAGCCGTGACGCACATTGTCGCCGTCCAGCATGTAGGTGTGCGCTCCGTGTGCATGCAGCTCACGCTCCACGATGTTCGCAATGGTGCTCTTGCCAGAACCGGACAGGCCCGTGAACCAAAGAATGGCCGGCCGGTGGCCGTTCAAGTCCACCCGCGACTGCTTGTCGATCAGCAGGCTCTGGCGGTGAATGTTGGTGGCGCGACGCAGGCCGAAGGTAATCATGCCGGCGCCGGCCGTGGCGTTCGTGAACCGGTCGATCAAAATGAATGCGCCGGTCTCGCGGTTCTCCGTGTAAGGGTCGAAAGCCACCGGTGTGGCCGTCGCGAGATTGCACAGTCCGATCTCATTCAGGCCCAAGGTCTTGGCGGCGATGTGCTCGAGCGTGTTGACGTCGACCTTGTGCTTGAGGCTCGTGACGCGGGCGGGTATGTACTTGGTGCCGATCCTCATGAGATAGGAGCGGCCGGGAAGCATCGCCTCCTCCGCCATCCACAGCACGTGCGCGGCGAATTGGTCGACGACTTCCGGGCGGCTATCTGCGCGTGCGATGACGTCACCGCGCGCGACATCCACCTCGTCGGTGAGAGTTAGCGTAACGGCGTTCCCGGCTCGCGCCTCCGCCATGTCTCCGTCCGCCGTCACGATTCGTGCGACCGTAGACTCTTTGCCCGAGGCGGCCACGACCACCCGATCTCCCGCCTTGATCGCCCCGGACGCGATCGTGCCCGAGAAACCCCGGAAATCGAGGTTGGGACGATTCACCCACTGCACGGGAAAGCGAAACGGTTTCTGCTCCAGAGCGTGCTCGACATCGAGGGTCTCGAGGTGCTCGAGGAGGCTCGGCCCGTCATACCAGCACATCCGGTCGGAGTGCTGCGTGACGTTGTCGCCGAAGCGCGCCGACACCGGAACGGTCGTAATTGACGCGAAATCCAGAGATTGAGCGAAGCCCAGGTAGTCGCCGACGATGTGATGGAATCGCTCGCCGGAGAACTCCACGAGATCGATCTTGTTCACGGCAACGACGATGTGGCGGATGCCAAGCAGGGAGCAGATATAGCTGTGCCGGCGCGTCTGCGTCAGCACTCCCTTGCGCGCGTCGATGAGGATCACGGCGGCATCGGAGTTGGACGCCCCTGTGGCCATGTTGCGAGTGTATTGCTCGTGCCCGGGAGTGTCGGCGACGATGAATGATCGGCGCGGGGTCGCGAAAAAGCGATACGCGACGTCTATGGTGATGCCCTGCTCACGCTCCGCCTCGAGACCATCGACGAGCAGCGCGAAATCCATGTCGTCGCCGGTCGTGCCATGCTTGCGGCTGTCGCGCTCCAGCGCGACGAGCTGGTCCTCGAGGATCAGCTTCGTGTCGTAGAGAAGCCGGCCGATGAGCGTCGACTTGCCGTCATCGACCGAACCGCACGTCAGAAAGCGCAGCAGCCCTTTCGCAGGGCCGTCCGCGTCGGCCGAGCTCACGCGGACGTGTTGCGGGGCGAAGGTAATCATCAGAAATAGCCCTCGCGCTTTTTCTTCTCCATGGAGGCGGCTTCATCATTGTCGATGAGGCGCCCGGACCGCTCGGACGTCCGCGTGGCCAGCATCTCGTCGATGACATCGTCGAGCGTCGTCGCCTCGCTCTCGATGGCCGCGGACAGCGGATAGCAGCCCAGCGACCTGAAGCGCACGGTGCGCGTTTCCTCCACCTCGCCCGGAAGCAGCGGCATGCGCTCATCGTCACGCATGATCAGCAGTCCGTCGCGCCTCACTACCGGCCGGGGCGCGGCGAAGTACAGCGGTACCACGGGAATATCCTGCGCGCGCGTGTATTGCCAGATGTCGAGCTCGGTCCAGTTGGAAAGCGGGAATACCCGGATCGTCTCGCCCTTGGCGATGCGGGTGTTGTACAGATTCCACAGCTCGGGACGCTGGTTGCGCGGATCCCAGACATGGCCCGCCGAGCGGAACGAGAACACGCGCTCCTTCGCACGGCTCTTCTCCTCATCACGGCGCGCGCCGCCGAAGGCGGCATCGAAATCCCAGCGGTCGAGCGCCTGCTTCAGGGCTTCGGTTTTCATGACCTGGGTATGCAGCTGCGACCCGGAGGTGATCGGGTTGATGCCGCGTGCCACGCCTTCCGCGTTCGTGTACACGAGCAATTTCACGCCATAGCGCTCCACTATCCGGTCGCGATGCCGGATCATGTCGCGGAACTTCCACCCCGTGTCGACATGCAACAGCGGGAACGGCAGCTTCGACGGAAAGAAGGCTTTCATGGCCAGGTGGAGCATCACGCCCGAGTCCTTGCCGATCGAATACAACATCACCGGGTTGCGGAATTCCGCGGCAACTTCACGGATGATGCCGATCGACTCGGCCTCGAGCCGCTTCAGATGCAGGGAAAGCGAGTGCTGTGCGACTGTGGTGCTCATCGGGCTCAGACTGTGAGGGGTACCGGGTGCAGCGACCCGCTCGCAATGAAGAATGGATTGCGCAAGCCGGGCTTGCCGTACTCCAGGGGCGCACCGCCCGGGGCCGACACACTGCCGCCGGCGGCAATGAGCACTGCCTGTCCAGCGGCGGTGTCCCATTCCATCGTGGGTCCGAGCCGCGGGTAAAGATCCGCTGCGCCCGCCGCGACGAGGCAGAACTTCAACGACGAGCCCACCGAGACACGCTCGGCAATCGGGTAATGCGCCAGATAGCTCTCCGTCTCGGGAGTGGCATGCGACCGCGAAATCACAACGGTAAGGCCGCGCGCCGGCACCGGGCGGACGCGGATCGGCTCGCGCGGCGCTGTTTCGTTCAAGTCCGTGCGTTGATGGCTGCGAAGCGCGCGACCGGCCGCGACGTCGCCTATGTAGAGAGCCGAGTTCACGGGGGCGTAGACGACACCCAGAACCGGAGCTCCGCCACGAATGAGGGCGATGTTGACCGTGAACTCGCCCCGCTTGTGAATGAATTCCTTGGTGCCGTCGAGCGGATCGACCAGAAAAAACTCGTCCGCGATGGCCGGCAGCCGTCCGGCGGCGACCTCCTCCTCCGCCACGATCGGCGTCGACGGAGCGGCCTGAGCGAGCCGCCGTAGAATGATCGCCTCCGCGGCATGATCTGCGGCGGTGACCGGCGAGTGATCCGCTTTGCGCTGCACAGCGAAGTCGCCGCTATAGATTTCGTGCGCGGCGCGGCCTGCCTCGACGGCGGCACCGATCATGGCTTCGAGCAACGAAAGTTCAGCGGCGTGACGGTCGGACACTGGCGCAATCCCCTTTGGCCGGGAGTCTACACAATGGGACGCCGCGGACGCTCCGGCTGAGCCGGAGGCGCAAGACTTCCTGGGAATGTGCTTATTACGGGCGGAGCCGCCCAGCGCGCTTCCCGGCAGCGCGCCGCTCAGGCGAACTGCCGGGAAAGCGCTAAAACGCGGTTTTCAGGAAGCGCGCACCGCTTCCACCTGGATGGCCAGCTTCACGTCCATCTTGAAGCCGTACGCCTCGCCGAAACCCAGTCCGAAATCCTTGCGGTTGAAAGTGGCCGAGGCATCGGCGCCGCAGACCTCTTTCTTCGTCATGGGATTCGGCTTGCAGAGGAACTGGTTGATGGTGAGCGTCAGCGGCTTCGTAACACCGTGGAGGGTGAACTCACCGTCGACTTCGGTGGGCACACCGTTCTTGAACTTCACGAGCGTGCCCTTGTAAGTGGCGGTCGGGTACTTGGCAACATCGAACATGTCGGGACCCTTCGCATGCTCGTTGAGCTTTTCGTGGCCGAAATCGATCGAGGATGTGTCGACGGTGATCTCGACGGTGCCGCTGCTCTTGTCCTTGTCGAGCACGACCTTGCCGGAGGTCTTATCGAGCTTGCCGCGCCAGACCGACAGTCCGCCCATGTGATCGGCTTCGAAACTCGGATAAGTGTGAGCCGGATCGATGTCGTAGGTAACGGGCGCGGCGAGCGCGGAACCCGCGGCGAAGGCGAGCACGGCAGCCGACAGGGCGATCTTCATTCTGTAGTCCTCTTCCTTTAAAAGGGTGGTGGTGACCGCACCGTCCCACGATGCGCAGCGCTAGCCTAACGGCAGGGGGCCGGCCGTCGCCAGCCCCCCGTTAGATAGAGCACTTAAATGTGCCCTCGGAAGGCGCGATTATCGAACCGCCGTGAGCGGGGCGGGACGCGCCTGAAAGCCCAGCGCCCGGGCCACGACCTCATGCGTTATCTCGCCCGCGTGGACGTTGAGCCCCCCGGCCAGGCCGGGATCGCGCTTCAAAGCCGCCTGCCAGCCCAGATCGGCCAACGCGCGCACGTACGGCAACGTGGCGTTGGTCAGGGCGAACGTGGAGGTTCGCGGCACGGCGCCTGGCATGTTGGCCACGCAATAGTGAATGATGCCGTCCACGACAAAGGTCGGATCCGAATGAGTGGTCGGCTTGCTGGTCTCGAAGCAGCCGCCCTGGTCGATGGAGATATCGACCAGTACGGTGCCGGGCTTCATCGTCCCGAGCATTGCCCGGGTCACCAGCTTCGGAGCTGCGGCGCCGGCCACGAGCACGGCGCCGATGACAAGGTCGGCATCGCGAACGAGGCGCTCGATCGTTTCAGTGGTCGAATACGCGGTCTGCAACGCCGAGCCGAACTGCGACGACAACTCACGCAGGCGGTGGACCGATCGGTCGACGATCGTCACATCAGCGCGCATGCCTACGGCAATTTCCGCGGCGTGCGTGCCGGCCACGCCGCCGCCGAGGATAACGACTTTGGCCGGAGGAACGCCCGGCACACCGCCCAGCAGCACTCCGTACCCCCCGTTGGCCTTCTGCAGGCTCGCCGCGCCGACCTGGATGGACATGCGGCCGGCGACCTCGCTCATGGGGGTCAGCAGGGGCAGAGAGCCATTGGGAGCCGTTACGGTTTCGTACGCAATGGCGGTGGCACCCGATTTCATGAGCGCCTGGGCCTGCACAGGGTCGGCTGCGAGATGTAGATAAGTGAACAGGACCTGGCCGGGTCGCAGCAGCTCGCATTCGACGAGCTGCGGCTCCTTGACCTTGACGACGAGCTCAGCGCGGGCGAACACATCAGCGGCCCGCGCGGCGACGGAAGCGCCCGCCGCACGATACTGGGCGTCGTCCACACCGATACCGCTGCCGGCGGCGGTCTCGACGATCACTTCGTGCCCGGCTCCTACTAGCTCGCGCACGCCGGCAGGCACCAGGCCTACCCGGTACTCATGAACTTTGATCTCTCGCGGAACACCGATGCGCATGAAGCCGTCCTCAATTGATGCCAGCCGTGAGCGTAAACGTCATCCGGTGGCAAGAACTTGCGTACTGGCAGCGCCACCAAGGGATAATGTGGCAGAATCTGCCATTTCCTCGGCCTCACGAGAAGGATTTCAGCGACCATGGAGCTCGACCGCTACGATCGCGCCATCCTGCGCCTGCTACAGCAGGACGCCCGCATCACCAATACGCTGCTGGCGGAGAAAGTAAGCCTCTCGGAATCGGCCTGCCTGCGGCGCGTGCGCGCCCTCGAGGAATCGGGGCTGGTGCAGGGCTATACGGCGCTCATCGACCAACACAAGGCCGGTTACCCGGTCAACGTGTTCGTGAGCATCACGCTCGACCGGCAGAGCCAGTCAGGCCTGGAGGCGTTCGAAAACGCCGTCCGCAAGATCCCGGAGGTCATGGAGTGCTATCTCATGACCGGCGAGCACGACTATCTTTTGAGACTGGTGGTGGCCGATATGGCGGATTTCGAGCGCCTCCACAACCAGCACCTGACGCGGCTCCCGAGTGTCGCCCGGGTGCAATCGAGCTTTGCGATGCGCACCGTCACCCGCTCGACGATCCTGCCCGTGCGCTGAGGTCAGCGGGACCTTGCCCCTGCCGGTGCGTAAGCCGGGAGCCCTTGAGAAAACTCGCGCAAGGCGCGGATGCCGCTGGCTTCCGCCCGAGTGCACCATTCGCGCAACTGCCCGACCGCTCGCGCCTGATTCGCGGAGGCATCGTTCCACAGATGCTGGAGGCCGTCACGGTACTCGACGACCCTGCGCAGCACTTCGTAGCGCTCGAGCAACTCATGCAGCACCCGGTTTCCCTCGGCAGCCAGCAACGTTGGATGTCGGATCAGCAGCTTCGGTGTGATTGCGGGAACGGAGCCCTGAGGCTCACGGCGGGCGAGCTCGCGGCAGACTGGCAGGACTACTCTGCGTGCATAGTCCCGCAGCACGTGCATGCGGTTCGTGAACAGCGCGTGGACCGTGTCGGCATCGAGCTCATTGCGCCTGCGCTCGAGATGCGGCCGGGGCGCGACGTAGCGAACCTTCGCAAGCCGCAGCGCGCGGAAAATACAAACCCACATCCAGCCGATGTCGAACTCCCAGCGCTGCACGGCGAAGCGTGCGGAACGCGGGAACGCGTGATGGTTGTTGTGCAACTCCTCGCCGCCGAGGAGCAACCCCCACGGCAGGAGATTCGTGGCGGTCGAGGGCATCTCGAAGCTCCGGTAGCCCACCGCATGCCCAAGGCCGTTCACCACGCCGCCGGCGAAGAAGGGCTGCGCGCTCAAATGCACGGCAACCATGACGATCGCCGGGATTCCAAACAGAACGAGGGCTGTCGCGGAGAACAGCACGACGCCGAGATTGGGAAAGCGGCTGTACAGGTTGCGCTCGATCCAGTCCTTCGGCGTGCCCTTTCCGTAATTCTTTAAGATGGCGGGGTCCTTCGCCGCGACGTTGTAGAGCTCGTAACCTTCGAAGAGGACGCGCTTCACACCGAAGACGACCGGGCTGTGCGGATCGCCGGGCTGGTCAGCATAAGCGTGGTGGCGTCGATGCACGGCAACCCACTCTTTCGTGACCGCACCAGAGCTGTACCACAGCCAGAATCGGAAGCAGTGCCGTAGCACCGGATGCAGAATCAGTCCGCCGTGCGATTGGTCGCGATGCAGGTACAGCGTGACCCCGAGGAACATGATCTGGATCGTGGCAAAGGTCACCGCCACATAGCCCCACCAGGGCAACTCGACGAGACCGTAGGGAAAGAGATCGCTCATCGGCTCATTCTTCCGCAACCTTTGCTTACAAGCG
>JAQGOC010000210.1 GCA_028293805.1 Gammaproteobacteria bacterium
ATTCTTTCGTGACCGCACCGGAGCTGTACCAGAGCCAGAATCGGAACAGGTGCCTTAGAACGGGGTGGAGGATCAGGCCACCGTGCGATTGATCACGATGCAGGTACAGCGTGACGCCGAGGAACATGATCTGGATCGTGGCAAAGGTCACCGCCACATAGCCCCACCAGGGCAACTCGACGAGACCGTAGGGAAAGAGATCGCTCATCGGCTCATTCTTCCGCAACCTTTGCTTACAAGCGTGTGCGCGCGGAAGATTACGGCAATTCGACCAGGGTCACGCGACTTTCTGGCGCGTGATGAGAGCCCGAGGCGGGTTCCGTCCCAAGCCGCGAGAGGCGTTACGGCTGTGGCGCGAAGCGCGGACTACGCCGTGTCCGGCGGAGCGTCTGTGGCCGACCGCGTCTGGCCGACCGCGTCTTGCCGACCGCGTCTGGCCGACAATCACGTGAGCAGGATGATCTTGCCGATGTGCGCGCCTGATTCCATGAGCTCGTGTGCGGCCGCGGCGTCCGCGAGTGGAAAGCGAGCGTGGATCTTCGGCCTCAGGCGCTTCGAAGCGAACAGCGGCCACACGTTCTCACGCAGCGCCATGGCGATTCGCCCCTTATTCTCCACGGGTTGTGCCCGGAGAGTCGACGCCGTGAGTGTCAGACGCTTCATCATCAAAGCTCGCAGATCGATTTCCGCTTTCGTGCCGCCCTGAGTTGCAATCACCGCGATCCGGCCGTTTACGGCCGCCGCCGCGACATTCCGTGCTGCATAGCTGCCACCCACCATGTCGAGAATCACGTCTGCGCCCTGCCCCTCCGTGATCCGAAGCGTGGCCGCAACGAAATCCTCGTCCTTGTAATTGATCGCATAGTCGGCGCCGAGCTCCAGACAGGCCGCGCATTTTTCCGCGCTTCCAGCCGTGACGATGACGCGAGCATCGAAGGCTTTGCCCAGCAGAATGGCCGTAGTACCGATACCGCCCGAGCCGCCGTGCACGAGAAAGGTTTCGCCCCGCGCCAGCCCCGCTCTCTGAAATGCGTTGAAGTAAACGGTAAAGAACGTCTCCGGCAGTGCCGCAGCTTCCTCCACGCTTACCGTGGCAGGCACCCGCAGGCACTGCACCGCCGGTACCGCCGCATATTGCGCATACCCGCCGCCCGCAACCAGCGCACAGATTTGTGCTCCCAACACGGGCTCACTCACATCCGCGCCGACACGGACCACTTCGCCGGAAAGCTCCAATCCAGGAATATCCGTCGTACCCGGAGGCGGAGGGTATACCCCTTTGCGCTGCAAGACGTCAGGTCGATTCACGCCCGCCGCCGCCACGCGAACCAACACTTCGCGCGGACCGATATCGGGAACGGGCCGCTGCGTCGGCTGCAGGACCTCGGGCCCACCGGGTTCGCGAATCTCGATCGCAGTCATGGTGGCCGGTAGAGTGGCGGATGTGGCTGCCATGGGAGGCTCCTTGTAGTTCACGAATACAGGGGCGCCATGCAACCCGGCACAGCACGCCCGCGTTGCTTCAGCCAGCGAGTTTCAGCAACCGGATCGCATTGTCCTTCAGCACGCGCGGCCGCACCTCGGGCTTGATCGGCAGCTGCGCGAAATCGGCCAGCCAGCGATCCGGCGTCAGCACCGGGTAGTCCGAGCCGAACAGGATGCGGTCCTTCAGCAAGGTGTTGGTGTATTGCACGAGGTTGGCCGGGAAATACTTCGGCGACCAGCCGGACAGGTCGATGTAGACATTCGGCTTGTGAGTCGCCACCGCAAGCGCCTCGTCCTGCCAGGGGAATGAAGGATGGGCGAGGATGATCGGCATGTCGGGGAAGTCGGCCGCCACATCGTCCAGAAACATCGGATTCGAATACTTCAGCCGGATGCCCATGCCGCCGGGCGCCCCCGCTCCCGCGCCCGTCTGGCCGGTATGGAACAGCGCCGGCAGGCCAGCCGCCGCGATCGCTTCGTACAGTACGTACGCCTTGCGGTCATTGGGATAAAAGCCCTGCTGGGAGGGATGGAATTTGAAGCCGCGCACGCCGTAATCCTCGATGAGCCGCCGCGCCTCGCGCGCGCCCATCTTGCCCTTCGCCGGATCGATGCTCGCGAACGGAATCAACACGTCGGCGTGCTCCGCGGAGATCTCGGCGACTTCCTCGTTTGCGATACGCGTATGCCCCATCTCCGCTTCGCAGTCGACCGGAAAGATCACGGCGGCCATGTTTCGCTCGCGGTAGTACTGCGCGACCTCGGGGATGGTCGGCGGCACCGCGGACTTGAAGTACTTCGCCATGGCTTCGTCGAAAATGACGGAGCACGGATCCCGGGGGGCGCGCTGCGAGATGTTGGCGTGTGTGTGAACGTCGATCGCGACTAGCCGCTCGAGCTGCAAGTTCGCCTGATACTTTGCCATTTACGATTTTCCGCCGGTGATGTGCCGTAGATTGGTGTTGTGTTCGATGGCGCGCTCCAGCCATTCGTGCAGCGCCTGGCTCACCGCTCCAGGCTGCTCCATCGTCGACATGTGCCCGCACTCCGCAACGACCGTCAGCCTGCTCCCCGGAACCAGGTCGCGGATGTCTTCGTGCCGCCTTGGAGGGGACCACGCGTCCTCGCGTCCGCAGAGCACGAGTGTGGGACATCGAACGCTCGTGAGGACGGGCGTAGCATCCGGCCGGCCAATGAGGGCTCGGGTTTGCGCGGCGTACAGCTCAGGCGACCTGCGTTCGATCATGTCGAGAATGGCATTTACGAGATCGGCATCGGCGAGGTGTGTCGGGTGCACCATGCCCTGCATCCAGTCGCGGCCCATCGCACGCATGCCTTCCCGGCGCGCCTTTTCGACCAGGGCCATTCTGCCGGCGACTTCGCGCTCACCGGCGTCACCGGACGCGAGCGGCATATGGCCCGTATCGAGAAGCGCCAGGGCAACGACTCGCTCCGGCACGCGCCTTACCACCTCGAGCGCCACGCGCCCGCCCATTGAATGACCAGCAAGGGCGAAGCGCGCGGGCGCTTGGGCGATTATCGCCTCCGCCATCGCAACCAGGGTGTCGCGTGCGCCGTTCGTGGCAATGTGCACGTCTGCAAGGCCCGCAAGCGCGGCCGACTGGTGTGCCCAGACGGCCTCGTCGCAAAGCAGGCCCGGTACAAGAATCAGGGAAGTTTTCACGACTCGATGTTGAAGTTTCGAGTCGGGCTTCGTCAATGGCTAATACAGGTGCGGCAGCTATCGGTCAGCCTTTCCCGCCCTCGGTCTGTGCGACCGTAGCGCGCCGCGGCGCGGCGACCACCGGCTCGGCGGCCATGTCGCTGCTGCGCTCCAGGAACTCGAGCGCCGCGAGGCCTCGAACCATGCTGCCGTTCCACTCGGCCGCCCCCGTATCGGGCCGGCCGGCGTAGCCCGGCGGCGGTGCTGTTGCTTTCATGCCGCGCTCCTTGCCAGAATGATCGAAGACGGATCAGGGTTTGGGCGGTTCCGCCATCTCACCCGGCAAACCCCATCCGCAGCGATGTTTGAACCTCTCGCGCAGGCGCTCGCGGTCTTCGGGAGACATGCTTTCCCAGCGCTCGCGCCACATCTGGCTCTTCCAGTGACGCCGGCGCGCGCCCCACGGAGGACCGCCGTGCCCGCGAAAGCCCCCAACCAGTATCCGGGTCAACACCAGAAGCCCCGCCGCCTGCCAGAAGCTCACGCTCGGACCGCTGAACAGGCTGGGAACGAGCTGGTTCCACAGGCTCATGAACACGAAGATCAACAAAGCCACCACGGCGAGCGAGATCCCGAGGAACG
>JAQGOC010000214.1 GCA_028293805.1 Gammaproteobacteria bacterium
CTCCTCGGGCGGCCGCCACGCGCCCGCCGAGATCGAGGGCGGTGTAAGATGCAAAGGCGGCGACCAGAATGGACAGCGCGACGAGATACGGATTGTATGTTCCGGTAACGACCATCGGGACCGTCCCTATTTTGGAACAGAGACCAGTGGACGACGCACCCGCGGATTTGACGGGACAGGGTACATCATTCCGGTACCCGGAGCCATCGACTCGACCGACGCTACGAGCCCGTTCGCCGTCCGATCTGGCGAGCCATACCTGACGTTGGTCGCCAACTCCTACAGCTCGCAAGCGGACGTTCAACGAGATTTCGACCCGTCGCCGCTTCAAATGAGGGCGTGCGGCAAGCAATTCAGCGTCACCAGCGGGGGACGCCGGCGGTTGACAAATCACTCATTGATGCAAGCGGGTTCGAGGCTCCGGACGCGACACAACTCGTCAAACATGCTCGTCGTCGCGGTAGCGCACATGCATGGCACGTCGATTTCAGCGCCGGACGTAGTACGGCGCGGGAGCCTCGCCAAAACGCTCACAGCCACAAAAACGCCCAACAGGGAGCGCCGCAAGGCAGCATCTCCCCCACTCGGACCGAGGGGATCAACCTGTGCGGCGTATTCCGCTTGGTCATGGCGAACCGAAACAACCCAAGCCAGATCGTTGATGCCGGAGAGCTGATACCGAAGGCTCTGTTGCGCGAAGAAGTCGGTCTGCTCGTCACGACTTCACGAGGAGCAGAACCCTGAAGCAAGAGGCTGGCCAAGCACTTACCGGGTCACCTCGTTGCCATCTCCATGGCTCCGTCGGCTGAGGCAGGAGAATCGGCGGACTTCGCTGCACCGCCCTTTCTGTTTGAATCTGATGTCTTTGCCGCAAGTTTTACCTTGGAAGCGCCCGCACCAGCGGCTCGCGGCGCAACGACCCGGATGATGTTCATCATGCCCAAGTCCTCGTGGCCGAGGATGTGGCAATGAAAGACAAAATCGCCGATGTCATTGCCCCGGAAATCCAGGCGGAGTGTGACGCTGGGGAAGGGATGGTTCGGGTTCTGGTCCCAGAACGGAACGTGAACTGTATCCAGATACTGGCCGTTGATGGCCGGGGCTGGCGCGGAGCCATTGATCTCGAAGTTGTTCTGTGATTCCACCAGGAAGTGGATCTGATGTATGTGGAATCCGTGGATTTCGCCCGTACGGTTTTCGACGGTCCACTCTTCCACAGTTCCCTGAGTGGCCACGATGTCGGGCACTGCGTTGGGATCGAACACGTGCTCCGGCTTGCCTTGCACGGCCATGAAGAATTGAGGAGGAGAAGTCAGGTCCTCGTCGAAGAATACCGTCCGCTTTACCGCCACGGGCGCCGAGCCGAGCCCGGCGAAGCGCTTCTGACTCGCGCTCATCGTGCCTGCCGCCACGGCCCCGTTGACTTCGGCACTTTCCGCCTCCTCATCAGCTTCGCTCAGCTGGATGGTTGCAAGCGGCCGTTGCGGATCGCTGATTATGGCAATCGGCCCGCCGTTAACCGCCCGCGTGATCAGCTGAGCCACCTGCACCGACGACGGCGGGGCGGACACAATGAACTCCGCACGGGAAGCCGTGGCAAGGTTGAAGTGAGTCACCGCGATCGGTCTGCCCGGCCCGGCGCCATCCTGCGAGTTGACAGGCACGCCATCGATGGCGACCAGCTGCAAGGTTTGCGGCGCGCCGTCGAACAGATACTGAATATCCAAGACGACATCCGCGGAGATGTTCGCGAGCCGCCAGAACTCCTTGCGCGCAGGGTGCATTCGCAGGATCGGCGACACGAAGCCGCTCGAATTCGAGGCGGACGAGGTTATTGGGACGTAGTTGAGCGACAGGTCGAAGGATGGAACGTGCCCGATGGGGCTGGGAAAGCCCGGAACGAGCTGATCGCGAACCAGGAGGACCCGCTGCTTCAGGCCGCGCGCCGCCGGCTGCTGACCCTCCATTCCCTCCACGATAATGGCTCCCGTGGCGCCAGCTTGCGTCGCGGCTTCGGCGAGCATGTGGATATGGGGGTGATAAAAGTACAGTCCCGGCGGTTCATTCGACGGAATGATGACGTCGTACTCGAACGTTTCACCCGGGTTGATGACCGTCTTGATCACGTTGTCCTGGTGACAACTCGGCGAGGTGTTCGTGCCGTGATAGTGAATATTGATCGAGGCTCTCGTTGGCTGGCGCGAGCTGCCACAGATCGGACCGTTCAGCGGTTCCATGAATGCGGGCGCCGAGGGGGTGTTGTTCGTGAGCATGATCATCAGGTGATCGCCCGGTTTCACGTGCAGGGTCGGATCCTCCAGACCCTCCGGAGTCATGAAGCAGAGCAGTTCCAGCCCGTTGCTGTCGATTCGTTGCTGGTATGAAAACCTCACCTTCAGAACCCCGTTGGAACTGATCAGCGCCGGAGGGTTGTGGATCCGGCTCCCGGCACTGAAACGCGGACAGGGGTTGGCTACAGGCGGCACCGCAGTGCGGTCGGAGTCTGCTTTGAGGTCTTGCGCGAATGAGATGTTCGCCGCCGGGGCGAGCATGAGCCCGAACAGGGCTACCAGGATTCCCGATCGGAAGATCATAGGCCCTCCCTTCATCTCGTCAGATACGTCGCTGCGCATCCGCTCAGGTGGTCCGATCTGATCCAAACGGACTGGGGAATTCCTTATCCCTCAAGCACGGCTCTCATGGCAACGGTCCAGTGTACCTCCTGCGCGGATTCACGCGCCAGAGCTCTTCCGCATGCCAAGCGGACACACAGACGTGGCCCCACGGCGCGAATACTCGACTCGGCAGTTGCTCAAGGCGACTATGTCCCGTGTTTTCAATGCACAGGCGCGCACTCGCAGCGCACCCCCGTGCCGATTCGCTTGTGCCTCAGTAGCCGAACCCCCAGCTCACTTTTCTTTGGCGAACTCTGGCTCCACCCAAACGCTGTCAAAGTGCGGAAGAGAGAGCGTGTTGTAGCAACGCAGCGCTGCAGTCGTGGCTCGTCGCGTAGTGCGTCGCAAGCTGAGGCGATGCGGGTTGAGTGCCATGGACGGCGCACAATCAAACGCTAGAGTCTGGAGCTCGGCGGCATGCGCCGTTCATCGTATTCGATGACGCGGACCTCGATGCGGCGATCCAGGGAGCAATGGAGGCGAAATTCCGCAACATGGGCCAGACTTGTGTCTGCGCGAATCGCTTCTATGTACAGAGCGGCATACACGCTTGCGTTCGTCCAGGGGTTTGCGGCGGCGATCTCGAAGCTGTCGCTCGGTGTCGGTGGGGAGCAGCAGCAGGGGCTGTTGATCAACTCAGCGGCCGTCGAGCAGCGCAAGCGACGCAGCGTCGCCTCTGGCACCCCGGCGAGGTGTAGATCAACAGCGAGCCGATAGTGCAACTCGCGGCGACGCCGAGGTCAAAACAGAGGTCCATGGCGGTTTCCTCAGGGCTCGTGTGGCGTATCCGCGCGACTTCTGCCAGCGTTTTGCCGGTCAGGGGCTTGAGTTTGTCGCTCTTGAATGCCGCCAGGATCATGCCCTCCGCGCCGGCGTGCAGATACAGGTTCTCGTAGCCCGGATGGGGGTCGTCCATTTCCTTTGCCACGCGGGCACGAACCGACGGGTCCATCATTCTTTGTATCCACGCTTCGAGCCCGCCTTCCCTCACCCACGGTGGCATCGCGGCATCGAGACCGGTTCCACCCGCCGTGTAGGTATACATGTCGGCGCTAATACGGATGCCTGAGACTCGCGCGGCCTCCACCTTCGCGATCGCCGGGTCGTGCGCGGATGAAGCCAAGTTCCCGCGCAGGTAATCCGGCGCACTGGAATCAGGGGGGCACAGCCATCAAATGCTCTGCGATCGCCCGGTAGGCCGGCAGCGACGTGGGGTCGAGGTTGATGTTACCCGCAAGAGGGTGTGACGCGAAGCGGGCAATGACCATGTCAGCCTTCGGGTCGATGTAGATCGCCTGGCCGTGGATACCGCGTGCCATGAACACGCCGTGGTCATCATGGGACACCCACCACTGGCGTCGGTAGCTCCACCCGGGCAGCGTGTGATAGCCGGCGCCCGCAAAGGCTGCCGGGCTGCCGCCCGCTCGGATTGCGGCGATAGCCTCTTCTGGAATGATCCGGCGTCCCTGGTACTTACCGCCCTGCCGGACCATATCGCCGAAGCGTGCGAGATCGCGGAGCCGGGCGTTCAGACCGCCCGAGGCGACGGCTGTTCCGATAGCATCGACCTGCATGTACGCATCCCCTTCCATTCCGAGCTGACTCCAGAGGCCCTCCCGCAGCGCCTCCTGAGGCGCCTTACCGGTGACCCTCGCGATGATCCATGCGGTAACGTCGGTGTTAATCGACCGGTAGATGAAGTGCTCGCCGTGCTTGCCCGCCTTGCGGACGGTGGCGAGATACGCGTAGCTGCTGTGCGGTCCGGCATAGCTCCGGGGTCGCGGTTCGTAGCCCGCAGCCTGCGCGTAGTCATGAAACGCCGATTTGGGATCGTCATAATGCTCGTCGTAATCGAGCGCGCTCGTCATGTCCAGCACCTCGGACACGGTCGCGTCGCCGAAGCCGCTATCCTTGAGTTCAGGAATGTACTGCGACACGGCAGCAGTCGCATCGAGCTGTCCCTGGGCAATGAGCGCCGAGGCCAGTGTGCCGAAGAGTGACTTCGTTACCGAGAAGGCGATGTGAGGTCTCTCGCCGTCCAGCGCCCCGAAGTAGCGTTCGTAAACGATACGGCCACGATGCAGCACGATGATGCCATCAGTGTAATTGGCGTCGAGGGATTCCGCCCACGTCATCGTCCGGGAAGAGCCTAGGGGTGTGAAGGTGACGTCATCGAGGTCCTCGCGCAAACCACATCGCAGCTCGCTTACGGGCGCGGGGCCGCGCGAGACGTTCACTGTGGGAACCAGCTCCCGCCAGTGAGAGAAACTCCAACGCAGCATCGGAAACCGCCAGTAACTGCCGTCCTCGAAGCCAAT
>JAQGOC010000221.1 GCA_028293805.1 Gammaproteobacteria bacterium
AGGGCGGCCTCCCACCGAGCGGAAGGCTGCGGCACGGCGGTGCTGCGGCGCCTGGCCTTATGTGGCAGGACCTATACGGCAGCAGGCTGCGGCAGACAAGGTGCGGTGAGCCAAGGCCCCTGAGCCAAGGCCCCTGAGCCAGGGCCCCCGAGCCAGGGCCCCTGAGGTAGGACCTGACGCAGGCCCCATGAGGCAGGGGGTCCCTGAGGTAGGACCTCACGGAGGCGCCGTGAGTCAGGGGGCCACTGAGGTAGGACCTGACGGAGGCCCCGTGAGGCAGGGGCAGGGCCCCTGAGGTGGGACCTGGCGCAGGCCCCGTGAGCCGGGGCCCCTAAGGCAGGCGGGCACTGCCAAGCTGTCAGCCCGCAGCCGAAGAGCGGCGCTCCAGTGCGCCCGCTTCCGTTCCCAGCAGCGGACGCAGGTAGGCGCCCGTGTGGGAGCGCGGGTTCGCGGCGATCTGCTCCGGGGTGCCGCGGGCGATGATTTCGCCACCGCCTTCGCCCCCCTCCGGACCCAGATCGATGAGCCAGTCGGCCGTCTTGATGACGTCCAGGTTGTGTTCAATCACCACGATGGTGTTGCCTTCATCGCGCAGCCGGTGCAGGACATCGAGCAATTGCGCCACGTCATAGAAATGCAGGCCGGTCGTGGGCTCGTCGAGGATGTAGAGCGTACGGCCGGTTGCGCGTTTCGAGAGCTCACGCGAGAGCTTGACTCGCTGCGCTTCGCCGCCGGAAAGCGTCGTCGCGTTCTGCCCCAGGCGCACGTAGGAAAGGCCGACGTCGGTCAGAGTCTGGAGCTTGCTGGCGACAGCCGGGATGTTCGCGAAAAAGCGCAGAGCGTCTTCCACGGTCATGTCGAGCACTTCGTGAATGTTCTTTCCACGATAGCGGATCTCGAGAGTCTCGCGGTTATACCGCTGCCCCTTACACACATCGCACGGCACATAAACGTCCGGCAGGAAGTGCATCTCGACCTTGATGACGCCGTCACCCTGGCACGCTTCGCAGCGGCCGCCTTTGACGTTGAAGCTGAATCGGCCCACGTCGTACCCGCGCGCGCGGGATTCCGGGACCGCCGCGAACATTTCGCGCAAGGGCGCGAAGAGGCCCGTGTAAGTGGCCGGATTCGAACGAGGTGTCCGCCCGATCGGACTCTGGTCGATGTCGATCACCCGGTCGATCTGGTCGAGGCCTTCGACGCGCTCACAGGGAGGCGCATTGAGCAACGTGTTATTGAGGCGTGACGTCGCGTAGCCGAACAGGGTGTCGATGATCAGCGTGGACTTTCCAGAACCGGAGACCCCCGTGACGCACGTAAACAGACCCAGCGGAATTTCCGCTGTGACGTTGCGCAGATTGTTGCCCGTCGCGTTGACGATGCGGAGCTGTTTGTCTGGAGACGGCGGTGTCCGCAATTTCGGCAGCGCGATCTTGCGCTTGCCGCTCAGGTACTGGCCCGTGATCGAGTTCGGATTCGCGATGATTTCGCGCGGCGTGCCCTGCGCGACGATCTCTCCGCCGTGTACGCCGGCACCCGGTCCGAGATCGATGACGTGGTCGGCCTCGAGAATCGCCTCTTCGTCGTGCTCGACGACGATCACGGTGTTGCCGATGTTGCGCAGCTGCTTGAGGGTCGCCAGCAATCGCTGGTTGTCACGCTGGTGCAGGCCGATCGACGGCTCGTCGAGGATGTACATGACGCCGGTCAGGCCGGAGCCCACCTGGCTCGCGAGACGGATGCGCTGCGCTTCGCCGCCCGAGAGCGTTTCGGCGCTCCGGTCGAGCGTCAGATAGTCGAGTCCTACATCGACGAGAAAACGCAGGCGCTCGGCAACGTCCTTGACGATCTTCGTCGCGACTTCGCCGCGCCAGCCAGCGAGATTCAGCGACCGAAAGAACTCCAGCGCCTTCCCCACGGTCAGGTGAGCGGTTTCCGGGAGCGTTCTTTCGGCGACGAATACGAAACGGGCCGCGCGGTTGAGTCGCGTGCCATCGCAATCGGGGCACGGGCGCATGCCCAGGTACTTCGATAACTCCTCGCGTACCGTTGCGGATTCGGTCTCGCGATAGCGGCGCTCGAGATTCGGCAGAATCCCCTCGAAGGGGTGTCGCTTGCGTGTGGTACGGCCTTTGCCTTCGGTCGACCGAAACTCGATCACGTCGGTGCCACTGCCATGGAGCAGCACGTTCTGGACGTTGGCGGGAAGCTCGTTCCAGGGTGTCTCGATGTCGAAATCGTAGTGGCGCGCGAGTGACTGGATGAGTTGGAAGTAGTGCGCGTTGCGACGGTCCCAGCCTCTTATCGCGCCGCTAGCGAGCGACAGATGCGGGTGCACCACCACGCGCAGCGGATCGAAGAATTCCTTCGAGCCCAGGCCATCGCACGTCGGGCAGGCGCCGGCGGGATTGTTGAAAGAGAAGAGCTTGGGCTCGAGAGGGGGCACGCTGTAGCCGCAGACCGGACAGGCGTGACGGCTCGAGAACACCATCTCCGCTTGTTCCGGGTCATCGAGGAAGGTGAGCCGCACCAGGCCACCCGATAGGCGCAGGGCGGTCTCGAAGGACTCGGCCAACCTCTGGGCCCCGTCGGGCCGCACCCGCATGCGATCGACAACCGCTTCAATCGTGTGCTTGCGCTTCGGGTCGAGCTTCGGGAGCGCTTCCATCTCGTGGATGCGCCCATCGATGCGCGCCCGCACGAAGCCCTGCGCCGCCAGGGTCTCGAGCACTTCGGCGTGCTCGCCCTTGCGGTCGTTGATCAAGGGCGCCAGCAGAGCTGCGGCTGTGCCTTCGGGCAGGCGCATGACCTGATCCACCATCTGGCTCACCGTCTGCGCCGTCAGATCGATCATGTGATCGGGGCAACGGGGGATACCGGCGCGCGCAAAGAGCAGGCGCAGGTAGTCATAGATCTCTGTGACGGTTCCTACGGTCGAGCGCGGGTTGTGCGAGGTTGCCTTCTGCTCGATGGCGATCGCGGGGGAGAGCCCCTCGATGCTGTCGACGTCGGGCTTTTCCATCATCGAGAGGAACTGCCGGGCATACGCCGACAGCGATTCGACGTAGCGGCGCTGCCCCTCGGCGTAGAGCGTATCGAAGGCGAGCGAGGATTTGCCCGAGCCGGACAGCCCCGTGACCACGATGAAACGGTCGCGGGGCAGGTCGACGTCGACGTTCTTCAGGTTGTGGGTGCGCGCCCCGCGGACGCGAATCTGTTGCATATGAAGGTGTTGTGCCATTCCCAGGGTGGCGCGAAGCGCTCATGCGCAGCGGGCCTTGCGGCTGTGTGTCGGTCCAAAAGGTACGCCGCCGGTGCTTGCGTGCACTCGAGCGGACCGTCAAGTGTACGCGCCCGGCCGGCTGAGCCCAAAATTGCCGATAGGCGGAGCCATTTCAGGCTCGCCTGGCGCGCCCGGAAGAAATCCGTGCGGCTAGATTTGGTCGCGAGCCGGGCAATTCAACCCGGTTTTGAGCCACCCGCGTCATTCCACCGAGCGCGGACGGCTTGGCTGCGGATGGAAGCTCCGATAGCCGTTCTGGTGGCCATGGTCGGGCTTGCTGCCGGCTGCGCGTGAAGGGGGGTGCTGGCCGCGGTAGCCCCTTCGGAGGTGACGCAGCTCGAGGAGCTCTGACCCTCAGGGCTGGGCGAGCCGATCGGCCACCTTCCGGGTGGTTACCGCATCGGCCGAGGGAAGCTGACTCGTGTCCCACCC
>JAQGOC010000240.1 GCA_028293805.1 Gammaproteobacteria bacterium
CAACGAGACGCGCAACGGCGTCACCCTGCCCGCTTACCGCGGCGACCTGGTCAACCGGCCGGAGTTCGAAGCGGTTGCCCGTGCCGCGGATCCCGAGCTCCTGCTGCGCGGTTATGAGCGCGCGGCGCTGACGTTGAATTTTGTCCGGGCCCTGGTAGATGGCGGCTTTGCCGACCTGCACCATCCGGAATACTGGGATCTGGGCTTCGTCAAGCATGCCCCTTTGAAGGACGCCTACCAGCGGATCGTGAATTCGATAGCCGACGCACTCGATTTCTTCGAAGGCATGAGCGGCACGTCGGTTCACGAGGCGCGCCTGGTCAACTTCTACGCCAGCCACGAAGGATTGCACCTGCTGTACGAGCAGGCCCAGACGCGCTTCATCCCGCGCCAGAACCGCTGGTACAACCTGTCCACGCACTACCCGTGGATCGGGATGCGCACGGCGCAACTCGACGGAGCCCATGTCGAGTATTTCCGCGGCATTTCCAACCCGATGTCGATCAAGATCGGCTCCGCCATGGACTCGAGCTGGTTGCAGGGGCTGGTGACCACCCTCAATCCGCAGAACCAGCCCGGGCGGCTGACCTTGATCCATCGCTTTGGCGCAAAGGACCTCGAGAATTCCTTGCCGCGCGCCATCGAGGCCGTCAGGGCAACCGGTCACAGCGTGCTGTGGGTATGCGATCCCATGCACGGCAACACCGAGACGAGCACCGGTGGGCTCAAGACCCGGCGCTTCGAGAACATTCTCAAGGAGCTGGACCTGGCTTTCCGCATCCATGCGGACATGGGGTCGTATCTGGGTGGTGTACATATCGAGCTGACGGGCGATGACGTCACGGAATGCACTGGGGGCGCCCGTGGCTTGACCGATACTGATCTGCAAAGAGCGTATCGGTCGCAGGTCGATCCACGGCTCAATCATGAGCAGGCACTGGAGCTCGCGATGTTGATCGCGGAGCGAAGCCAGAGCCGCCGATTAGCGTCCCGGCAACCGTAACGCGAACCGAGCACCCCCCAGCGTCGCTGACTCACCAATGCTCAGCGTGCCTCCATACAATTCCACTGACTCCTGGACCATGGATAACCCGATCCCATGGCCCGGCACCGCCTCATCGGCACGGACTCCGCGTTGCCCTATGCGGATGCGGTCTTCGGAGGAGATGCCCGGTCCGTCGTCCTCCACGACGATGCTGAGCCGCTCGCGCGTCGCGAAACTGCCGTCAACGGAGGCAGTCAGGCGCACCACCCCGCGGCACCACTTGCAGCCGTTGTCGAGCACGTTGCCGAGCAGCTCCGTCAGATCGCCGCGATCACCGATGAACTGACACGCGGGTGCCACCACCAGCTCGATCGACAAATCCTTGCGCGCATACACCTTCAGAAGAGCCGCCCGCAGCTCCGCGACAATCGACGCAACATCCACCGGCGCCTGCCCCAACAGTGCGCCGCCGGAAGCGGCCGCCCGTTTGAGCTGGTGCTCGATGATCGCACTCATCCGGTCAATCTCCGGATTGAGCACGGCTTCGGACACACTGTTGTTTGAAGCAAGCGCCGCACGCATGACGGCCAAGGGAGTCTTCAGGCTGTGCGCGAGGTTTCCGAGCGTATCGCGATAGCGGGTAACCCGGTTTCGTTCGCCGCTGAGCAGCGTGTTGAGATTCGTGGCGACACCGCTCAGCTCGCGGGGATAGCCACCGCCGAGAGCCTCGCTGCGTCCCTCTTCCACCTGGTGGATTTCCCGCTCCATCCTGCGCAGCGGGGACAACACCCAGCGCAACAATGCGGCCAGCGCCCCAACCAGTACCAACATCAGTCCGCCGAACCAGCCGAACAGTATGCGGCGGAAGCTCCAAAGCTGCTGCTCGTACGGCCTCAGGCCCGTGGCGACACTGAAGGTGAGCTGCACATGACCCGTGCGGTCCTCGAACTCGATGCCACGGCTTTCGATCTCGATCCGCTCGTCAGCGTTCGTGGAATAACGGAAATCGCGGATGCCTGCTCCGAGCGGAGGTCCGAAATCGATTGGCGCCCCTGCGGTCGAGGGTGAGCGCCACACTGCCTTGTTGCGGGCCGAGACGATCTGCGCGTACAGCCCTGAGCGGGGTGTTCGCAGGCGCGCCGCAAGGTCGGTGGGCTCAGGCGCGTACTTGCCATCGGGTTGCGGCTCGGCCGCCGCAATGAGCGCCACCATCTGGGAATCCAGCAGCTGCTGCACCGAACGGTCGGTGAGCTGCCGGAATCCGTTGTCTAGCACCACCATCATGACGCCGGAGAACAAGGCCAGCGGTACGGACACCGAGACGAGCAGCCGCCGGCTAAGCGAGTGCACGAACCGCCTTCAGGAGGTGGAGGAGCGGGCGAGCGCGAACCGGTAGCCGCGGCCACGCAGCGTTTCTATGGGTTTCACCGTATCCTGCGGGTCCAGCTTGCGGCGCAGCCGGCCGACCAACACTTCGATCACGTTGCTGTCGCGCTCCGACTCCTCGTCGTAGAGCCGCTCGGTCAGCTCGGTCTTCGAGATGACTTCGCCGGCCCGCAACATGAGGTGCTCGAGAATGCGGTACTCGAAGGTCGTGAGCTCGACAGGCGTGCCGTTGACCTGGACTGTCTGAGCCCGCGTATCGAGTGTAACTGCGCCGCAGACGAGCTCGGGACTGGCCCAGCCCCCCGCACGGCGCAGCAAGGCCTGCACCCGCGCCAACACTTCTTCGAAGTGAAAGGGCTTGGCGACATAGTCATCGGCCCCCGCCTGCAGGCCTTCGACCTTGTCCTGCCAGCGGTCGCGCGCGGTCAGAATGAGGATCGGGAAGCTCTTGCGCTCGGCACGCACGCGGCGGATGACGTCGAGACCGGAAACCTTCGGCAGACCGAGGTCCACGATTGCAACATCCAGGGGGAACTCGAGCGCCGCGAACAGGCCCTCCTCGCCATCACTGGCAACATCCACGGTGAAGCCTGCATCGGCCAACCGTTGCTTCAGCGAGTCGCGCAGCGCAATTTCATCTTCGATGACGAGCACACGCATGGCCCCTCCTACAACACGGCGCCGTTGGAAGCGTCGACCCGGACGACCCAGACGTGCCCTGACTCATTGAGCATTCGCAGAACATAGATGGTGTTGCCCCCGTCCTGCTGCGCCTCGGCGCGTACCACGCGGGCCTTGAACCGCTGCTCCGCCATCTTGACCGCCTGGTCCATGGATATGGTGGAGGTAAGAGTAACCGGATGTCGATCCTCCTCCGCCCGCACCGGAGGCACGGCAGCTGTGATGGCGGTCGCAAGGGCGGCCACCAATACGAGTGCAGGAGGTGAAAAGCGCATTTTCATTCTTAACACTACCGAACCACCCGTGAATGAGGACTGAACCGTGCCGGAGCCTGTCAGACCGGCTCCTTCAGGCTCGTCCGGCGGGCCTTCTCAGGCCTCCTTGGCCTTGCGCCACAGCTCGTCCCACTCGGCCGCGCTGAGCGATTTGAGCTGGGCCCCGCGGGAACCGGCCAGCGCTTCCATCTGGCGAAAGCGCCGCTCGAACTTCGCGTTCGCTGCCCGCAGGGCCTCTTCCGGAGCGATCTTCAGGTGCAGAGCCCAGTTTGCAATGGCGAACAGCAGATCGCCCATTTCCTCGGTGACACGCTCATGTGACTCATGGCCCAGTGCCGCATCCACTTCCGCCAACTCCTCGATGACCTTGTCGCGGACCTGCCCGGGCTCCTGCCAATCAAACCCAACACGGGCCGCCCGTCTGCCGAGCTTCGCAGCCCGCGCAAGCGCCGGAAGAGCCTGCGGAACATCCGCAAGCGCGCTGCTATCGGATGACTGCTGACGCGCTGCAACTTCCGCGCGCTCCCGTGCCTTCAGCTCTTCCCAGTTGCGTGTCTGCGCCTCCACGCCCTCGACCGGGGCGCCGGCAATCACATGCGGGTGGCGCCTCACGAGCTTGTCGTGAACCGAACCTGCCACGGCGGCGAAATCGAACCAACCGCGCTCCTCGGCCATCCGGGAGTGAAACACAATCTGAAACAACAGGTCGCCCAACTCCTCGCGCAGTTCTTGCGGCCCGCCCCGTTCGATGGCGTCCGCCACTTCGTAGGCTTCCTCGATAGTGTACGGCGCGATGGTTGCGAATGTCTGCTCACGATCCCAGGGGCAGCCGGTCGCCGGATCCCGCAGCCGCGCCATCAGTTCGAGCAATGCGCGAGTGGCCCTTTCGGCATCACTCATCGCGCAGCCCCGCCAGCTCTTTGATCATGGCCGCATCCTCCGACACGCACAACCGGTAGAGGTTGAGCAGCATTCCGGCGGTCGCGCCCCAGATGTTGCGTCCCTGGTATTGAATGTCCCAGACCTGCATCTCGCCATGGCCGCCGAAGCGGCGGCGCTGCGAGCGATGGTTGGCCGGCTCAAACACGTGACTCAGGGGCACCTCGAAGGTGTCGTGGACTTCCTGCGAATCGAGCAGCAGCTCGAACCCGGGCCGCACGAATCCGACCACCGGGGTCACCCGGAAGCCGCTCAACAGGATGTGATCGGCAAGGTAGCCCACGACGGACACGAACTGCGCTTCGAGTCCGATCTCTTCATGCGCTTCGCGCAAGGCGGCCTCGCGCGGTCCGGTATCTTCCGGCTCGATCCGGCCGCCGGGGAAACTGATCTGGCCCGCGTGATTCTTGAGCTGGCTCGCGCGCTGCGTCAGCAACACCGTCAGCTCATCCGGGCGCTCGACGAGCGGCACCAGTACGGCCGCCGGTATCGGAGCCACGGGAAGGTAGGCCTGCAGGGCGCGGCTCTCCTGTAACGACAGTCCCGGTGTCACCCAGTCCTGCCTGCCATGACGCGGTCGCGTGTTCGCAAGCCGGGTTTCGATTCGTGCGCGCCAGTCGAGCGCGCGGACTGTTTCCCGCCCCCCGCTGCCCTGCGCACCCTCGTCCTGCATGGGGATCGGATCAGCCCCCGCCGCTCGTGCCGCCTTTGATGCCCCCGCGCGCCA
>JAQGOC010000246.1 GCA_028293805.1 Gammaproteobacteria bacterium
GTGTCTGCCGATCGAGTCTCTGCCACTCGCGCAGTGCGCGGGCGCGGTTCTGCGGGAGAACATCTACGCTGAGAGGGACGCACCGCCTTTCGACCGGGTGGCTATGGACGGCATCGCGCTAGACAGCAGTGCCGTGGCCGGCGGCTTGCGCCGACTGCCCGTGCAGGCTACGCAGGCGGCGGGGGATCCGCCGCTCGCTCTGAGTTCACGCGCCGCGTGCATCGAAGTGATGACCGGCGCGGTGGTGCCCTCCGGCTGTGACAGCGTCGTCCCGGTCGAGGAGATCGCGATACGCGACGGGGAGGCGGAGCTTGCCGATGGCGTAGGAGTCGAGCCCTGGCAAAACGTACATCGCCGCGGCACCGACACGCGCCAGGGAGCCCTGCTCGTGACGACTGGCGTCCGCCTGCGGGCGCCGGAGATAGCCATTGCTGCGGCAGCGGGCATGTCCAGAATTCGCGTCAGCAGCCAGCCCATGCTCGCCGTCATCTCGACCGGTAACGAACTGATCGAGCCGGGGGAGCCGATTCTCCCCCATCAGGTGCGCCGCTCGAATGCCTACGCCATCGTCGCAGCCCTGCGGCAGCACGGCTTTCAACGCGTCGCCGACGATCACATCAACGACGACCTGACGGAACTCAAGACCCGGCTGAAGTTTCATCTGGAGACCCATGACGTGCTCGTCCTGAGCGGCGGCGTATCCATGGGAAGATTCGATCTCGTGCCCAAGGCGCTCGATGACCTGGGTGTGCACCCTATATTCCACAAGGTCGCCCAAAGACCTGGCAAGCCGCTGTGGTTTGGGGTCGCTAGCTCCGGCGCGGCCGTGTTTGCGTTGCCGGGTAACCCGGTCTCAACCTTCGTTTGCCTCACCCGCTACGTGCTGCCGGCGTTGTTCGCCAGCTTGGGCCAGAGCCCTGCCGCCGCACCTGAAAAGATGGCGCTCGGTGGCCCGGTGAAGGTGAACACCGCTCTCACGTTCTTCCTTCCGGTCCGCGTCGAGCTCGACGACTGGGGCCGGGCCTGGGCCCTGCCCCGCCCCACCAACGGCTCCGGCGACTTTACCGCACTGGCCGGCACGGACGGCTTCGTCGAGCTGCCGCCCGGGCCGAATACCTATCCAAAGGGCTTCGTCACCCGCCTCCACCGCTGGTAATTGCCCAGGGCGCCCGAGCCCCCATTTAGGCTGATAGCAATCAACCCTGCCGGGTGGTAATACCCTGATTCACCATGCCACCTACAGAAGTCGTCGTCCCCTTCGGCTCAAAGCCCGCGCCCCGCGACACGCTGGGCCGTCCCTTGCGGGACCTACGCATCTCCGTCATGGACCGGTGCAACTTCCGCTGCCCTTACTGCATGCCGCGGGAGACCTTCCATGACAAGTACCGCTTCCTGGGCTCTCACGAGAGGCTTTCCTTCGACGAGATCGTCCGACTGACCCGCCTGTTCGCGCAGCTCGGCGTACGCAAGTTGCGGCTTACTGGCGGCGAGCCCCTGCTGCGGGCCAACCTCGCTGACCTCATCGGCGACCTGACCGCGATCCCCGGTGTCGAAGACATCGCCTTGACGACCAATGGCGTGCTATTGGCCAAGTACGCCGCCGAGCTCAAGGCAGCGGGCCTGAAGCGCATCACCGTGAGCCTTGATAGCCTGGATCCGGCAATCTTCGCGCGCATGAGCGGAGGCTTCGGCGGAGTCGCCGACGTGCTGCAGGGCATCGAGCATGCGAGCCGAGCGGGTCTCGAACCGATCAAGATCAACGCTGTCGTACAGCGTGGCGTGAACGACCACACGGCTCTCGATCTCGTCGACCGGTTCCGGGGCACAGGCGTGATCGTGCGATTCATCGAGTACATGGACGTCGGTAACCGCAACGAGTGGCGGCAGGACCTCGTCGTGCCCTCGAAGGAGTTGGCCGCCCGAATCTCCGAGCGCTGGCCGCTGGAGCCGCTGCAGCGCGAGTACCGCGGCGAGGTGGCCGAGCGTTACGGTTTCGCTGACGGCAAGGGTGAAGTGGGTTTCATCTCCTCGGTCACACAGCCGTTTTGCGGTGATTGCTCGCGGGCCCGACTGTCTTCGGATGGTGTGATTTATACGTGCCTGTTTGCAACTCACGGCACGAGCCTGCGCGACTCGCTGCGGGGCGGCGCCAGCGATGAGCAGATTCTCGAGCTCATGCGAAACGTCTGGCTCAAACGCACCGACCGTTACAGCGAGCTGCGGGCGAGCTCGCCGAAAGAGCCGGGCGAGCCGCGCAAGGTCGAGATGTTCTACATCGGTGGCTGATGGCACGTTCAGGCCTCACGCATCTCGACAGCCGCAACCGACCAACAATGGTCGATGTAGGCGCGAAGGAAGTCACGCACCGGGTCGCCGTCGCGGAAGCGCGCGTTCGCCTGCCAAGGCCGGTGGCGCTCGCGCTTCGCAAGAGCGGTCACCGCACGAAAAAGGGGCCGGTATTCGATACCGCCATTGTTGCAGGCGTCATGGCGGCGAAGCGCACCCACGAATTGATTCCTTTCTGCCATCCGCTCGGACTGGACAACTGCACGATCGAGATCGAAGACAAGCGCGGCGGCGACATCGTCATTCGATGCGAGGTCTCCATCCATCACCGCACCGGTGTTGAAATGGAAGCGCTGACGGGTGCGAGCGTCGCGGCTCTCACCATCTACGACATGTGCAAGGCGCTGTCGCACGACATCGAAATCACGGCCGTGCGGCTGCTGGAGAAGTCTGGCGGAAAGCGGGATTTCAAGCGATGAACGCAACACGCGCCGTCGCACCCGTGTACGGCCTCGTGCTCGCCGGGGGGCGTAGCACCCGTATGCAGCGAGACAAAGCCATACTGAGTTACCACGGCCGCACACAACTCGAATGGGCGATGTCCCTTCTCGAGCCACATGTGGAGCGGGCCTTCGTGTCGGTGCGAGCGGAACAGAATGTCGACCCCGTTCGCGCGCGCTTTGCTCAGATTGTCGATACCCGCGATGACCTCGGTCCCATGGCGGGCATCATGGCAGCACAGGCGCGGTATCCCGATGTGGCCTGGCTCGTGCTCGCCTGCGATCTACCGTTTCTGGACGGCGCAACACTCGAGCACCTGCTCGAGGCGCGTGCACCTGAGCGTCACGCCACGGCCTTCCGCTCGAGCCACGATGGGCTGCCCGAGCCGCTGTGCGCGCTTTACGAGCCGTCGAGCCGGGAAGCCATTCTCGCGCAGGTCGCCGCCGGCAAACAGTGTCCGCGCAAATTCCTGATCCAGGCCGGCGCCCATCTCATCGACGAGCCGAACCCGCGCGCGCTCGACAACATCAACACGCCCGAGGAGTATGGTTCAGCCATGGCCACTTTGAGCCCTGACGCGAGCTCGCCGCCGCCGGCCGCCCCCAAGCACATCAAAGTGCAGTACTACGCGCTGCTGCGCGAGCAGGCAGGCCGCAGCGACGAGGCGCTCGTCACCGGCGCGCGCACGCCTCGCGAGCTTTACGAGGAGCTCAAGGCGCGCCACCCGTTTTCGCTCGCGCCGGAGATGCTGCGCGTCGCGGTGAACGCGGAGTTCGGCGAATGGTCGCAAACGCTCGCGGACGGCGACTCTGTCGTATTCATTCCTCCGGTGGCAGGCGGTTGACGTAAGAGGTACGCCCATGGCCACCTTTCGCTTCAGTCGGACACCGATAGACGTAGGCTCGCTACGAGCCGAGCTCGCCGATCCCGCGTGCGGCGGCTACGCATCGTTCGAAGGTCTGGTGCGCGATCACAATGAAGGCATGAGCGTCCGGCACCTCGAGTACGAGGCATTCGAGCCACTCGCGGTGAAGGAAGGCGAACGTATCATCGCCGAAGCCGTCACACGCTTTGGCATCGAGCATGCGGCGTGCATACATCGCGTCGGCGATCTGGCAATAGGCGACATGGCCGTGTGGGTTGGCGCTAGCGCCCGGCATCGGCACGAGGCGTTCCTCGCCTGCCGCTACATTATTGACGAGGTCAAACACCGCGTACCGATCTGGAAAAAGGAGCACTACGAGAATGGTGACTCAGGCTGGGTGAATTGCGAGCGCTGTGCGGCGCCCGCGGCGCACGCACCGGCGTCTGACGGCGCCGAGCACAGCCATACGGCGTACGTGGGCCACCACGCCCAGTCGCACGCCGACACGCATTCGCATGCCGACGCGCACTCGCACGCCCGTGCACCCATTCCAGATTATTCCCGTCAAATGGCCCTCAAAGAGGTCGGGGCCAAAGGACAGGCAAAACTCCGCGCGAGTCGCGTCCTGGTCGTCGGTTGCGGAGGCCTCGGGGTGCCCGTCATCAGCTATCTTGCCGGCGCCGGTATCGGACGCTTGGGTCTCGTAGACGGCGACCGGCTCGAGCCATCCAACCTGCATCGGCAGACCATGTATGCGCTTGCCGACGTCGGCAAACTTAAAGCGGAGCTGGCTGCCGCTCGAGTGCGGGCGCTCAATCCCGACGTCGACGCCCGTATTCACGCCGTCCGGCTCGACCCGCGCAATGCGCCCGAGATCGTCCGGCAATATGATCTCATCATCGATTGCACCGACAATTTCTCTACGAAGTTCCTGCTCAACGACGTGTGCGTACAGTTGAGGAAACCCATCATTTTCTCGAGTGTGTACCAATTCGAAGGCCAGCTGCAGGTGGTGCGCCCGGATCGTGACGGCTCCTGCCTTCGCTGCGTGTGGCCGGAAGCGACGCGCGACGGCATCGTCGGCAACTGTGCGCAGGCGGGGGTGCTCGGTCCCGTGCCCGGCACCTTCGGAAGCCTGCAGGCCTTCGAAGCATTGAAATTGCTTTTGGATCTACCGGGACAGCTCGGAGAAGAGCTGCTGGTGTTGGATCTGCTCACGTTCTCGATCTCGCGGGTACGCGCGAAACGCGCGAGCAACTGCCCCGAACACGCGCGTCCCGACGTCACCATGGGGCAGCGCGACGCACTCGATGCGGGGGAGCTGGAGCTCACTTTCCATTCGCTCGACGACGCGCTGGCCGCGGGCTTCGAGATCGTAGACATTCGCGAGCCCCGCGAAGTAGCCGAAACGCCCACGCCCTCCGCAAAGGCGCGCCACATTCCCATGGCCGAGTTGCTTCACGGGCAGCCGGCTTTCACATCCGCCGGCAAGAGCCTGCTGATCTGCGCGACTGGCCGGCGAAGTCTCGCGGCTACGCAGGAGTTGCGCTCGAGACAACTGCACTCGATTTATTCCCTACGCGGCGGCATAGCGGCACTGAACCGTCACATGCCCGCCTAGGACGGCCGACTCATTGGGCAAGACGTCGGGTGCCGCCCTGCCATGCCGTTCAAGGCCGCGTCTGGCCCATACCGCGCACGACGTACTTGTAGCTCGTTAGTTGCTCGACGCCCACGGGTCCGCGGGCGTGAAAGCGATCGGTCGAGATGCCGATCTCCGCGCCCATGCCGAACTCGCCTCCGTCAGCGAACTGCGTGGATGCGTTGTGAAGCACGATCGCGCTATCGACGTGCTGGAGGAAGCGATCCGCCGTCGCCTGGTTCTCCGTCACGATCGACTCTGTGTGAGCGGAACCGTACTTTGCAATGTGCGCGATCGCGGCATCGACTCCCTCGACGACGCGCGCGGCGATGATGGAGTCGAGATACTCGGTGTACCAGTCGTCCTCGCTCGCGGGAAGCACCCGTGGATCGACCTTCTGCACCGTTGCGTCGCCGCGCACTTCACAGCCGGCATCGAGCAGATCGCCCACGATTGGTGCGAGATGTGTATGGATGCAAGCCCTGTCAACGAGAAGCGTCTCCGCGGCGCCGCAGATGCCGGTGCGCCGCATCTTCGCATTCACGGCGATCGCACGTGCCATCCGAACATCCGCGTCGTGATCGATGTAGACATGGCAGTTCCCCTCGAGATGCGCGATCACCGGGACGCGGGCCTCCTTCTGCACCCGCGCTACGAGACTCTTACCACCGCGCGGAACGATGACATCGAGGTACTCGGCCATCCCGGCCAACATATAGCCTACTGCAGCTCGATCTATGGTCGGCACCAGCTGGATGCACTCTGGGGGCAACCCAGCGGCCTGCAATCCCTCCACGAGACAGGCATGGATGGCCGCGTTGGACAGGCGGCTTTCCGACCCGCCGCGAAGAATGACAGCGTTACCGGACTTCAGACACAACGCCCCTGCGTCGGCCGTCACGTTAGGGCGGCTTTCGTAGATGATGCCTATCACGCCTAACGGGACGCGGATACGTTGGATTCTCAGGCCGTTGGGCCGTTCCCAGTCGGCGACGGTCGTTCCGATGGGATCGGCAAGCGCCAGGACGTCTTCGATGCTCCGAGCGATAGCCTCGACGCGCTTCTCATCCAGGTGCAGCCGGTCAAGCAGCGCGCCACTCAACTTCGCGCTGCACGCCGCAGACATATCGCGTTCGTTCTCGGCAATGATGGCTTCGCGCCGGCTTCGGATGGCCTGCGCGGCAACCGACAGCGCAGCGTTCTTTTTATCGGTGTCGGTCAGAGCCAG
>JAQGOC010000269.1 GCA_028293805.1 Gammaproteobacteria bacterium
GGGTGGCGGACTAAGCGGACTCGTACAGGCCTTTGAGAATGGCGGCCTGGGACATCTGGTCCAATCGTGGGTGGGGACCGGCCGGAATCTCCCCGTCTCACCCGACCAGATCAGCAACGTGCTCAACTCCTCGGGCGTGCTCGGGCGGATTGCGCAGGCCACTGGACTGCAGCAGGCGGATGTTGCGCGACATCTGTCCGGCCTTCTGCCGCAGATCGTGGATCACCTGACCCCCAACGGTCAGGTTCACCAGGGCGATGTCAGCAGCGCACTCTCGACCCTGGCGAAAAAGTTTCTGCACGGCTGATGCCAGGCGCGTTCGTCCGCGGCGCAAACATAACAACAGACTCAACGTTTTTCGTGGAGGTACGGCCGATGAGAATCCGCAAATGGGACACCTTGGTTTATGGCGCGCTGGCAGCCGCTGCGCTGCTGGCGCTTCCGGGGACAAGCGCCGCCGATTCGAGCACTCCCGTCACCTGCAAAGACGGGACTACCTCGCCGCACGGCGGCCGTGGCGCCTGCAGTGGGCATGGCGGAATCGACAAAGCGGCCACGACTGGCGCTGGCCCCACAACTGCTCCGGCACCGCCTGCGGGGTCCGCAACACCGCAAAGCAACTCTGCGCCGGCGGCAGGGCGCGCGTCCGGTGCCGTTGCCTGCAAAGACGGCACGACTTCGCCTCATGGCGGCCGCGGTGCTTGCAGCGGGCATGGCGGAGTCAACAAGACTGCCTCGGCGACCGGTACCGCAGGTTCCGCAATGGCTCCGGCGAGCGCCGCGGCGACAGCGGAGAATTCGGCCGCATCCGCGGGCACTGCGAATACGGCGAAAATGTCTGCTGCCGTCACCTGTAACGACGGCACGACGTCGCCACACGGCGGCCGCGGTGCCTGCAGTGGACATGGTGGGATCAATAAGGCGGCTCAATCGGCGCCGAGCGCGACGTCGAGCGGCTCTGCGATGCCGGCTCCGCAGGCGTCACCGGTTCCGGCGGCAACCACCCCTACGCCGTCGCCGAACTCCACGACGACGTCTCCGCGCTCAGCGACGACGCAGGCGGCCGCCGGCGGCGGTCCTGGCATGGTGTGGGTGAACACGCCGACCAAGGTGTACCACTGCCCCTCGGACGTTTGGTACGGCAAGACCAAGCAGGGCCAGTACATGACGGAGGCCGACGCGAAGGCCAAGGGAAACCGCGCCGATCACAACAAGCCGTGCAGTTGATCGGACCCTCTGCATAGCGCCTTGTGGATCAGGCGAAGAGGAACTTCGCCTCGTCCGGCCAGTGCCATAGCAGATAGACAGGCACGTGCCAGCACTCACGGCTGTGGATCACCCGAAGGGAAAGACTTCAGGACGCGGTACACGGCTCCCCCTGGCTCTGTTCGGCTCTCAACCAAAACGAATTCCGTGAAGCTCCAAACCACGGGATCGATGTCCATCGCGGGAATCGGGTGCAACACCCTTCGCGCCAGTGTGACGTGAGGTCGGAATTTGTTGAGATCCGGGATAAAACCGGCGGCCGTCGTTTCCCCTTTCAAAGCCTCGGCCAGGGAGCCGGCAACCGCGACGCCCTCGCCACATTCTGCGCCGACCGTCGCGCAGATAATCTGCGGCTTCCGCCAATGCTCGAGGCGGTCGAAGATGAGCTGCGGCGGCACGGAGTTCGCGTCCATTCCCCCAAAGAACGCGGCCGCGACCCGTCCCGCGATCACCTGCAGCTCCGCAAGCCGCCTTTCTGGGACTGAGCCCAGAAAAGCGAGCGTGGCGTGCAGGCTCTGCGCCGGCACGAGCCGCCCGCCACACGCACTCACTGCCTTGTGAGTAGCGGGGGCGAGAGCGGCCCGAAGCACCGCATCCGGCCACAACGCGAAGAACAGTCGCCGGACAGGCTCGCCCGGACGCTCGCGCTCGCGGGCTTCCGCTTTAAACTGCGTCAAGGCTGTACTCGCAGAGCGAGCTGCAAAGCCCGCTCGACGGACCGGCGACGGATGAGCTCGCGGTCGCCCGCGAACAGCTGCATCTCGCAGAGGAACGATACCGCCTCGTCGTGCCGCGAGGCCACGCCGAACCAGACCGTGCCGACCGGCTTGGCCGGGGTACCTCCATCCGGGCCGGCGATGCCGCTGATCGCAATCGCAATATCAGCACCGGAGACCCGCAATGCGCCTGCAGCCATTTCGCGCACGGTGGCCTCGCTGACGGCGCCGTGATGAGCGAGCGTCGCCGCTGCAACGCCGACGTCCCGCATTTTCGCCGCATTGGAATACGTCACGAAACCGCATTCGAACCACTGCGAGCTGCCAGGGATATCCGTAAGGGCCTTGGCGACCCACCCGGCGGTGCAGGATTCGGCGGTCGCGAGGCGCCGGCCCGCGGCGCGCAGGCGCTCTCCGACGCGCTGGGACAGATCGAAAAGCTCTTGGTCCGTAGCCATGGCGCAAGGCTACAAGGTAGCAGCCCTCTGTGACCAATCCACCTTGCCAGGGCTCCGTGATCAGCATGTGATGGCTCTCGGGCGTCGACACCCTGCAGCGCGCTGGCGTCTTGTTGTAGCCTTCGCCGCCATGAACGACGCCGCCCTCTCGCAGCACACGCCCATGATGCAGCAATACCTGCGCATCAAGAGCCAGCATCCGGACATCCTGCTGTTCTACCGGATGGGGGATTTCTACGAGCTGTTCTTCGACGACGCGCGCCGCGCCGCCTCATTGCTGGACATCACGCTGACGGCACGCGGCCAGTCGGGGGGCCAGCCCATTCCGATGGCGGGCGTGCCCTTCCACAGCGTCGAAGGCTATCTCGCGAAGCTCGTGCGCAAAGGCGAGAGCGTTGCCATCTGCGAGCAGCTCGGGGATCCCGCGAAGGCGAAGGGCCCCGTTGAGCGCCAAGTGATGCGCATCATCACGCCGGGCACCGTGACAGACGAAGCGTTGCTCGACGAACGGCAGGAAACTTTAGTCGCAGCGGTAGCCCGCGATGGCGATCGTTTCGGACTAGCCTGGCTGGATCTGGCCGCCGGCCGCTTCACGGTGCTGCAGTCAGAGGGACGCCTCGCGCTCGCCGCCGAGCTCGAACGACTGAAGCCGGCCGAGCTGTTGGTCTCGGAAGGCTTGGGGAACGAAACCATCTCGCGTAACGGCACCGCGATTCGTACGCGTCCGCCTTGGTACTTCGAGTTGGCAAGCGCGTCGCGGCTGCTGACCGACCAGCTGGGCACACTCGATCTCAAAGGATTCGGCGCGGACGAGCTGCCACTCGCCATTTGCGCGGCCGGCGCACTCCTGCAGTACGTTCGCGATACCCAGAAGGCAGCTGTGCCTCATATCCGCGGCTTACACGTGGAAGAGCGGACCGACGCATTGATCATCGACGCGGCGACCCGGCGTAATCTCGAGTTGGATGTAAGTCTTTCCGGCAACGCAGATGCAACGGTTTTCGCGTTGATCGACAAGTGCGTGACCGCGATGGGCTCGCGCGAATTGCGCCGCTGGCTCAATCGACCGTTGACCGATCAGGCAGTGTTGAGGGCGCGCTACCACGCTCTCGGAGCACTAAGTGACAGTCGTCGTTTCGAGGGCTTGCGCGAGCACCTGCATGGCATTGGCGATATCGAGCGGATTCTGGCGCGAGTTGCCTTGCGGTCCGCCCGTCCTCGAGACCTCACGCAACTACGAACCTCCCTCGGCATGCTTCCCGCCCTGCGGTCTACGCTTGCGACAATCGACTCACCTCTCGTGCAAGAGCTGCGTGGCAGGATCAATGAGCACCAGGAGGTCGTGCAGCTTTTAACTGCGGCGATCGCATCGGAGCCGGCCACCTTCGTGCGCGATGGAGGTGTGCTGGCGGAGGGCTACGACGCGGATCTCGACGAGCTGCGACGCATTGCCACTCACACCGACGAATTTCTTCTGGAGCTCGAGCGCCGCGAGCGGGAGCGCACCGGCATTGCCGGGCTGAAGCTCGGTTTCAACCGCGTCCAGGGCTTCTTCATCGAGATCACCCGCAAGGACGCCGAACGCGTTCCGAAAGACTACATCCGCAGGCAAACGGTCAAATCCGCCGAACGTTTCATCACGGCGGAGCTCAAAGGTTTCGAAGACAAGGTGCTGAGCGCCCGTGACCGCTCGCTGGCGCGCGAGAAGGAGCTGTACGAGGTCATCCTGACACAGCTCATTGACCGCCTCGGACCTATGCAGGCCACCGGGAACGCTCTCTCGGTGCTCGACGCCGTCGCAGCGCTCGCCGAACGCGCTTGCTCGCTGGAGTGGACGCGACCGGAACTGGTCGGCGACGCGCGGCTCACCGTCGAAGGCGGACGGCACCCCGTGGTCGAGCGCTTCTCAGACTCGCCTTTCGTCCCCAACGACCTCCGACTCGAGAGCGGCCGGTGCATGCTCATCATCACCGGACCCAACATGGGCGGAAAATCAACTTACATGCGCCAAGCGGCGCTGATCGTGCTCCTGGCGCATATAGGCAGCTACGTGCCCGCCAACCGCGCGATCATCGGACCGTTGGATCGCATCTTCACGCGCATAGGCGCGGCGGACGATCTTGCGGGAGGCCGCTCCACGTTCATGGTCGAAATGACGGAGGCGGCCAACATCCTCCACAACGCGACGCCGCGGAGCCTCATCCTCATGGACGAGATCGGCCGCGGCACCAGCACGTTTGACGGGCTGTCGCTCGCCTGGGCCATAGCGCGTCACATCGCCACGCGCCTCAAGTCGTTTACGCTTTTCGCGACCCACTATTTCGAGCTGACCACACTCGCGATGGACGTCGAGGGTTGTGCAAATGTTCACCTGGATGCCACGGAGCACGGTGAGGGCATCGTCTTCATGCACGCCGTGAAGGAGGGTCCCGCGAGCCGCAGCTACGGCCTTCAGGTGGCGCAGCTCGCCGGTGTCCCGCGCGAAGTGATCAAGCAGGCGCGGCACTACCTCGAAGCGCTGGAATCGCAGCGGGATCGGAATAATGGCCCTGGCGGCAGCCGCGCCGGATCGGCTCAAAAGGAACTCCCATTGTTCGCGGCACCGGCGCAACCGGAACCTGTCCCGGACGAGATCCATTCCGCGCTCGCCGCAATCGATCCCGACGAGCTTTCGCCGAAAGCGGCGCTCGAGGCGCTTTATGGGCTGCGCAAACTGCTGGATGAGCGGAAGTGACCTTCACACCGTAGGCGCCTGAGCGCAGAAACCTTTTCGGGAGACGTTCGCCGGTCGCGCGGTGCCCGTCGGGCCCGATCCGTTTCTAGCCGAGCGAAAACCGCCCCTCCTGCAGGAACATGCCGGTCTCCCGTGCCACGCGCGGGGATACCAGCATTCCCAGATGACTCACAGGCAGCACGAGGTGGTCCGTAGCGCCCGGCAGGCGCGTCTCGCTTACCGCGATGGTCCCGTCGGAATCCTCTTCGAATTGCGCGAGGATTTGGCCGACGCCCAGCGCCTGGGAGCCGGCAATGATTCCCAGCGGCCGATCCAGCGTCCAGCGGCGGTCTTGAGGCTGCAACAGCTCGTCCGCCACCGGCTGGCCCATCAGCGACGCCACGAGCCGAATCTGGCCGGCCTGCTCGGCGGCGCGGCTGGCGATACACGGGGTGCCCAGGAACACGGCGCGGCCGGGGGGCTGCTCGGGATAGTGCTCGAGAAAACGATAGATCACGAGTCCGCCCAGGCTGTGGCCGACGAAATGCACGCTCGGCGCCTCCAATGCCCGCACGAAGCTTTGCAAGCGTGCGGTAATCTCCGTCATGGTCGACGACACCGCGGAATAGCGGAATGGGTGCACCTGAAGACCGAACTCATTCGAAAGCCGGCGGCGCAGAAAAAGTGACTCGCCGCCCGACATCCACAATCCATGAACATAAACGACGTCCACCGCGGTACTGCTCAACAGTAATGATCCTCCGACGGGAACCCCCATCTGATGCCGACATTAACAAGAAATGGCAGTGCGAAGTATCGCGCCGGCGCGCAAGTGAGCAATAGGTCCGGCGCGAGAATCCGGCTGCTGTTCGCTCTGCTGTGGCAAGCCATTGAGCGGGCCTCCGGCGGGATCGGCGTAGCGACACGCTTCAGCGTCGCCGCAGTATTGATGCTGACAGCGATCGCGCTGTGCGCAGCCTCTCCGGCGTACGCCGCCGATCCGCAGCCCTATCGCGTGGATATGGCGTCGACCGGCGACAGTACGCTGGACGCGACACTCAAGGCGACTTCCGAGCTGCTGACACTGCGCAAGTCGGCGCCTGTCAGTCCCTTCGGGCTGATCGGCCGCGGCCAGGGCGACCTCGAGCGGCTCAAGACGGTGTTGGACAGCTTCGGGTATTACCAGAGCTATGTGGAGATCAGGATTGACGGCTTGCCGCTCGATGATCCGAGACTGGGCGACGAGCTGAGCGCGCGGGCGCCGGGAAATGAGGCACAGGTGAAGATCACCTTCAGTATCGGACCGCTCTATCACCTGCGACACATCGAGATCGACGGCGAAGTGCCGAAGGCGGCGCAAGGCGCGCTCGGCCTCACGAGCGGAATGCCGGCGGTGGCGTCCGAAGTTCTCGCCGGAGGCCAACGGCTGCTGGCCGCGCTTCAGGATCAGGGCTATGCATTCGCGAAAGTAGACCCTCCGGTCGCCTATGAGGACCCGCCCAATCGCGTGCTGGATGTCAGATTCCATGTCGTGGTGGGATCTCCCGTACAGATCGGCGAGATCGCGATCAGCGGCTTGCGGCTTGTGCACGAGTCGTTCGTACGCGCCCGGCTCCTCGTCCATACAGGTGAACTGTACGGCGCGACCAAGATCGAGCACGCGCGTAGGGACCTCCTGGGACTCGCCGTCTTCTCCGCGGTCAGCGTGGACGTCGGCACAAAGGCCGACAGCTCCGGCCGAGTGCCCCTTACGTTCAGGACGCGCGAGCGACCGCAACACGGTGTAAGCCTCAGCGCAGCGTATTCCAGCGATCTGGGCGGCAGCGCTGGCGTCACGTGGACCAACCGCAACGTGTCGGGCAAGGCCGACCAGCTGACTCTGGCTGCTTCGGCGATCAATCTGGGCGGCGCCACCGCGACCACGGGCATGGGCTATGACACGAGTGCGAAGTACCTCATACCCGACTTCAAACAGCGGGATCAGTCGTTGCAAGTTGCGGTCGGTGCGCTCAAGCAGTCGTTGGAAGCCTATGACCAGACCGCATTCACGAGCGGCGTGACGGTGAACCGTAAACTCTCCAGTATCTGGAGCGCCAGTGCCGGCGTTTCGGCGGAGGAGGAACGCATCAACCAGGAGAGCATTAACCAGCAGTGTATCGACCAGCAAGGCAATCCGCAGCCGTGCCTCGGACCCGACGGCACGCTGCTGCCGGGCGTCCAGCTTCAGCGCACCACGTATCACTACACGCTGCTCGCGCTCCCGCTCAGCGTGCTATACAACTCCACCGGACTCGAATCACCACTCGAGGATGCGCGCCACGGGATGCGCGCCTCATTAACCGTAACACCTACCCTATCGATCGGCAGTCCGAATACCCAGTTTGTCATCACGCAGGCCAACATCGCGGCCTACTTCGACTTGAAGGGTTTGGGATTGGGTCTGAGCCGCGATCCGGGGCGCAGTGTACTGGCGCTGCGCGCGCTGGGCGGCTTGGCCGCAGGCGCCAGCCAAACCAGTCTGCCGCCCGATCAGCGTTTCTATGCCGGCGGCGGCGGCACGATCCGCGGCTATCGATACCAGTCGGTCGGCCCGACGTTTGCCGTCAGCGGCAACCCGATTGGCGGTACCGCAATCAGCGTCGGTACCGTCGAATTCCGCCAGCGCATCGGCACGAATCTGGGCATGGCAGTGTTCGTGGATGGTGGACAGGTCAGCGCTAATCTGAACCCTCTGGCGGGCACGCTCATGTTCGGAGCCGGCGCGGGAGTGAGGTATTACACCCCAATCGGGGCGATACGCGTGGATCTTGCCCTGCCACTGCGGCGCCGCTACAACAGTATCCAGCACCGTTATACCGACGATGCGTTCGAGGTCTATATCGGACTGGGACAGGCCTTCTGATGCCTCGTGCACTGAGAATCTCTGCCTGGACCGTGGCCGCGCTGGCGCTGCTGCTGGGGGCGCTGATAGCTGCCGTGCTGATCATCGGCAACACGCAGGGTGGCCGGGCACTCCTCGAGCGGATGACGGCCCGCCTCACCGACGGCCACGTCCAACTGTCGGGCCTGAGTGGATCTTTCCCTGCCGCCCTGGACTTGGACCGATTGCAGCTCAGCGACGAGCGCGGCGTCTGGTTGTTCGCGGAGCGCATTTCCCTGCGCTGGTCGCCCTCCGCGCTCCTCACACGCCACGTGCTCGTGGATACCCTGCACGTGGGCCTGTTGCATATCGAGCGCCAGCCCATCCCCAAGCCGGACCAGAAGCCCAGCGGTCCGTTATCGATTCCGCACACCGACCTCACTCGTCTGTCGGTCGACACCTTGGAGCTCGGGCCAGAGCTTGCGGGCGCACCCGTTTCTCTCGTCGTGCACGCGAGCGCCCACCTGCGCTCAGTGCAGGACGCGAGTGCCATAGTTAAGGCGCAACGCACGGGGGGAAGCGGCGACTATGAGCTGCAGTTGCAATTCAACGCGGCGCGCATGGATGCAACGCTGAAGCTCCAGGAGCCGGCGAATGGCCCATTGGAAAATCTCCTGAAGGTTCCCGGGCTGGGCGCGCTCTCGGTGTTTGCGAAGGTGAGCGGCCCGCGCGCAGCGGAAGACATCCAGCTCACGCTCGATGCGGGACCCTTGCGCGGTCGTGCCCAGGGCAGGATCAATCTCGTCGAGGCTTCGGCGGATCTCGACTATTCCCTGAACGCGCCCGAGATGGCGCCCTATCCTGGGCTTGGGTGGCAGAGCATCGCGTTGCAAGGGCGCTGGCACGGCACGATGAAGACACCCGCGGCCGACGGACGCCTGGAGGTCAAACAGCTGCAAGTTCCCGGCGGGACGCACCTAGCGGCGGTGAATGCGAACCTCAGGGCTGCCGGCGGGATGTTGACGGCGCACGCCGTGGTCGATGGGTTAACCATACCAGGTCCGCAGCCCAAGCTCCTGCAGGATGCGCCGCTGGCATTGGACGGCTCCATGCGCATGAACGAGGCCAGTCGACCGCTTGAATTCACGGCGACGCACCGTCTGTTCACACTGCGCGCGCACGCTATCACCGCCGGCCAGCAAAGCGCGCAGCTGGATTTGCGTCTTCCGGATCTAACACCGTTCGCCGCGCTCGCCGGGCAGACGGTGCACGGCGACGCCACCCTAAAAGCGCAGGTCACACGAAATAGCGCGTCAACCCATTTATCTGCCGAGGCCACGGCGGGTATCGATGGCGGAAATGCGATCTGGGCGGGCGCACTGCGCGGCGGCAACACTCGAATGCAGCTTACGGCGGCGCTGACGGATCAAAACGTCACGATTGAAAAGTTGACGTTGACGGGCCACACGCTGTCGCTGTCATTGAACGGCAGCGCAGCGCGAACCGCGGCGCAAGAACTGAATGCACGCTGGGAGCTCAGTCTGTCCGATCTGGCAGCGCTCTCACCCACGCTCGCCGGAGACCTGACGCTGTCCGGGAAAGCGAACGGACCGAGCAACGCGTTGTCCGCCGCACTGGATGTGACATCGACGCTCTCGATCCGCGGGTCTCCGACCGGTACTGTGTCCGCCAGCGTACGCGCGGACGGTTTGCCGAAAGCACCCCGCGGCACGATGGAGGCGCATGGGAATCTCGATGGTGCACCGCTGCTGCTCGACGTTTCCCTCGAGCGCGGGACGGGTGATTCGGTGCACGCCGTCATTCGCCATGCCGACTGGAAAAGTGCGCATATCGAAGGCGACCTGGCGAGCGGCGCGGAGCTTGCCCGGGCGCAGGGGAACCTGCGCCTGCGCATGGGTCAATTGGCCGATCTGGACAGACTCCTCGGCACCCACATCCAGGGCAATGTCGCGGGCAGCCTCACGTTGACACCCGGCGGGGGCAGTTCGCGCGCGCAGCTTCAGTTCGACGCCCACGATGTGGTGACCAGCGGTGTTGCGGCCAATGCGCAGTTGGCCGCCACCGGCACCATGAACGCGTTGAGTCTGCGGCTCGCCCTGCAATCGCCAGGCATTGGAGGCGAGCCCGCGAGTGTGACCTCCACGGGCCAGCTGAACATGACGGCGCATGAGCTGCAGCTGGCGAGCGCCGAGGCCACGTATCACGGCCAGACGATGCGGCTGCTGTCGCCGGCGAAGTTGTCCTTCGCCGATGGCCTCTCCATTTCCGGATTTAAACTCGGGGCGCAGCAGGCCGTGCTCGACGTGGACGGTCGCATCTCCCCGGCGCTGGATGTGCACGCTTCGCTCCGGCAACTCAAGCCGGAATTGATCAATGCGTTCGTACCCGGGCTGCTGGCCAACGGTACGATCCAGGCTGACGCGCAGGTGCAGGGAAGCGCTTCTGCCCCCGTAGGCAAGGTACACCTGGAAGCCATCGGCATGCGCTCGGCTAACGAGGCAGCGCGTGGACTGCCTGCGGTTGACCTCCACGCCGGGGCGGATTTGATGGGCAATACAGCCTTGCTCGATGTCAAACTCGCAGCCGGCAGCACATCCCGACTGACACTCAGTGGACGCGCTCCCCTCGCCCAGGATGGCGCGCTGGACCTGAAACTAGCCGGAAGTCTCGATGTTGGCTTGCTCAATCCGATTGTGGAGGCAAGCGGGAGACATGTGGCGGGCGGGCTCACGATCGACACCACCGTAACGGGCTCTGCGGCGGCGCCGGAGATCGGTGGGACCATTCGCATCGCGAACGCAAGTGTGCGCGACTACACCCAGGGCACGAATCTCTCGGATATCACCGGAGAGATCACCGGCAGCCATGGTCTGCTGCGCATCGAGAGCCTGACAGCGCGCGCGTCGCCCGGCAACGTGTCGCTGACTGGCACCGTGGGCGTGTTGCAGCCGGGCATACCCGTGAACATCAAGGTGACAGCCAAGGATGCTCAGCCGATCGCGAGCAGCATCATAACGGCCAATCTCAATGCGGATATTCAGGTCACCGGGACCGCCCGCGAGCGACTCGATGTGGCCGGCACGATTCATGTAAATCGCGCCGATGTCGAGATCCCGAGCGGCTTGCCGCCCAATGTCGCCGTGCTCGATGTCCGCCGCCCGGGGCGGCCGCCGCCCACCCCCAGCCAAAAGCCGCTGATCATCGGTCTGGACGTCACCGTAGATGCGCCCCGCCAAGTCCTCGTCAAGGGGCGTGGTCTCGACGCAGAGCTCGGGGGGCGCATCCGCGTGCGCGGCACAACCGATACACCCCAGGTGAGCGGCAGCTTCGATCTGCAGCGCGGCACGTTCGCGCTCGCGAGCAGTCAGCTCACTTTCAGCCAGGGCAGCGTGACGTTCAATGGAGCGGGACTCAAGAACAAGATAGACCCGACTCTGGATTTCACGGCGCAGACGACTGTTGCCGATCCAACGGCCGGCACTGTAACCGCCACAGTACGCATCACGGGGCTTGCGGACTCGCCGAAGATAGAGCTCAGCAGCACTCCCGACCTGCCGCAGGATGAGATCCTGGCACGGCTGTTGTTCGGCCAGAGCGCCTCGCAACTCACAGCGCTGCAGGTCGTGCAGATCGGAGCGGCACTGGCCACACTCAGTGGCGGTGGGAGCGGCGGATTGAATCCTGTCGCGAAGATTCAGAAGGCTCTGGGACTCGACCGCTTGTCGGTCGGCAGCGGGACCACCACTGGTGCGACCGGCACATCCAGTTCAGGCGCGACCATCGAAGCCGGGCGATATGTGTCCAGTCGCGTGTTCGTCGGCGTGAAGGAGAGCACGACGGGCACTACTCAGCTGGCCGTCAACGTGGACCTCTCGAAGCACCTCAAGCTGCAGACGCGACTGGGTAATGGCTCCGCGTCAGCGCAGGGAACGACGCCGGAGAACGATCCGGGGAGCAGTGTCGGAATCGCGTACCAGTTCGAGTATTGAAACGACTACGCGCGACGCAGGCGTCTCTGAGGCAACCGTGCAGGTTGCGCGCGGCGCGAACGCGCAACCTTACGGAAAGCACGCTTCGGATCAGGTGGGCTGCGGCACCCGCACCCGGATGTGCAGCTCGCGCAGCTGCGCCTCACTCACTTCCGTCGGCGCATCCGTCATGGGATCCGCTGCCGTCTGCGTCTTCGGGAAAGCGATGACCTCACGAATGCTGTCGGCGCCCGCCATCAACATCGCGAGCCGGTCCAGCCCGAATGCGATGCCTCCATGGGGGGGAGCACCGTACTTGAGCGCATCGAGGAGGAAGCCGAACTTCTTCTGCGCCTCCTCGGCTGCGATTCCGAGCAAATCGAACACGGTCGACTGCATTTCCTGGCGGTGAATACGCACCGACCCGCCGCCGATCTCGGAGCCGTTCAACACCATGTCGTAAGCCCTGGCGGTGGCGTTGCCCGGATCCGCCCGCAGCGCCGCCGCATCCTCATTCTTCGGCGAGGTGAACGGGTGATGCATGGCGACCCAACGCTTGGCATCGCCGTCCCACTCGAACATGGGAAAGTCCACGACCCACAGCGGCCGCCATCCTTCCTGCACCAGCTTCAGATCATGTCCGACCTTCAAGCGCAGAGCACCGATCGCATCGTTGACGACCTTGGAGCTGTCGGCGCCGAAGAACACCAGATCGCCATCCTGCGCGCCCGTGCGCTCGAGAATGCCCGCGACCGCGGCATCGTTCAGGAACTTCACGATCGGCGACTGCAACCCTTCGCGGCCCTTCGCGCGCTCGTTGACCTTGATGTAGGCGAGCCCCTTCGCACCGTATCGCGCGACGAAGGCCGTGTACTCGTCGATCTGTGACCGCGGAAGCGAACTGCCGCCCGGCACGCGCAGCGCCGCGACCCGCCCTTGCGGATCCCTGGCCGGTCCGGCAAACACCTTGAAGTCGCAGTCCTTCACCAGATCCGCGACGTCGACGAGCTCGAGCGCGATCCGCAGATCCGGCTTGTCCGAAGCATAACGGCGCATCGCCTCCGCATACGTCATGCGGGGCAGAGGATTCGGCAACTCGGCGCCCAACACTTCCTTGAAGAAGTGCCGCACGAGCCCCTCCATGATCCCCATGATGTCGTCCTGCGTGAGGAAGGACGTCTCGATGTCGAGCTGCGTGAATTCCGGCTGCCGATCCGCGCGCAGATCCTCGTCGCGGAAACACCGCACGATCTGGTAATACCGGTCGAACCCGGCCACCATCAACAGCTGTTTGAAGATCTGCGGCGACTGCGGCAGCGCGAAGAATTTCCCCGGGTGCGTCCGGCTGGGAACGAGGTAATCGCGCGCACCTTCGGGCGTCGCCTTGGTGAGCATCGGCGTCTCGAGATCGATGAAGCCATTCCCATCCAAATAGCTCCGCATCGCCCGCGTAATCCGATGCCGCAGCCGTAGCCGCTGACTCATCACGTCCCGCCGCAGGTCGAGGTAGCGGTACTTCAACCGCACTTCCTCCCCCACGGTCTCATCGAGCTGGAATGGCAGCGGCTCCGACTTGTTCAGCACCTCCAGCTCCCTGGCCAGCACCTCAACCCGCCCGGAGCCGAGATTCGTATTCACCGTCCCGGCCGGCCGCTCCCGCACGAGCCCCTTCACGCGAACGACGAACTCATTGCGCAGGCGCTCCGCCTCCTTGAACATCTCCGCCGCATCCGGATCGAAAACGATCTGCAGCAGCCCCTCCCGATCGCGGAGATCGACAAAGATCACCCCGCCATGATCGCGACGCCGATGTACCCACCCGGCCACCGCGACTTCCGTCCCGATGACCTTCTCGTTTACCTGACCGCAGTAATGTGAACGCATAAGGCGCGCGATGTTACGGAGCCCCCCACCCCCCCGCAACTAGGACCGCTCAAGGCCTTGATTGCCGGGTGTCCGGGCGCGACGGCCCAAGCGGCCGCAGAGCCAAACGCAGCCACTTCTTATTATTATTCCGATGCGGCGATTCGATCCGGACCGGCGATCGTTCCGGCCTCTGCCGTCCCGCCGCTCAAGCCAGAGGCGTGGCGATCTGTGCCCTCTCCACCGGCGCCGGCGGCACCACGACCCCGCAAGTGATGATCATCTTCATCGCGGCATCGACACTCATGTCGAGCTCCACAACCTGACTCCTGGGCACGATGACGAGATACCCCGCCGTGGCGTTCAGCGCAACGGAGATGTAAACGCAGACATGCTGCACCCCCAGCCTCTGCGAAATCTCCGGCATATTCTCAGCAGTCATGAACCCGATGCTCCACGCGCCCGCGCGCGGATATTCCACCATCACGACCTTCCGGAAGGAGTTCGACTGCGAAAACACGCTCTCGGCGAAGCTCTTCACCCCGCCATAAACCGACCCCACCACCGGAATGCGGTTGAGCAGCTCTTCCCCCCAGACGATGAGGCGTCGCCCGATGAGGTTCGTAACCAGCAGCCCCGTCAGTAGCAGTACGGCAAGCGCGAACACAGCCCCCAGCCCCGGCAACGCGAACCCCACTACGGTCTCTGGCCGGTACGCCACCGGCAGGAGCAATAGCGTCCGATCCATGATGTGCAGCATGAAGCTGACCACCCAGATGGTTGCCAGGATCGGCACCCACACGAGCACCCCCGCGACGAGATACCGCCGCAGCGTCCACTTTTTTCCGCCCGGGTTCACGACATTCCCGCTCGAGCTCACCGCAAGCTACCGTTAAACCTCACCGCCGTCCCTTGGACTTGCCCTTGGCTTTGGGCTTGGCCTTGCTTGGAGCCCTGCTTGGAGCTTTAGCCGCGGGCTTACTCCTACCTTTTGGCGGAGGCGAGCGCCCGGCGGACTTGCTGGCGGAAGCACTCCTGCGCTTGGGCTCCGCAGGCTCCGCAGGCGCGGACTTGGTTTCGGCGGCCGGCGCCGGTTTCGAGTCGGTCTTGGCGTCGGACTTGGCGTCGGACTTGGTCTCCGCCTTGGGCTCCTCCTTGTCGCCGCCCGCCAGATTGCGCTTGTTCTCCTTGTCGGACTTGAAGTCCGTTTCGTACCAGCCGGCGCCCTTGAGGCGAAAGACCGGCGCGGAGACGAGCTTCTGCAGCGCCTTTTTACCGCAGGAGGGACATTTCGCGAGGGGTGCATCCGTGATCTTCTGCATCACCTCCGTGTAGAACTTGCAGCTCTGGCATTCGTATTCGTAGAACGGCATGGGTTGTTATCGGTTTGGGAGGTGGGGAGCACGATTATACTGGAGCCCGGCAGGACGACCCGGCCTCTTCGAGGTTTAGGCCAACGGAAAAACGGCCTTGTGCCTCGGACGCCCGGTCAGCTCGCCTTTTCGAACACGAGCTGCCCGTTACGGGCCGTCACCCGTATCCGATCCCCCGGCAAAAAGCTCCCCTGCAGGATCTTCTGCGCCAGCGGATTCTCGATCTGCTGCTGAATGGCGCGCTTCAGCGGCCGCGCACCGTACACCGGGTCGAAACCGGCCTCGCCAATCAGATCGCGCGCCGCATCGTCGAGGATGAGGTCCATGTCCCGCTCCTGCAGCCGCGCGCGCAGGTAAGTGAGCTGGATGTCGACGATCGCGCGGATCTGCTCGCCGCCCAGAGGATGGAACACGACGATATCGTCGATGCGGTTGATGAATTCCGGCCGGAAGCTCTGCTGCACGATCTCCATCACCGCAGTCTTCATGCGGGCGTAGTTCTCCTCGCCGGCGTGCTCCTGGATGATCTGCGAGCCGAGATTGGAGGTCATGATGATGACGGTGTTGCGGAAGTCGACCGTACGTCCCTGGCCATCCGTGAGCCGGCCGTCGTCCAACACCTGCAACAGCACGTTGAACACATCCTGGTGCGCCTTCTCCACTTCGTCCAGAAGGATGACGGCATAGGGCCGGCGGCGGACGGCCTCCGTGAGATAGCCGCCCTCCTCATAACCGACATAGCCGGGAGGGGCGCCGATGAGCCGGGCCACCGAGTGCCGCTCCATGAACTCGGACATGTCGATGCGGATCATGGCCT